>NZ_OY781940.1:0-355000 GCF_963677315.1 uncultured Sphaerochaeta sp. | reverse complement strand
ATTTTCTTTTATGTTGGCCTTAGATGTATCTTTCTCAAAAACAATCTTTACATCCGGTTCGATTTTTTTTACAATGCCTTCAATCTTCTCATTTAATTCAGTGCGGTTGACTTTCGGACTTATTTCCATTGTTAGTTTCTTCGAAACAAAATCTACTGCAGCAAACTCCACTCCTTCTAAACCGCTTATTTCTTTTTCCATTTTAGCTGCACAATTCGCGCATCCAAGTCCTTCAAGCATTACTATGCTTTTGTTCACCTTTTTCTTCTCTGCATCAACTATTTTAACATCCGGCTCAAGTTTATTTACAATGGATGTTACTTCTCCAAGAATTTTACCAAATTCCTTTTTATCGACCGCTTCAATTGTCAGCTTCTTAGTAACAAAATCAACGGTTGCACTATTTACTCCTTCAAGGCTTTGTGTTTGAGCTTCAATCTTTGCAGCACAATTCGCACAATCAAGTCCTTCAAGTATTAATACTTTTTTATTGCTCTTGCTAATGGATTTTTCTTTCACTGCCACATCCGGTTCGTGCTTGTGCACTATGGTTTCAACCTGCTGTAGTGTATTCTTATACTCTTGCTCTGATTCAGTTTCTAAAGTCAATGTCTTGTTCATGAAGTTTATATAGGCTTTGACTCCATTTAATTTATTAACCTCATCTTCAATTTTAGCTGCACAATTTGCACAATCTAATCCTTCTAAAATTATTTCCTTCTTTAACATCACTGCCCCACCTTTACTTACTTTCTTCTGAAATATGAATTAATCCTTGGTCAAATATTTGCTTTACATGTTCATCTTCAAGGGAGTAGAATACAATCTTTCCTTCTCTTCTGCTCTTTACTAGTTCAGCCTGCTTTAAGACTCTTAGCTGATGAGAAATTGCTGATTGGGTCATATTCAATAAGAATGCAATATCGCAAACGCACATCTCGGCTTCATCTAACGCCCAGAGTATCTTAATTCTTGTTGAATCCCCAAAGACCTTAAATAGCTCCGCAAGATCATATAGGGTTTCTTCTTGAGGCATTTTTTCTCGAACTTGGTTAACAGTCTCCTCATGTATAACATCACAGTCACATCTTTCAGTTGGTTGAATTTTCCTTGCCACATTATCACCTCCGATATTATTTCAATTGCATACTTGAACAGTTATTCACATGTTAATTTTACTACTGCGATAAAAAGAAGTCAATAGATACTTGAACAGTTATTCAAGTGAACGAGCAATGTATTTTCTATTTATACTTGATGAGGGTTTTAACGATTAAAACACCGCCAGATAAAGGATAATTCTCCTCGACTGGCGGTTAGTTATATGCATTATATTTCTACATCAATTTCAGCACTGAGCCTGAACTCAATAGTCAGTTTATCATCTAAGACTGTTAACTTCTCAATAAGCCGTCTCACCAATAGATCATCATATTCTGCGAGTTGACATGACTGCGTTTTCAACCAATGCATTTTGCCTCAGTTCACGCAAGCGGTATATCTCATCAGCCACTTCGTTATAGTGTTGTATCGATTACTCGTCAATTTGGATTTCAATTCCAGACTTAAATTCCACAATGAAATAGTCATCATAAACCGTTATCTTTTCCAAGAGAGTCCTTACATAATCTTCTTCATATTCAGTCAACTCGCAAGGCAGATCGTTAAGGAAACGCATCATCTCATCGAGTCGTGTTCTCAGATCCTGTCGGGATGCCTGCTCATTTTGAAGGGCCTGCTTCTCATCACGCAGCCTTCTAATCTCCATACCAAGCTCATCACCGGTATTCTTAGAATTAACGGTTGCCAATAGCTCCTGCTGCATTGACTTCATCTGTTCATCAATCGCTGCAATCTGATTTGAAGTGACTTCCTCCAGACTACTCTCGATATTCTCTCGCAAAAGAGGAAGGATTGCTTTCTTTTCCCGGAACGCTTCGTTTATGGCCTTGATAACTACCTCATGGAGAAATTCTTCATGAACAGTCCTTGCGGTACAATCTGGACCATCTTTTTCTACCCTGCTGACGCAGCGCCAAACGGTGGACTTACACCCACGATTGTTCCATTTAATTCTGCGGAAGATGTCACCGCAGTGAGCGCAGAACACTATTCCAGATAAAGCGTAGCGGCCACTATAGATTCGTTTGCGCTTTGTGGTGCCTTTGGTAAGGTTTGCGCGTCTTGCGATTTCCTCCTGTACCTTTAGGAAGATATCCTTTGGAATAATAGCTTCATGACTGTCCTCTACATAATATTTAGGAACCTGACCCTTATTAGCTTCACGCTTCTTTTCAAGAATATCCACCGTATAGGTCTTCTGAAGCAAAGCGTCTCCGATGTACTTCTCGTTTGTAAGTATCTGCTTTATATTGCTTTCATGCCATTTTGCATTACCGGCACCGTTCAGAATTCCATCGGCTTCAAGCGACCTTTTTATCTGTAAGAAGCTCTTACCGCTAAGGTACTCTCTATAGATGCGCTTAACGACTTCAGCTTGCTCTGGATCAATGATGAGGTGCCCGTCTGCATCTTTGGTATATCCCAAGAACCAGTTGTGATTGACCTGAACTTTTCCTTGTTGGTATCGGAACTGCAAACCCAGACGAACGTTAGCCGATAATGACTCACTTTCTTGCTGTGCAAGAGAAGCCATAATTGTCATTAGAACTTCACCTTTAGCATCGAGCGTATTGATATTTTCTTTTTCGAAGTAAACGCCGATGTTCTTATTCTTAAGGGCTCTGGTATAATTCAGACAATCAACCGTATTCCTTGCAAATCGGCTGATGGACTTGGTAATAACCATATCTATCTTGCCTTCGTTACAGTCATTAATCATGCGCTGGAATTCATCACGCTTTTTCGTATTCATTCCAGAAATGCCGTCATCGGCATATATCCCGGCCAGCACCCAATCCGGGTGACTATTGATAAACGAAGTGTAATGCTCAATCTGTGTTTCATAGCTGGTTTCCTGCTCATCACTATCAGTGGAAACACGGCAATAAGCAGCTACTCGTGTTTTCTGGACTTTATCGGTTGTTTTCTGTGTACCGATTGTTTTCTTTGCAGGAATAACCGTAACATTGCTGGCTAAGGAAATCATACATCCACCTCGCTTTCTATCAAGCTGTAGACGTATTCTGCCTGTGTAAAAGGATCATCATATTTTATTTGAACCTTTGGCATCTTAAAACCTGTAGCAATCTTGCTCACTTTGGCTGGCTTATCATCAAATACTCTTCCAAGCTTAGCCTGTCGTTTTACACGCTCGGCTTCTGCCGCGACAAAGGTCTCATTATCAATAATCGCCGGGTAATAGTCGTCTCCGAGGTAATGCTTATTTTGCATCATCTTCTTTGCACCTGTGTGGTAAAGCTTAAGTCCGGCGGCTTCTGCTGCTGGCACGTAGGCAAGGCCAGAGAGGTATGCTTTATAGATCTTCTTTACTTGCTTTGCTTTTTCTTCATCAATCACCGCTTTACCATTTTCGATTCTGTATCCGTATGGGACATGACTCATATTCTCACAACCTTTCCTTAAGGGTTAAACCGCACTTTAGTGCGAAGCCTATTTCACTTCTGGTGTAAACAGTAATGTGGTCAACATGTGCCTCAAAGGCAACTGCATCAAATTCTGCAAGTCCTGCACTATTGTTTACATACTTTAAGAGCCTGCTTACTGCTTTCGAATTCTCAAGCTCACCATTTACCGAGCGGTACAAGGCTTCCTTTTCATTTCTCAACTCCTCAGCTTCAGCTAAAAGTTCACTATTCTGTTTGGCATATAGTGCAGGCTCGATGTACTGCTTTGAAAGAAGGTTTGTAAGAACCTGCCTTCGGTCAAAGTTCTGTTCCAAAGCCGTCTCAAGCTCGTTAATTCGAGTAAGTGCATTAGCTTGGTCAATGCTTTTAAGGCTATTAAGGAACGGTTGTAAAAGAACCTTTTTGCTAAAAATCAGCTTGTTCACCATATTTACAAAGGCGACCTCAAAATCCGTCTCGTTGATAAAAAGCTGGCCGCACTTATTTTTGTCCTTCAGGTGAGTGTTGCAGGTGTAAGCATAGTATTTAGCCTTACAAGCGGTATGTGTTCTTCTTTTCCAAGTAGCACCGCATTCAGCGCATATTATTTTTCCTGAGAATGGGTATCGGCTCAGGTACTTCTCATCATCCGCCACAATATTCTTTTCTTTAGCACGCTGGACAATAATCGCCTGTGCCGCTTCAAAGTCCTCGGTGCTAATTATTGCGTCATGATGACCTTTGACATAGTACTGCGGCTTTTCACCCCGATTGGTATGCCTGTTAAACTGCGAATCAGTGAATGTTTTCTGAAAGAGCACATCACCCGTATATTTCTCATTTTTCAGGATTTCTTTAACTACCGTTGAGCTCCATTTGCCGCCTCGCTTTGTCAGTGCCTTTTTCTCTCTAAGTGCTTTTGCTATTTTATAGCTGCCTTTTCCAGAAAGGCATTTACTGCATTTTTCGGTCAGAAGAAATTCAACGAACGATTGCGAAGTATGCTATTGGTTCAAACATTCTTCACGCCTCTAGCGCTATTGAGCATCTGACCTTCCCATGGAGTAAAGAAGAAGTTGAAAAGTTCAATAAGCTTGTCGAACCCATGTATAGACTGATGGTTGATAATATTGAACAAAATATTGCTCTAACAAAGCTGCAAGATTTTCTCCTTCCGTTATTAATGAATAGGCAAGTAAGAGTTAAGACTTAGCATTTGTGATTAATGCAATCTTGTCTGAATTCTTGTTTTCTTGACTCGAGTTATCAGTATCACTTCATTATTAGCATCAGTTGAAAATAACTCTTAGGAAAAAATTCGACAGACACCTACAAACGTTCCAATATGGAGGTTAATATGCACGGCAACAAGGTCCGAAAGAGCACCCATTACAGCTCCAAGACGGCTGTGAAAAAAGCAAACAAAACCCCTGAACTCCAAAACTAAATGGCATATTAATCAACGGTATTGTTGAAAATACGAGTGTGCGTATCTTTGGTAAAAATTGACGAAATTGAGTAGTCTAAATTAATAAAAAATCCTGAAAAACTGGTAAAATAACGAATAAATAAGTGTTTACAAAGCAAATACTTGCATAGAGTAATCTTGTATCAAGGGCAAGTTGTCATTGATGATGTATAGTCGAAATAAAAATATACAGTAGAATAAAATATGATTATTGTAAAATCTTTTCGATCCTGAATGTCACTGCAGAAACAGAATCATCGAAAGTAAAATTGTGGATTTTGCATATTATCCTTGGGTATGAATCCATCAGCAAAGACACTCTGAATTCCATTGAGCTGATTTCTTCTCTTTTTTCCTTGATAGTCGATGCAATTGAGCTATCGAAAATCTGAATGGTCCGAAGTTTGTCTCTTTCCTCATTCAGTTCATTGACATCGATATAGTCATTACCATCCTTGTTCCTTGATCGGAAATTCCTCTTTAGATCGAACGATAATTCACATGTATTCAACCATGCATCATAGTAGGCCTTATCACCAAATAAATTATTGGTGCAATTCCCATCAGAATAGGTGAGTGACAATGGAAAAGAACCTTTTCTTATGCTTGGCATAAATTACCTCATATTGTAGTGTGATTTTATCATTTGTCCACTTGCCCAAGCAGCGAGAAATAGCTTCGCATTCGGGAAAGTGGCTAGGATAATATTCTTATATTTATCAATAATCGTCCTATCGGTCTTATGCCCGAATATTATTTCGAGCAGACTTTCTTGTATGGGGATATAGGTTGGGTCTTCCGCGTTCTCTGCTAACCTAAAAATCCGAAATTCATTCTCGTCACGGTAGTCAGAATCTTTTTGAAAGAAGAACTTCTCTATCCCACTTTTAATAGTGGTTCTTGCGTTATAGGTCTTCATTTCGGCAGCTGAGATTTGTGGTATTCCAAAGAATGTTGAGACTGGATAGTCTATTGGGTGGTTGTAACTCAGATCCTTGGGGATAAGGATTTTATTGTCTCCAGCGCCTGAGATATTAGAGTCACAGAAATCTTCAAGACCTTTTCTGGACACCCCTAGGCAAACGCCATTATGTCCATCACCGTATTGATCCCACATTCTCAACTTGTCACAACCCTCGTAGCTATGATCTAAATCAGATTTTACGAAGCTGAGAAATCTAGAGTTTGTATAAATATCCTCCAAGTACTTTTTTTCGATTTCATAATGCTCAACATCCTCATCAGTAATACTGGAAGCATTAGGGTAGTATGGACTACTAGGACAACTTTCATAAGGGTCGCGAGAATTTTCCAATTTTGACATTCTCAAGCTTTTGCTGATCATGATGTATTCAAAGAATACGGATCGTTTTGTATAGTGATAAACTATTTCAATTCTTTCTTGTTCCATACTTTCCTTCGTTATTTCTGTTCTACTATTTTAAAGGGCCATCTTTATGGGTAGAGTATTCTATTGCGAGTCCTCCTTCCTTGGTGATGTGCATTTAATCAATAGTTGAAGATCAAAGAAGTTGCTACAACTATAAGCCAAGAAATATCGTCTGTAAATGTTTGAGCAATAAAAGTATCAATTCGAGGTCCAATCAAGATTGTTCTCTCAAATCTATCCATCCCTTTCCATTCGTGTTATAAAAACCCATGCCGGACGAGAAAAGAAAACCCATCATACATGTCATACCAGCAAAGCGACATTTCAAGCGCACACGTGTGGCATTGTATTGCCGTGTGAGCACACAGATGGAGCGCCAGCTTCATAGTCTTTCAGCCCAGATGGACTTCGAGAAAGAGGACATCCTGGATAATCCCGCTTGGGAATATGTCGGGACCTACACCGACATCAAGTCAGGGCGGACCATAAGCTCCAGACCGGGCTTCCAGAGCCTCCTGGCCGACTGTGAGGCGGGTAAGATCGACATGATCTATACCAAGTCCATCAGCCGATTTGGACGCAACTGCGTGGATTTTCTGGTGACGCTTCGTAGGCTCAAGGAACTGAAGGTGGATGTCTTTTTCTACAATGAGCAGATCCACCTCCTCAGCCAGGCAGGGGAGTTGCTGCTCACACTCCATGCGGGCATAGCCCAGGCGGAGAGTGAGAACAAGAGCGAGAACATCAAGTGGGGTCTCAGAAGAAGTACCATGGATCCTGACTCCCCGGCATTCTCCAGAAGGTGCTATGGATATGATCGTAATGAGGAGGAAGGCCTCATCCTCAACATTGCTGAAGCCAGAATAGTCCTGAAGATCTTTGATTGGTATGAGCAGGGCTGGAGCATCGTGAGGATCAAGAAGGAGCTGGAAGCGCTGAAGGTTCCCTCACCAACGGGAAAGAAGAAATGGCCGGTTAAAACCATTGAGAACATCCTCACCAATGAGAAGTATACCGGCACCTCCGTCTATGGAGAAACCGAGTCGGCAGATTTTCCCTCAACCAAGAGAACGGTTCGTGACCCGTTCGAGGTCCATCGGTCACGCAACCATCACATCCCCATCATCCATGAACGACAGTTCAAACGCGTGCAGAAGCTGAAGGCAAAACGCTCCAACATTGAGATCGATGAGCACGGCAACAAGGTCAGGAAGAGTACCCATTACAGCTCGAAGAAAGCTGTGAAAAAAGCAAACAAAACCTCCGAACCCCAAAACTAATTGGCATAAGAATCAACGGTATTGTTGAAAATACGAGTGTGCGTATCTTTGGTAAAAATTGACGAAATTGAGTAGTCTAAATTAATAAAAAATCCTGAAAAACTGATAAAATAACGAAAAAATAAGTGTTTACAAAACAAATACTTGCATAGGGTAATCTTGTATCAAGGGCAAGTTGTCATTGATGATTTATAGTCTAAATATCTTTATCCAATGCAATGAAATATGCCATTTTGTGTTTCATAGAGGACTGGCTGTGCTATTGTGGTATTTATTATGAACGAGTTTTAATAAAACAAGCAGGGCAAAGGGAACAGCCTAACCATTTATCGAAATGCCATAGTTTTCAATGTTAAGACTGTCTGTTCATTTGACTCAACACCCATAGTCAAGGGAGTGATTAGACTCCCAGGGCTTATCCTGCATAATGTCAAAGAACTCTTTTGACCCTTCTTCAACAAAGCAAGATTTAACCAACTCATGTTGAAATCTCCCATTTTCCAGGGTCACAAAGGACACAAACCACGGTTTGAGAGCCTGCTCATTCACGTCTCTTGATCTTACAATAAGTTTCCCATCGAAAATGGTAGATTCAACAACAACATACTTCGTGATTGATGTTTCTAAAAAGGTAGTTCCGGGCTGGAGCCTTCGTTGATAATTTTCTAAGGATTTATCTTCGTTGCAGGAAGGACAGCCTGGATAGATTGTATCCACCTTTCCGTGTTCCAAGGTATCTTCTTCAGGAGGAAGATATCTTGTTTGATAAACCCATTCACCAATTATGCCTCGTTTTTTTGAAGGCTCAATCTTTGAATTCAAAGCCCAATTCAAAAGATTCTGATAGCAGTTCCGGCTTTCCTCAGAGCTCACCTTTCTCATCCAAGCTATATTTTTCGACACCTTATAGTTTTCCAGTATTTTGGGATTTTGAATTATCTCGTCAATGGTAAGTCCTGTTAGCATCTCCAGATTTCTACAAGTTATTGGGTTTAGAAAGACATTCTCAAATCTCGTAACCCATCGCAGATTTCCCGGAGTATTATCTTGCCGATTTGTATTGATGTGATCCACAACGTAATTACTATCTTTGGGACTTCCAAGAAAAGCAGTAGCAATAATTCTATGAATTGGGATGCTGCTAAATTTGAGATAACCAGTTGTTTTATCTCCAACTCCAAATGTCCACTTATTGTCTAACTTTCTTTTCCGATAGTTTTTCTTCGAAAGACGCATAACAGCGCCATTGTCTCGGACAATATACTTCTCACCTTTAAATTCACATTCACGTTCGTTGACATAGGTATCCACAGTAATCATTTAATTACCTCCAATCGTTTAGGAATTTTATATCTGTGATGTCGTTGTTTAGTTATCTGGCATAACGCATATATTCGTCTACCAGTGCCTTTGCCATGCTTTCTATACTTGGTTTACGAGTGGCATTGAACGACAACATGTCATTCTTATCAGCCTCTGTGGAGAGTCCAATCTTCAATGCGGTTATGTCGGCATCAAGTTGCACCAAATTCCCAACAGTATCGAACTTAGCAACTCCTCCACCATATTCATATGTGTTGAAATCTTCTATACCGATTTCTAGAATAAATGTTGCTTGTGATAGTAAAACGGCATCATAAAAAGCCTCATACTCATTTTCTGCAGCATCAACCAGATCGAATTGATCTGTGGTTAAAAATACGTTGATATTCCGTTTCTCAAATTCGTTCTTCACGGATTCTTCAACAATCCTATTCCATAGAAAATTATTAGCATTACTCAAGATCCAAACAGTGTCCGTCTTTCTATATCCCTGTGAATTGATATTTGACGAGGCTGCATAGGTTGAATATTCCTGAGCAAACACAAAATTCGCCACCAAGAGAACAACAATGACTGTAACCGCTTTCTTAATTCTCATGGTTCGGCTCCTTAATTCTCTCGAATGTAATGTATTGATTAATAATACTTTTCGGAACATCAATTGTCTTGTACCCAGCATCCAGCCAAGATTTACAATGCTGATGTTGTCCATTGGTGTTGTTTGCCCAAAATGATGCGTATTTATAAGCACTTGCAGGAAGAGAAAATCCTAAGCACTGCTCAATGTCAAAGAAAGTTAATGTTATCTCTTCTTCTTTTCTACCGTTCAATCTATCAAATAAAGGCTTGTACTTTTTAAGCTCGGATGAATTCTTAAACACATTTCCATTTTCAGCCATAAAACATCTGATTGCACTGTCTGCGGATTCATCAATAAAGACTGTATCTGCACTTGCTCCGGCGGATTCATATAGTCTGGAAAGGATTTCATAGAGCGCAGGACCGGGAGAATTGACTATAGCAACATTTGTTTTCTTCTCTCTGTTTTCCACCCATAATGAATAACCAGGACATTCCTCATTAACTGACTCCAATTCAAAAATATAGAAGGAAATTTCGTTGTTATACTGAACAACGTAGCTGCCAACGACCTCATCTTCCGAGACCAGCTTTTGATCATTCCTCTTCCATAGAAGTTGGCTAGTATCGGTTAAATACAATAGTGTTTCACTAAATAAATACAGTCTCTTCTTATCTTCATTAGCGAACTTGGTAAAATCCGAATAGATTAATGAATCAATAGATACTTTGAACTTTGTTGAAGTCTCGACGAGCAAGTCAATTAATGGCATGGAGGATAAAGAATCTTCTTTGGACAGGCGAGAAACATATCCGGGAGAAACTCCTGCATCCTTTTCCAGAGCACCAATCTTATAGTCATACCATTTAGTTAAAGTCCTAATATTGCTCGAAATCCTTTTCTTGAAATCCTTGATATTCATCTCGAACTCCTTGATTGAAGAATATTTGTACTTGAATAAACTTTCAATAAAAATTTCGTGAATAACATTCAATATTGAAAAAATGAGATAAGCTTTATCTGATATTTCAAATGAGATGTTTTTATTAATGAGATCTATAAGATGATATCATGTATGTTTCTGCTAATTTGATTTAGATGATTTATAATCAAAATAAATATATACTAATGAAAAAATAAAGAATTTTAGTTATTCATTCTTTGATTATTACTTGCGGATTCTCCAACAGATAGAATAAAATCTGCCATTGTTGTGGCTGCGTTAACTGCTAGTAAAGCATGATAGTCCTTTATATTAACTCTTTTTAAACCCACGCCATGTGAATCACTTCCTTCATTCCTCATTTGTGTGATAGCTGTAACAATCTTTTCTAATCCAGAGAGAAGCATGTTGATTCGCTTGTCCGTGCCTCCATCCTGATGCATGCTATAGAGCGTTTTTACTTGATTATATAGTTTTACGATATCTCCAGAATTTGAAGGGACTTCATTCTTTTTCTCTATCACATAACAGAAGACTTCCTCAAGCATCGTTCTTGACTTGGTAATTGCGCTATCATAGTTTTTTTCATCAATATCTTTTACCGCGCGCTCTCCTAAATCCCTGATGTAACTTCTATCAATCGTTTTTACCGCTGGTGCTGCAACGGCGATTGCGGAACCCATGGGACGAATTTGGAATTGTTTGCCTGCTATACGCAATTCATTGCCACCGAAATATAAAATACTGTTTATATGTTCAAGAACCTTTTCAATAATCATCGCATGAGCTTTCTCGATGTCGGGCGGTGAACAACCTTTCAATTTATCTACAAATTGTTCTTTTGAGAAAAGAAATGATAGCAAATCGGAAATACGATTATTGTCGATACAATATTTCAGCAGATCATCTAGATAACTCCACCTGCTTTTAGAGCCACCTCCCCAGGAATAACTCGCTGCTAATCCGAACCTGCTAGAAATGTCACAAATAGTAGGACCACTAAGGTAAGGCATTGATACTTTGATGATTGACTGACAGCTCCGGAATGATACTTCCCCAAAATCCTTATCTCCATCAAGGATTTCTATTATCGATTTATTTAGTAATAGGTTGAAAGGACTATTGGGTTTTTTATTAATCATCATTCCTCCATATTTGATTTTGATATTTAGTCATTACTTTGAAAAAATCTTTAAACCACTGGTTGGAGGAACTATTCATTGATCTGCCTTTAGGAATCTCAATTTTCGCTCTCGCGGTTTCGATGTAGAAGTTTCTTTAGATCCATGGATATTCCCCAAATTCCAGGTTTTACCTCGATTGCATCCCATATCCTTTTTGGCTTTTTACGGCCTTCAATATTTTCAAATTCAAAATCAGCAATAGTCTTGTTATCTCCTTTTGCTCGAGAAGCATTGAAAGATATTGTCCGACCAAAGTTATTCTGAATGGAACCTTTAGTGATCTCAGAAAACTTGGTTCCACGGATATCAACATTGTCCATCTGTGCACCATCCATATCGGCTTTATGGAAAATTGAATTTGAAAAATTGGACCTATGAAGGGTAGTTCCTTTTAATGAAGAAGATGAAAAATATGAATTTTTGGCAGTCAGTGACTGGAGAGTAGAATATGATAGATCTGCATAGAAAAATGATGATGCGACAAGAATACTGCCATACAGGTTTATGCCTAAAGCATCTAAAACTGAACACTCGGAGTATGAAATATTTGTATTAGATAGATTGATACCTTTGTACTTGTCACCGGCAAGGTCTAATCCTGCTAAACAAATACCACGGATATCATTTTCTAGAAACGGGACAAATCCATGGGGTATCAGATATTCATTCCATTCTTTTAGTTGAGCATTTAGTATCCTATTCTCGCTATCATTTGATTTCAATAAATCAGTAATCTTTGTACGATAAGCAGTAACATTCCGAAAAAGAGCACACCAACGAACTCGCAATTTAAGGATTTGTAATAGTTGTTCTTCATTGAAAAGACTGTTGAACCAACCTGGAAGCAATGGCCAAGATATCGTAAATGTCCCGTCTTCATTGAAAAGCTCTTCTTTAAAAAGTATATTGCTAGTGCCTAATTGGAAATCCCCGTCATCTGATATGAATAGTCCACCTTCCTTGCAGGGATTGTTTTCTAAGAAAAGTGCTCTGTCAGGTCTATTGTTGCGACCAGGCCATACCTGCCACTTCCTGATGGCTTCTTCCTTTGTTTCTCCGTACACTGTCATTGTCGAATCATTCCCCATCTATTTTGTATCGGAAAAGAGGGTGATGCTTTGTGTATATTTACTTCACCTCACTAATTATTATACCATGTATTTTTAATACTACTTACGAAAAGAAGTGATGAGAAAATTGTCTTATAGATATTGGATAAGTCTTTATACTACGTTGCAGTCATATAGCCATATTCTATCCATCACCCTCGATCCGTGTTACAAATGACCAATCATGCCCGACGAGAAAAGAAAACCCATCATACATGTCATTCCAGCTAGGCGACATTTCAAGCGTCTCCGCGTTGCCTTGTATTGTCGTGTGAGCACACAGATGGAGCGGCAGCTGCACAGCCTCTCTGCCCAGATGGATTTCGAGAAGGAGGCCATCCTGGAGAACCCCGCTTGGGAATATGTTGGTACCTATATCGATATCAAGTCAGGACGGACCATCAGCTCCCGTCCTGGCTTCCAGAGCCTCCTGGCCGACTGTGAGGCGGGCAAGATCGACATGATCTATACCAAGTCCATCAGCCGCTTCGGACGCAACTGTGTGGATTTTCTGGTGACGCTCAGGCGGCTCAAGGAACTGAAGGTGGATGTCTTTTTCTACAATGAGCAGATACACCTCCTCAGCCAGGCAGGGGAGTTGCTGCTTACACTCCATGCGGGCATAGCCCAGGCCGAGAGTGAGAACAAGAGCGAGAACATCAAGTGGGGCCTGAGAAGAAGCACCATGGATCCTGATAGCCCTGCATTCTCAAGAAGGTGTTATGGGTATGATCGAAATGAGGAGGAAGGACTCATCCTCAATATCGCTGAAGCCAGAATAGTCCTGAAGATCTTTGATTGGTATGAGCAAGGCTGGAGCATCGTAAAGATCAAGAAGGAGCTGGAATCCCTAAAGGTTCCCTCACCAACGGGCAAGAGCAAATGGCCGGTAAAGACGATCGAGAACATCCTCACCAATGAGAAATATACCGGCACCTCAGTCTATGGAGAAACAGAGTCTGCAGATTTTCCTTCCACCAAGAGAAAAGCCCGTGACCCGTTCGAGGTCCACCGATCACTCAACCATCACCTCCCAATCATCCATGAGCGCCGTTTCAAGCGTGTGCAGAAACTCAAGGCGAAACGCTCCAACATCGAGATTGATGAGCACGGGAACAAGGTCCGAAAGAGCACCCATTACAGCTCCAAGAAGCCTGTGAATAGGACGAAAAAAAACCACCCTGGGGTGGCTGGCGTGTGGTTTTTGGGTTATGGCTTAGCTTATGCTGCTGTCAAAGTGTGGAGGCTTTTCGGTCTCCTGAAAAAACCATAAAACAAGTGTTATCAGTTGCATGTCAGCAGCTTGATTTTCTCTATCCCATAGTGCATGAACTATATCATAGGTTTAGTGGAGATTCTTTCCACATGAATGTTTTTGAATCTCATCGCAGTAATATAATAAAATCCATACTTAATAGAGATAATAATATTGGGCTTCTGGTGACTTCAAGCGCAGATTCAAAGAATTTCTGCTTGGAACTAAATAAAAATAAGAATGATCTGGATGTGCAAGTTCTTGACAGTTCAGGAGTATATGTTTCCATGGGCACCAAGTCCCCTTTCTATGATAAGAAGAGTATCACATTTGAAGAGTTGAAGAATCAATTTCATGTAGTATTGGATATGGAAAACGCGGCAATAAAAAATCTATATTTTGATCCTAAGAATAACTATATTAATACAAATCAAGTGTTGTTCACAAACTCTATCACCTGTTGTATCAGTTTTCTGCTAGAAGCTGATGCACATTTATACACTCCCCTTTGGGTCCTGGGTTACTTTAAGGATTTACCCATACATTTCGCCAGACTGCGAGACACAGAAAATGTAAAAATACCCCAAAATCATCTCGTCTTGATAAAGCGGAAAAATGAGCATCTGACCGCAATTGAGTTGGAATTCATAGAACAGCTCAGATGTAAGCTGAAGGCTCGGTCTCCAAGCACCTGTTGAATGAAATCATGCTTCTCGAAGTAGTTGCTGAAATGCCGTAATAGGTATGAATTAGTATGGTTGAAGCAAAAAGCCTGGTAGTTTCTCTTTCAAGGTATCCCCGCATGGGCAGCCCCTCCCAATTGAGGCTGTATGCCTCTGGAGGAATCAGACTTGTGTGGGTCAGGAGGATCTATGAATAATTTGAACTCAGTATTGTTGGAAGGAAACCTTGTAAGGGACCCTGAGCGTGTAGAACTTGGGGAGAATACAAGCGCGATGACAAAGTTTGCTATCGCTGTTAACAGGTTCTTTCGTAATGCAAAAGCAGAGGCAGTGGAAGAGGTGATGTTCATCAACGTTCAAGCATGGGGGACACTGGGTAAGAACTGCATGACTTATCTACAGAAAGGAAGGGGAGTGAGAGTGGTTGGAAGACTTCGCCAAGAGCGTTGGACTGACAAGGATGGAGGAAACCGGGAGCGCATCCTCGTGGTAGCTGAGCATGTTGAGTTCAAGAAAGAGCCAAATACAACTACTAAAGCAGAAGAGCGTGAAGAACTTGATGAACTTGACCAGGAGATTGCATTCTGAGTGCATCGAGCTCACGTTGGATCTAAGGCCTCTCCTGAAGTATGCGGGGGAGGCTGGCATGGTAGCGAACATGGCTGTGTAGTGTTGCTTGGGTCCCTTTTTGATAATTTATTGGATGGTGCTGATACTACTTCTTGTAAAATTAGCATAATTATGCTAATTTCTGGATGGAGGATCCGATGAAACCTAAGCTGATTAGACCAGTGAGCGACCTTCGCAACAATTTCTCAGAGATCTCAAGGGTGGTTCATGAGACCCAGCAACCGATAATACTGACCCGTCAAGGGTATGGTGACATGGTAGTGTTGAGTATGGAGGCATATGAGAATATGCGTTACGATAGTGAGGTTTATTTGAAGCTCCAAGAGGCTGAACGTGAAGCCCTTTCTTCAGGTGCTCGTTATTCCTCGAAGGATGTTCTAAAGGCAATGAAGGATGTCCTCTGAGAAAGTCTATCAATTGGAGTATCTGCCAGCACCACGGTATGATATGGCCGAGATTGTACGATACATCAGTAGGACACTTCTTAACAGGCAAGCCGCTGAGGCGCTTGCGGAGCGTTTTGTCTCCTCAGCTGAACGGGTGGGAGAAAATCCATACATAGCAGCCGTATATTATCCCGTAAAACCATTGTCCCACGACTACAGAATGGTCATGGTTGAGAATTATAGTATGTTCTACTGGGTGGATGAGTTGAAGAAAAAAGTAACCATTGCCCGTGTCGTGTATGCAAGACGTAATTCTTTTTCGAATTTGGATATACACTGATTCGTCCTATAGGTATTGCGCCATCAATGCTGGAAGAGATGCGTAGACAAAGGATAGGCATATGAGTATGAACATTCTCGTTACCGGGGCAAGTGGAGGTATGGGATTCTCAACCTGCCAGCAATTGGTAGCTTCCGGATACACCGTATACGGTCTGGACCGGCAAGAACCCGATCGATCGTTCTCCTTCCGGTTTCTGAGAGCCGACATAACTGACAGCATCCGACTGACAGCTGCTTTCAAGCGTATCAAGGAAGAGGCCGGATCTCTTACAGCGATCCTCCACTTTACAGGGGTGTATGACCTGAACTCTCTTGTTGAGATTCCCGAGGATGAGTTTGTCCGAATTTTCGATATCAATCTCTTTGGTGTGTATCGCATCAACCGACTTTTTCTTCCCCTATTGGAACCTAAGGGAAGGATTGTCATTACAACCAGCGAATTAGCACCTCTGTACCCCCTTCCGTTTACCGGAATGTACGGAACTACCAAAACAGCGCTCGAGAGCTATGCATATGCGCTTCGTATGGAACTCCAGCTTCTCGGCTATAGTGTATCAGTAATACGCCCCGGAGCAGTACAGACCGGACTCTTAGGGGTCTCTACAGACCGATTGGATTCCTTCTGCGAAAAAACCGAACTATATTCCTGCAATGCGTCTCGGTTTCGTTACATCGTTGACCGAGTGGAATCGCATGCGGTACTACCGCAAGCAATTGCAAGTCTGGCATTGCGGGTCCTTCAGGCCAAACGCCCACGGTTTGTATATAATATCAACCGCAATCCATTGCTCAGGCTTTTGAATATTCTCCCTCATTCTTGGCAAACAGGAATCATTAGGAGGATTCTTCATTAGAGTAGGACATCAGTTCAGGAAAACAGGGTTTCTGTTCATGAAAGAACCATTATCACCTCATCTACTTGAAAGAATGGAAACTTCCTCTTGTAAGATGATTGCAACTTCACCTTGTTGGCCTACCTAACCCTCAATATAAAACGTTCCTTCCGCAATGATGGATACATTTCCACTGACAATGATACAGCCTGTATCTTTTTCTTGTAGAACATGAAGTTCACTAGGTCTGTCAAGAAAACGTCCTTGGTGAATGATGATTTCTTCACCTGTCTTGCATACTCCATGCGCACAGAGGTATGCTCCAACTGGTCCAGCTGCGCTGCCGGTGGCAACGTCCTCCAACCCATCAAAATCGAATGTTCTGCCTTCTTTTGCCTCAATATCAAACACATAGGCAAACTTTGCACCGAAGGAGTTGAGCAGTGGCTCATAATCCTTGCTAAACATGCCAGTTCTCTCAATTCCGCTGTGAATGGGCACGAGCAGGTAAGATAAGCCGGTTGTCATGACCTGAAGAGGATAGGCTTTAGCAAGATCATCCATGGTAAGTCCAATCGGTTCGATCAACCTAGGATAGTCTTCTGCCGGGATATGTCCGATGGTCTCTGCTGCCCCTTGGTTCATGCTGCAGACATACTCCTTCCGATGGTCGATAGCAACGCTGGAGACCTTCACATCCTTACCATTCAGATGGAACTGGATTGCTTCCGTCTCTTTCTCATTGTGTAGCATATGTATCACCGCAGCAGCACCAAGGATTGGGTGCCCTGCGAAATCCAGTTCCTCATCCTTCGTGAAAATTCTTGCCCTATATTCGTCGTCCCGAAGTCTTTTAAGAAAAATCGTCTCATACTGCTTCATTTCCCGGGTAATCAGAAGCATGGTTTCACTAGCAGGAAATCGGTCGCAAATCAGAACGGTCAGTCCATTTCCTGTCAGCGGTCCTTTTGAAAATACATCAACATGGTAGTACTGCATAAGCCTTCTCCCTGCTTGGTCTTTATCTTCGATGGTTATCTCAGCTATTTTGCTTCCTGGACCACTGTTCCTTGGTCATGTAGTTTGTGTGACCAATCCTTGTCTCATTCATGAGGGGCACCGGTACCTCTTCACAGGTGTGATGGTAGGTAAAACCAAGCTTCTCTTGAACCCTCTTGGACTGAGTGTTTCCATCGTAATACCCACACCATATTGTGGTAATTCCCAGATCTTCAAACCCATGGCGAATGAGTTCTGTTGCAGCTTCAGGTATATATCCTCTTCCCCAAAAGGGTTTACCAATCCAATATCCCAGCTCACACTCATCGTCACGCTCAGTCATATCGGTATGCCCATTCAGTTTGAGTTCTATGGCACCAATTGCTCTATCACTGCCTTTTTCACAGATTGCATAGCATTCTGCACCGGTGAGCACATTTCGAATTGCATCCAGGCTCTCTCCTACACTTGTATGGGCAGGCCATCCTGCAATCGGGCCAATATCAGCATCCTTGGCATATTCGTACAAACTCTCTGCATCTGTCTCTAACCAGGGACGAAGCACTAATCTTTTCGTTCTTACTGTCATTATCTCATCATCTCCATACATCAATTTATTTCTTCATTACTTCAGGAAGATGGGTAATCTTTTCCTGATGGTGGGGGCGTGTGGTAGGAATATTCTCTCATCCATCGCAGTTTCTCAGCACCCATAGCTTACCAGAGCTTTTCTGTTTCTGAAATATGAAACAAGTTTTCTTCTTCGAGGGGTTCTGGATATTGATGAGACATTATCTTATTTGGTATCGTAAATCTATTAGATAAGGAGGCATTAGATGGGTACTCAAAAAATTATACCGCATCTCTGGTTCGATCATGAAGCCAAGGAAGCCGTCCAGTTCTACACGACCATCTTCCCTGATTCAGAAATAATAAGCAGTTCAGTGCTCCATGATACGCCATCCGGAGATACTGAATCAATTACTTTCACCCTCTCAGGTTTTACGATGATGGCTCTCTCTGCAGGTCCATATTTCCAGATTAATCCTTCAATATCGTTCTTTGTAAATTTCGATCCTTCGAAGGAAGACAAAGCGAAGGAACATCTCGATACCCTTTGGAATGCTTTATCTGAAGGAGCAGAAATCCTGATGCCATTGCAGGAGTATCCATTCAGCAAACACTATGGATGGATCAAGGACAGGTACGGAGTGACCTGGCAACTCATCCTGAGTGATCCTAAAGGGGAAGAGAGACCGTTCATAATTCCCTCTCTGCTATTCACTGGGAATGTTTGTGGCAAGGCAGAGGAGGCCATTGAATTCTACCTATCGGTATTTGGCCATTCCAAGAAGGGTTCTATCGTTCACTATCCTGCAGGTATGGAAATGGACAAGGAAGGGACGGTGATGTTCAGTGATTTCATGCTGGAAAGACAATGGTTTTCAGCCATGGATAGTGGTTATCCACATGAATTTGGTTTCAATGAGGCAGTTTCTCTTCTGGTGGAGTGCAATGACCAAGAGGAGATTGATTATTATTGGGATCGCTTGTCAGCAGATCCTGAGGCCGAGCAGTGTGGCTGGTTGAAAGACAAATATGGTGTCTCTTGGCAAATCTCACCTGAGATCATGGATACCATGATGGAAGAAGGGACACAGAAGCAGATTGACCGGCTTGCGCAGGCCTTCCTTACGATGAAGAAGTTGGATGTAGAACAGCTGAAAGCTGTATATGGGGAGCAAATATAGGGAGCATTACAGGAGTGTTTCCTGCAATACTCCCCTGTGTTCATACAAGCAAAAAGTCTGCCCGTTTCTCCTCTTTGGACACACTCTTTATCTTGATGGTAACCGAGTCCCCCATGCGGTAGACCTTTCCAGTCTTTCGCCCGGTGAGGGTGAATTCCTCCTTATCAAAATCGTAATGGTCATCTTTGAGCTCGGAGACATGCACCAGACCCTCGATGACATAGTGTGAAAGCTCTACAAACATTCCAAAGCTTGCCATACCGGAGATGATTCCCTCATATGTCTCTCCTACCTTTGAGGAGAGGAACTCCATCGATTTGATCTTGATGAATTCACGTTCAGCCTGGGTTGCCCGAATTTCCCGTTCTGAACAGTGCTTACAGATGGAATCCAGTTTCTTGGACAAGGTTGCAGCTTCACCTTTCGTTGCTCCCTTCTTGTCTTTTTCCTTGCTCGCATAATACTTCAACAAACGATGTACCACCAAATCGGGGTACCTTCTTATGGGGGAGGTGAAATGGGTGTATGCGTCAAAAGCCAAACCGAAGTGCCCTTCATTCTTTATACTGTAGTAGGCTTTTGTCATGGATCTGAGGGCAACTTTCTCTATAAAGTACTTGTAGTCAAGATTTTCTATGATGTCGAGGATTTTCCTGTAATCATCTGATTTTACTTCCTTATCAAGCTGGTATTTCAGCCCCAACCGTTCAAGAAGGTCAAGGAAGCTTTGTATCGACTCCTTGTCCGGCTTTTCATGTACTCGATAGACAAATGGCTTAGGATTCCTTTTAGTAGATTTTTTGGCAATATGACTGGCAACTATACGGTTTGCAACAAGCATAAACTCCTCTACTAACCGATTTGATTCAATTCTCTCACGTGGTCTGATCGAATAGGGTACTCCTTGTTCATCAAGAGAGATTGCCGCTTCAGAGATATCGAAATCGATAGAGCCCATCTCCTCCCTCGACCTACGAAGGATAAGGGAGAGCATCTGCATAAGATGAATGGTCTTTGCATGTGGATGCTTCTTTCCTTCAATGATTGCTTCAACCTCTTCATAGGTGAATCGGACAGCACTTCTGATAATGGTTTCCCTGATCCTATATTTCTGCACAATGCCGCGGGAATCGATTTCCATAATGACAGAGAAAGCAAGGCGATCAATGTTTGGCTTGAGGCTGCAAAGATCATTGGACAGCCGCTCGGGAAGCATTGGTATTACGTTGTTGACGAAATAGACGGAGGTTCCCCGTTCATATGCTTCCTTGTCAATTGCCGATCCCTCACGTACATAATGGGATACATCTGCAATATGCACCCCCAGCTCAAAACGGCCATTATCCAATTGGACAAGCGAGATGGCATCATCAAAATCCTTTGCAGATTCAGGGTCAATGGTGAAACAGGGAACTGAACGGAAGTCTTCGCGACTCTTCAGCTCTTTTTGCAGATCAAACGCAGGTAGCCCTGTCAGTGCCTTATTCACTTGAGTGGGGAATGGAATTGTCAGGTCGTTGTTCCGAGCAACCAAGAGGAGGTCCATCTCCTTGTTCTCTGGCTTCCCCAAGATATCGATGATCTTCCCTGTTACGGTATGGTCATTCTCGTTCCAACCCGTTCTATTGATTACGACAAACTCACCATTCTTTGGTTTTCTCCCCATCTTAGACGAAGATAAGGAGTTCTTTGGAATGATGATAGGATTGTTGTATCGTTCATCGCTCGGGATGACCGATCCTCCTTCCTTACTGCTTTTAAAGACCCCGATTATCTCGTTGTTCTGCAAGGTGAGGATCTTGAGAATCCTTCCTTCTGGATTCTTTTTAGGTGCTTTTTTTACTATCTCTACTGAGACATAGTCTCCATCCATGGCATTCAGCATATGTTCCAGAGGGATGAAGATATCAGTTCCTTTCTTTACGAGCACGAAACCGAATCCCTTTGCGTGGACAGAGAGGTTACCCTCTATCACTTTACCCTTTGTTTTTTGTGTTCGTGTGGATTTCTTGGTTCGTTTCACGTTGTTATTTGTGTCAGTCTTCTTGGGCACGATATTTGCTCCTTGGTTCCAGTCTTTAGTGCGTAGAGCTTGTTTTCAAGTATCTGCTTCTCTCATAGCCTGAATATAGTGTAGCATGCAAATTCTGCTGTATCATACCTTTCTTTCGAGTGTGGTGGCTGTAGCATGAGCAAGATGCATGGTGAATGGGAATGAACTCTCATGCAAGCACCAATGATTTCATGTTCAATCAAAGCGAAAGAGGTTTTCCACACTTGTCTCCCAATGACAGGGAACCCTGAGTATGGTAAGGTGGGGAATGCATAAAACCCAGGATTGTCCCCTTTGTGGATGCCCAGCAATTCCCTTGATTCAGACTGGCCCGTCGTCCTATGCCCATTGCCCTATTTGTAAGGGTATCTCCATGGACCAGGACCAGTTACTTGGGCCTAAAGAGGAATGGGATTTCTATCTTGGGCATAATAATGATGTGCATGATCCCCGATATCAGAATTTTGTACGGCCTTTAGTGGATCTGATCGAATCAAGACAGAACCCTTCCCATAAAGGACTGGATTTTGGAGCCGGGAGTGGGCCTGTTATCTCTCACATGCTCCAAGAGCGAGGGTACAGCATGTATCTCTATGATCCGTTTTTTCACCCCGATCTGTCTGTATTGGAAGCGCAGTATCGCTTCATTGTTGCCTGTGAGGTAATCGAGCACTTCCATACTCCCAAGACAGCATTTTGCCAACTCTTAGGATTGTTGGAACCAAGGGGAACCTTATACTGTAGGACGACGTTGATTCCAGTCCATATCGGGTTCGATCGCTGGCATTACAAGAATGATGCCACCCACGTGTTCTTCTACCATGAAGAAACGATTGCCTGGATAGCGAAAAACATCCTCTTCTGTGACTATACAATCATTGACCGAAATCTCATGTTCTTCTCGCGTTCATAAGGTCCTACTGGTTTGCTGTCCTTATGCATTATCCTGTTGTATACTGACAGGGCAAGGGAGGATATGGATGAAAGCGAACGTTGTCTATCTTTCTCACGGTGGGGGCCCACTTCCCCTTTTGGGTGACCCTTCGCATAGGGCGATGGTACGGTTCATGAAACAGCTTGGAGAAGATCTGCCGCGGCCAAAAGCCATCGTCGTGGTGAGCGCTCATTGGGAGGAAGAGATACCCACACTTACCGCATCCCCAACCCCTCCATTGGTGTATGACTATTATGGCTTTCCTAAAGAGGCATATGAGATTACCTACCCGGCTACGGGTAGTCCTGCCCTAGCCAAGAAGATCGCAAATCTACTCGGTAACGCTGTTTTGGATGAGAACCGTGGTTTTGACCATGGAATGTTCATTCCACTCAGCCTGATGTACCCTGATGCAACCATTCCTACCTTACAGCTCTCTCTTCTCTCTTCCCTTTCAGCTGCTGAGCACTGGAGACTGGGTGAGAAACTCAGACCCTTGCTTGATGAAGAAATCCTCTTCATCGGTTCTGGGTTTTCATTTCATAACATGCGGCAATTCTGGAAGGAGGATGATGAACAGAACCATGTATTTCAGGATTTTCTCATTGAGGCTTGTTGTGTGGATACAGCAACTCAAAACAGGAAGCAGGCTTTGATCCAATGGGAAAAAGCTCCGTATGCCAGATATTGTCACCCAAGGGAGGAGCACTTACTGCCACTGCTTGTTTGCCAGTCCCTTGCTGGGGGTGCAGCTGACCTGATTTTCGATGACAAAATCATTGAACGGAGGGCGGTTGCCTTCCACTGGAGTTGATTGTGAGGATTCTCCCTTTCTTTTTTGCCCATTTGCCGCTACTATGCTAGCTAGATGAGGAGCAAAGCCAATGAGTGAAATGATCGTAACTGACGACAACTTCAAAGAGGAAATACTCCAGGCTGACAAGCTGGTATTGGTGGATTTCTGGGCCCCTTGGTGTGGTCCCTGTAAAATGATCGGACCAGCGGTATCGCAGCTCGCGCAGAAGTATGCTGATACATTGAAAGTCGCGAAAGTGAACGTGGACGAGGCAGGAAGCCTCGCAAACATGTTCAATGTAAATTCGATCCCCACCTTGATGCTGTTCAAGGATGGAGAGGTGGTTGACCAGAGAATGGGTGCAGCCTCCCTTTCCGTAATTGAAGGATTCGTCAAACAACATCTGTAATGAGATGGGGAGGCAACTCCCCAATCAATCCTGGTAGCGTTCCTCTGCATTCTTTTCACCGAATGATGCGTTACGTGTAGCGCAAATATACCAATCATCCAAGCTGTTTGAATCTCTCTGTTGTTCTCTGCACAGGGTCCTGGTGGCGGTGCTGTCACTACTGTTGATGGATCCTCCAGCATCCCTGCTGTTCCAATGTCCTTTCTCTGCAAGAAACTGGACTTGTTCTAGAAGAGTTCTTGATCCAAACCCTTCATGGGTTTGTGTGGTATGGTTCCCCCATATGGCCGCATCAAGGAGAGTCCCGTCCCACTGCGGACTTACCGCTAGTGTCAAGCATCCATTGTTTGCACTCAATCCTGCCTGGCTTTCTGAGCGGTATGTTTCAGTAGGTATTTTTCCTTTGGAGAAGGCAACCACGAGGTAATCCCCCCGCTCGACCCACACCTCAGGGAAGATGATTCGGTCAGTGTACTCCTGTTCGGTTCCTACAAATAAGGTTACCCCCCCAAGATTCCCTCGTTTGGTCACGAATAGTTCCACTCGGTCAGGGTTGTTCTCGGTACCCTTGGTAGAGATTTCGTTGATCAAGAGAGAGGGGGGATTGCTGTTTTTTGCCCAGAGCAGGAGGGAGAAACTGGCACTGTTGCCCCTGCTATCCTCGACTCTTCCTTTCAGGGGGAGTGCTTCGCCCAGACTCATTGCATCCTTGAAAGTAATGATCAGGGAAGCCTGTTCTACCAGCTTGCTTGCAATTCCATTTCCTCTAGTTTGGAGGAAGACCTCATGATCATCCAGGGGCTCATCAAAGAGAAGAAGTGCAGAATACTGGTCGAGAGAGCTTATTGCCAGCAGGGTAGGGGGCGTACTGTCTACTGCACTCAGTAGATTGATAGGACTAGGGCCTTGGTGGTCGCATCCACATCCAATGCAGAGAAAAATGGTAAGTAATATGGCAAGTACAAAATATCTCATAGTACTGAAGTCATGAATGATGTGTCTTTGCTTCAATTGACAGGCATGATGATAGCCAATAGACTTTCCTCATTCATGGAGGCTGCACACACATGTCCAAGCTTTGGCAGAAAGATTATTCACTCGATTCCTTGATGGAGGAATTCACCGTCAGTAACGATTACATTCTGGACCAGCAATTGGTTATCGCCGATTGTCTGGGTTCAATCGCTCATGCACGAGGTTTGCATCAAATAGGAGTCCTGGATGCAGAGGAACTTGCATCCCTGGAAGAGGGTTTGAAAAAAATCATTTCCCTTAAAATGGAAGACTCATTTCCCATTACCAAGGAGAACGAAGATTGCCATACGGCTATCGAGGGATTCCTGACCGAAGAGTATGGTGAGGTAGGAAAGAAAATTCATACTGGTCGGAGTAGGAATGACCAGGTACAGACTGCCCTGAGAATTTGGATGCGTGAATTCACCCTAAAACTCTGCAGGGCTACCGGAGAGCTCTGTGAGACTCTGCTCTCCTTTGCAGAGAAGTATGCGGAAGTACCCATGCCGGGGCGTACCCATATGCAGATTGCCATGCCATCTTCCCTTGGTCTCTGGGCAGCAAGCTATGCTGAGGAGCTCTATGATGAGGCACAGCATTTGATGCACCTCTCTTGGCTGTTTGACCAGAGTCCCCTTGGCTCTGCAGCCAGTTATGGTGTCCCCCTGCCGTTGGAAAGGCAATTCACCGCCGAGCAGATGGGCTTCACTCGTGTGCAGAACAATGTCCTGTATGCAAACAACAGCAGGGGTAAGTTTGAGGCAATCTTGCTCGATGGTTGTGATTATATTGCACTTACCCTAAGTAAGCTTGCCCAGGACTTGATCCTGTTCACCCTCCCTGAGTTTGGGTATTTCTCCCTTCCCAAGGAGCTCTGTACAGGTTCTTCCATCATGCCACAGAAAAAGAATCCTGATGGACTTGAACTTGCAAGAAGTCGCTCCTCGCTGGTTTCCAGTTGCGCGGCAAGGGTAAAATCGATTATCAGAAGCCTCCCCTCCGGCTACAACCGTGATTTCCAGGATACCAAGGAACCGCTGCTGGCTGGGACAAAGGCCACATGGCAGTTGGTACAGATTTTCGGCAGGATGATGGATGGACTACAAGTCAACGAGGATGCCTTGATCGCAGGATGTACCCCTGAGCTGTATGCCACCGATGTGGTCCTCCAAGGAGTACTTGAAGGAAAGAACTTCCGTGATACCTACAAGGATGTAGGGTTGCATCTTGAGCAGGTCGCTAAGGCTGATCCCCTGCAGACCATCATGAACAGAAGCAGTATCGGAACCACGGGTAACCTTGGCTTGGATGAAGACCAGCTCTTCGTCTCCCTGATGAAAAGCGGGTGTGATGATGTGCTTGCCAGTTTTGAGAAAGCATATCAGAAGCTTAGTGGACTGGAAGGGGTTGAGACAGTCCTGTACTAGGATACCAAAAGAGAGCAACCAAGAAAAAAGGACCTTGAAGGTCCTTTTTTCATATGGTTTTAAAAGAAATCTTTACAGGCTTGAAACACTCTTGTCACTGCGTTTTTGCAGCATCGGAGTATGTTTCACTGCCTGGTGGTAGGCTTCGGCAATATTGGTGCAGTAGTCACCGATATGCTCGAGGTGCCTGATTTTCTCAAGGATCAAGAGCTCTACGCGTACATCAGCCTTTCCTCCACTCAGCCGTTCCTGGACAGTCTGGCTCAGCCGGTTACGATAGCTGTTGATTTGTTCCTCATATTCATTGGCCATCTGCATCTCGGCTTTGGTAAGGGTCTTGTCCATCCGGTCACGGATGTAGTCAAGGAAGTCCTGAACAATCTGCTGGTAAGCCTTGAGGTCCTTGTCAGTCTCCTCATCGAAGACCCACCCTTGGGCAAATCGTCTCTGGCTGAGCATGGTCAGGTTGAAGCAACTGTCGGTTACCGACTCCAGTTCATCCATGACCCTGATAAGGCAGTTGAGGGAAGAGGCATTGGTAGGGGTTTGGGAGTCCTGCAGAAGGTGTACGCAGAAATCAGAAAGTTGTTCCTGCATCTGGTCGGCATACTCTTCGTCCTTTTTCATTGCCTGGATATCACTTTCCATGTTTGCGCTTGGGTTGTTGAACATCCCTCGATACCGGGTAAGCATATTACATGCGAGGTTTGCCATCTTCTTGATTTCATCTCGGATTGCCAGCATGTAGATTTCAGGGCTGTCAATGAAGATACCACCGATATATTTGAAGTGGTAGGTTCCTTCGTCATACTCAGCCTTCGCAGGTACGAGGCGTTTGATGAACTTGGCATATTGGTTGACGAAGGGAAAGAAGATGACGGTGTTAATGACATTGAATACCGTATGGAACATGGCAAGGAAGAGTGGTAGTTGACTACTGAGGGCAGTGCCGGAGAGTGCATAGATATTGCCGGGGGTAATCCAATTGACTAACGCCAACAGTGGGTGAAATAGAATCAAGGAGATCAAGCTTCCAAAGACGTTGAAAATGATATGTGCCCAGGCAGCACGTTTTGCAGTTGTGCTCGTACCAATGGAAGCAAGGTATGCTGTGATGGTTGTTCCAATATTGGAGCCCAGGATCATAGCTGCGGCTGCGGTTACGCCAAGCCAACCATTGTATGCCATGGTAAGGGTCATTGCCATGGCAGCAGAGGAAGACTGGACAACCATTGTAATAACGGTTCCAAGGATGATACAGAGAAGGTTGACCCAGAGCGTATCATTGTTGATTGCAGACAGGAAAGCCAGTGCATCCACATTACCGGTGATGTCCGGGATTGAGTGGCTCATGAAATTCAGACCGAGGAAGAGAATTCCGAATCCTAGCAAAACGTCTGCGATGTCACGCTGCTGTGCTTTCTTGCTGAACATCAGTGGACCGGCAAATGCAATAGAAATGAGCGCCAGAACGGTAATGTCAAGCTTGAATCCCAACAGTGCTACCAACCAACCGGTAAATGTAGTACCGATGTTGGCACCGAGGATGACTCCGATGGCTTGGGTAAGCCCCATCAGTCCCGCGTTGACAAAACTTACTACCATGACCGTGGTTGCTGAAGAACTCTGGATGATGATAGTAATGAGAATACCGGTAAGGATGGACACCAACCGGTTTTTAGTCATGAGTTTAAGGACTGCCTTCATCTTGTCACCGGCAGTCTTCTGGAGGCCTTCACTAAGGAGTTTTATTCCAAACAGGAAAAGACCCAAGCTGCCGACAATCTGGAAAAAGATCACAATGGTATTCATATCATTGATACCGTACCAATTTTTTGTCTCGTTGGTAAAGTAGAACCCATTCGATTACACGAAAATCGTTTGTTTGCGGTGGTGCTGCAATCTCATAATGGATTGAACTTTCAGCGGTGTTGTTGTATGGTTCAGCCATGAGCATCATCAAACCCCATAAACTTGGGATTATCTCAGGCCCAGGTTCGGAATATTTTACGGGAAAGGTGGTAAAACACCTCCGTCGTCTCTATCTTGAACGGTATGAAAAACTGTCCAGTGCATTGGCTAAACGTCATGGTATGCGTGAGGATGAGATTCTCAAGACCGTCACGTTGATGGATGACTTGAACAACAAGCGAATACCAAGAAGCAAATGCCCGACGACGTTCCAGTGTCCAGATTTCACTATCAAGGTGAAATATACCAAGTTTGCAAATGGGGAAGAGAAGGCTGAGATTCTTGATGCAGTTAGGGGTTTGAGAATCTTCATTGTCTACGATGTTTCCAATATGGAACCTGTTAAGGTTGCTGGCTCTGATGAACCGGTAAGCCTTTCGGTCAATGACCATCTTATGTTCCTCTTTACCACAATCAATGCACTCCAACTTGCAGGAGCTGAGAGTGTTACCTTGGTACTCCCCACCTATCCTTATTCACGGCAACACAAGAAAGGTGCGCGTGAGGCTCTCACCGCAGCCATGTTTGGCCACATGTGTGAGATGTTGGGAGTTGAACGTATTATTACCCTTGATATCCATAGTCGTGAGATTGAGAACAGCTTCTCAAAGCTTCATCTTGAAAATTTGCATGCTTCTTACCAGGTACTGATTGCGCTTCGCAAGATTATCGATTTCAGTGATCCTGATCTCGTGGTGGTTGCCCCCGATACCGGGGCTATCAGCAGGAACAAGTTCTATGCTCAAGCCTTGCACCGCCCATTGGCAATGTTGTACAAGGAACGCGATTACTCGATTGTAAGCCGTGATGCTAAACACTCCAATATCAAGAGCATCAATCTGCTTGGAGATGTAAAGGGCAAGACTGTACTTATCGCCGATGATATGCTTGCAACCGGTGGAACCATGATCATCGCAATGCGTGAATTGATGAACCTTGGTGCGAAAAAGATCATCTGTATGGTAAGTCTTCCTTTCTTCAATGCAGGAGCTGTAGAAGATTTTGACATGGCCTATAAGGAAGGTATTTTCTATCGGATCATCGGCACAAACTCCGTATTCCATGGGCGTGACCTGCTCGATAAAGAGTGGTATGTGCAAGCTGATATAACCGAGCTGTTTGCTCGTGTTATCAGTCGTTTGCATCATGGTCGTTCCATCAGCCCATTGCTTGACAACCGTAAATTCATCCAGATTCTTATCGATAACACACAAGCTCAGGCTCAAGCGCAGGCGCAAGAGCCAAAACCGGGAGCTAGCGCTAGTAACCCGGAGAGCAAGTAGATCTTGTTGTCCGGGTTACACCTACCTCCCACCATCTGATCGTTCATCAGAGGGTGAGTTGTACATTTATTCTACCATCTGGAGTTATTATCATGCACATGTCACATAGAATTTCAGCTTTTCAATGTTCTCCTATTCGCCGCCTCTCTCCGTATGCTCGCGATGCAGTGAACCGGGGAATCAAAGTCTATCATCTGAATATCGGGCAACCCGATATAAAGACCCCTCCTCAGGTTATTGAGGCAGTTCAGAACTATGACCAAAGCATTATTGCCTACGGAAATAGTGAGGGGATGCAAGAACTTCGTGAGGCCCTCCCCGCCTACTATGCAAAGTATGGTCTTAATGTGGATGCAGAGGATATTCTCATCACCACCGGTGGGAGTGAAGCACTTCAGTTTGCATTCATGACGCTTTGTGATCCATATGATGAGATCATCATTCCTGAACCGTATTATACCAATGTCTCCTCCTTCGCCCACTCTGCGATGGTTGACTTGGTCCCCGTTACCAGCAACATGGAGGAGGAGTTTTCCCTTCCCGATATCAGTGCCTTTGAACAGAAGATTTCCAGGAAGACTGGGGCAATTCTTCTGTGTAGCCCCAATAATCCTACTGGACATGTCTATACGAAGGATGAGCTGTTACAGCTTCTGAATCTCTGCAAGAAGCATGACATTTTCCTGATTGTCGATGAGGTGTACCGTGAGTTCTGTTATGACGGAAAGGAGTTCACCAGTGTCCTTTCCTTTGACGAGTTCAGTGACCGGGTCATCTGCGTGGATAGTTTCTCAAAACGATACAGCATGTGTGGAGCTCGAATCGGTGCCTTGGTCAGCAAGAACAAGGAAGTCTTGGAGAATGCTCTCAAGCTCTCCCAGGCTCGCTTGTGTCCTCCTGATATTGAACAGGTGGCTGCTCTTGCTGCGTTAAGTACTGATGACTCCTATCTCCGTGAAGTAAAGATTGAGTATGAGAAGAGAAGGGATTTCATTGTTGATGCGCTGCAGAAAATCGACGGGGTGAAAGTGAGCAACCCTAAGGGTGCTTTCTATCTTGTGGCAGAACTTCCAGTGGATGATGCAGAGTCATTTGCTACTTTCATGCTTCGTGATTTTGATTTCCAAGGGGAGACGGTCATGGTCGCCCCCTGTGAGGATTTCTATGTGACCAAAGGGTTGGGACACCGACAGGTTAGAATTGCCTACGTGCTCAACACCGATGACCTGGCAAAAGCAGCCGCCTGCATTGAAGCAGGCCTTGCTGCCTACCGCGCTCAGATGTGATCTACTCTCCGATGATCTTGATGAGGACATGTTTATCTCTCATGCCATCAAAGTCATAGTAGAAGATCTCTTCCCAAGAGCCAAAGTCAAGTTTCCCTCCTGTAATTGCAATGACCGCCTCTCGTCCCATGACTGATCGCTTGAGGTGGCCATCTGCATTATGTTCCTTCTCTGTGTTGTGTTTGTACTGCTCGTAGGGCAGTTCGGGGGCCAACTTTTCTAGCCAGATCTCGAAATCTTCATGCAATCCCGTTTCCACGGCATTGATGAACACGCTACTGGTAATGTTCATCGCATTGACCAAGACCAGTCCTTCTCTAATTCCGCACTCATTAACTGCTTCTTGTAGAGCATCAGTGATATTAACGAGTCCTCGTCGTTTGTTGAGGTGAAACCAGAGTTCCTTTCGATAGGTCATCATAGGCGCCTCCTCTTGCATAATTAGTATACCACCATTAGTTGCAGAGCTGAAGCTTTAAGGGTACACTGCCAGCCATTATGGATGAAACTATCGTTGTGTTGCCGAAGGAGCGGATACTGGGCCATCTTGCGGTGATCAGTACCATGACATTCTGGGCAGTTACCTTTGTTTCTACCAAGTTGCTCTTGGTTGCCTTTACTCCTGCCCAAATTCTGATGGTCCGCTCTCTGCTTGGATTAGTTCTTTTATTTCTCATAAATCCCAGACGTGTAGGGTACTCCTCACGCAAGGACAGAATACTGGTGGCAGCAGCCGGAACGATGGGGATCTTCCTCTACTACTATCTGGAGAATACTGCTCTGGTCTATACCAGTGCGAGTAATGTAGGGGTAATAGTAGCAACTGCACCATTTTTTACCCTTATGGCAACGCATTTTTTCTTGAAGGAAGATTCCTTGAAGAAAAACTATTTTCTTGGGTTTGCAATCTCAATGGCAGGAATTATCTTGCTTACTGTTGGGGATGGGACTGGACTGGATATCAACCCTTTTGGAGATTTCCTTGCTTTGGTGGCCATTATGATGTGGGGCCTGTATACTGTGCTTACACGCTTGGTTGCGCGAAGGGGATACTCGAATCTTCTTGTGACGAGGGACATGTTTTTCTATGCGCTCATCATCCAGGTGGTGGTGTTGCTTATAGAAGGAAACCCTTTTGACTTTCAAGCAATGGTGACTGCTCCCTATCTTTATCATTTGTTGTTTCTTGGATTTATTGCTTCTGCATTCTGTTTTGTGTCCTGGAATTATGGTCTACGTACCATTGGTGTGGTCAAGAGTTCCTTTTACCTCTACCTGAGCCCGATTATCACGATTGTGTTTGCTTCCTTGGTACTTGGGGAGACCTTTACGTCCATGGATGCAATTGGAACTGCATGTACCTTGGCAGGTCTTTTGATAAGTGAATATCGAAGACGATAAGCACTTGTCAAACTACTATACTGATGTTACCCTCTTTCTAGAGGGGACAGGGTATGGATACGCAAAGCAAATTGGATATCTTAAGTCGTGACGCCCAGTATGATCTCAGCTGTGCTTGTGGGACAAAGAACCCTGATGAGCATCGAAAAAGGAACAACAAGGGTAGTGGATGGCTCTATCCTACCACAACTGCAAGTGGAGGGCCTGGTATCATTCTCAAGACCTTGTTGGGAAACCGGTGTACCAACGACTGTAAATATTGTCCACTCAGAACAGGGCAAGACTTTCGTCCTGTTGCGCTGTCTCCTTCAGAGATGGCCTCCTTCTTTTATGATTTCCAGGCAAAACGGTCGCTTATTGGGCTATTCCTCTCCAGTGCTGTTATGGGAGATGCAGGAGGGACTATGGAGATGCTTGTTTCCACTGCAAAAATCTTGAGAAATCGCTACCACTACAAGGGTTATATCCATCTAAAGGTGATCCCAGGATCCACCAAGGAGAGTATTGATGAAGCACTCAAGTATGCAAGTGCCCTTTCTTTGAATATCGAAACACCGGGGGAACAACATTTTTCCAAGCTTACTGATGCCAAAAACTATGTGCAGGATATTCTGGAGCCTCTCAAGTATATCGCCAGTCAGACAGCTCGAGGTAGTCAATATCAACGAGTACATACCTCCAGTCAGTTCATAGTTGGCGCCAGTAATGAGTTGGATAAGGAAATCTTGTTGTACACAAGTCGTATGTACAAGGAACTCCATATGGGGAGGCTCTATTTCAGTGCCTACCAACGGGGGTTGGGAGACCCAACACTCCCAGGTGAACAAATTGCCATACCAGTCCAAGAGCAACTGGAACTGTTCGATGAGATTCCCATGACTCCTGTACAGGATCAAGGGCTGCTGACAAGGGAACACCGTCTCTACCAAGCCGATTGGCTCTTACGGAAATATGGGTTCGATTTTGAGGAGTTGTCCTTTGAACAGGAGGGTAATCTCAGCCTCCATGATGACCCTAAGCTTGCTTGGGCAAAAGCCAATATTGATTTTTATCCGCTCTCGATCAAGCGCTCCCCAAAGGAAGCTTTGCTCCGGGTTCCAGGTCTTGGGCCTATCTATGTGAATCGAATCATTGATAGACGTCGCAATACTCCTATATCGTGCCTCGAGGATCTGCGTCTTCCTTTCTCAATCTTGGAAAAAGCTCGACCATTTATCACTATGTAAAGAAAGGCCTTGTTGTCTCCTGTACAAATCCCTACAATGCATCCATGGTCAGTCTCTATGCATCCTTCTTTTTTGTATTTGGCATCATGGCAGTGGTCAATCCGTACCTGCAAGTGATGATCAGAAACCTTGGGTACTCACATGATGTTGTGGGGTTTCTTCTTGCTGTTTTTGAAACAGCAGGGATTGTTGGGCCATTGTTGGTTGCGCGTCATGTAGACAAGCATGGGTCAGGCAAGAATACAATACTCCTCGGTACGATTCTGTCTGCCTTGGGAGTGTTGTTGCTGATGTATTCCACCTCCATTTGGATGACGATGTTTGCATTGATACTCCTGGCTTTCTTTCTCCGGTCCCTGGTTCCCGTTATTGATAGCTATGCGAATAATCGATTGAATGGCGATGCCCAGAAATACACGTTGCTCAGAAGTGGTGGCACGATTGGTTTTGTCCTTTTCTCTTTGTTGCTGGCTATAACCCGTAAGCCTGATCTTGCCAGCAACAGCAGTATAGGCTTGTATGCCTTGGTGGCATTTTTCCTTTTTATGTTGCCAGTATTGGCTTGGAAGAGGGATCCAAAACGAAGGGAGATGCCACCTGTTACCTCAGATAATGCTGAAGGAAAGTGGTATGATCTTGCTTTTGTGATTGGCTTGGTGATTATTGGTTTGAACCGATTCAGCATGTCCTCCATTGCCAGCTTCTTCTCGTTGTATCTGGTAGAAGAGTTGGGGGTGAATGCTATCAGCTTGATGAATGCAATTGCATCGGGCAGTGAGTTTGGCGCCCTCATCCTTGCAGGCTATTTACTACAAAGAAAAAAGGTGCTTCCTGTCAGCCTGCTGATGATCAGCAGTGGAGCCTTGGTGGTTCGTCTGCTCATCTATGCGCTGGTTCCTACCTTGGGGGGCGCATTGGTAGCTCAGTTCCTTCATAGCCTTTGTTATGGGTTCTTTCACCCTGCGGCAATCTTTTTGGTTGCTCGAAGGGTGAGACGTTCTCACAGAACGCTTGGGATGTCTATGTATGTTTCGCTTGGAATAGGTCTGCCTACAGTCCTAGGCTCCAGCCTAGGAGGGCTTGTCCTTGAACAGTTTGGATATCGTGTATTGTTCATGGGGTATTCCCTGTTTGCATTGGCTTCGGTTATGGTAGGTCTTGGTAATTATAAACGTATGACCTCAAGTACACTGGAATCCATATGATTTGGTCTTGTGAGTGCAGGGGTCTAAGTTTGAATGAGAGAGAAAGATGTGATATGCTCTACTACGAGGAGAGGCAACAGTGAAAACCAGTGAGGGTTGGGATTTACTTTCCATTGGAGAGATTTCGACTGAGAAGGTACAGAAGAATCTCAGGGAGATCTCCGTGTTTCTTTCCAATGATATCCGGAACATAAAGGATATTGTGTTCCAGTACCACCCGTTGGAGGTGGTCAAGTTTGCATTCTGGGAACACCATAGGCTGTTAAGAAAGAAAAACTCCGACCTCTTCGCGCAGCAAGTTGCTTCCCGCTTGGTTGCCTACCTCTCCAGCCTTCTTCCCTACTGGGAGAAAGACTATTCCCTGAATACTGACATTAAACCGAAAGATTGGAAGCGAGTAAGCCAACTTTTTGATGATCTTTGCAAAAAAAGCATCCGCTATGCCGACAATTATACCTTGCTGTTACGTAGCCAGGGTATGTTTGTGTCAGATGATGAAATGTTGGCATTTCAGGAGGAGGCGAGCGATTTCTGTCTTCCTCCGGCAGGTGAAGAAGATTTGTTGCAACAGAAATTGACTGCATTGCAGTATCAATTACAGCCTTTCAATGCCCTGGTTAACCAGGTATTTCCAGCTAAGCTTGATGGATTGCTCTCTGCATTCCTGCAACTCTCGAAGCGAGCCTTTGAAGGAATTGACTCTTTGCTTGAGGACAATGCTACGTTCAAGCAGGCAAGCATGCTGCAACTTGAGGTGCTGAAAAGTCGTGGAGAACGTGTTGATGATCTTGAAGCGGTCATGAACCGAATTATCAAGGAACAGGGGTGGGAGTCTTGGGTCGAAAGTATTGTTGATCGCAGAGATAAGTTTCTTCTCTTTGATGTACTTGGTGATACTGGTCTCAATGAGCGTGATGCGTATTTACTCTCAGATGCTCTTGCCTCAAGGGACTATGATGATTCAAGTCATTTGCTGATTGATGGTTTGGACAGTGATGAGCGACCATTCATCCGATTGGATGCATCCTTCTATTGTTTTGTAGGTCATTCCTTGCTCGATAAGGCATATGGGTATATCAAGAGAGCTGTTTGTTCGCAGGATGAAGAACTTGCCAAAGAGTGGGGTACTATAGAGGCTGAAAAGCGGTCTCTGGTGCCGGTAACCTTCTTTACTGCAATGCTAGGTACCCTGAATTATACCTCGAATGTTGATTATAGGGATGGATATCTTGATGCTCTTTATGAAAATGAAGAGAAACAGGTTGTTGTTCAAGTTCCTTTCAGCCATGGGCAGGAGGTAGAAGAAAGTCCTTTCCGTGACTCTGAGCAATATGTCCAAAATTTACAGAAAACCATTGCAGCCAGTAAGCTTGCCCAAGCTCATCCTGCCATTTCGGTACTTATCGATACAAAACACCCTACGCTCTATCCACTGGAAGTTCAGGAGGGTGTATTGAGACTCTCGTTCCTGCAGCTTGCCAACCTAGCATCCAGTTGGGAAGGAGTTTCAGAGCTCAAGGAGTTGTTGGGCCTTTCCCCATTTGCGGGAGTACATCATCATGACAATGAAGAGAAAGAAACTGTTCTTCCAATAGAAGATGATATCCCCTCGGAAGATGATATCCCCTCGGAAGATGATATCCCCTCGGAAGATGATATCCCCTCGGAAGATGATATCCCCTCGGAAGATGATATCCCCTCGGAAGATGATATCCCCTCGGAAGATGATATCCCCTCGGAAGTGCCCTTTACTGGTGCATCCTATTTCACAGCAGGCAATACTGAACAGAGAGACCCTGACGAGAGTGAATCTGACGAGTATGAAACAGCTGGCGATATTGTCCTTGGAAGTGATCAACCCAGTCTTTTTGATCTCGATGAAGAGAACATGTTTGATCCCATGAGAGAAAATGAAGAAGACAATGACAATGATGAGTATGAAATGGAAGCATATTGCATCATTGATGATGCTTCATATGAAAACGATATAGATTATGAAGATGAAGATTTTCTGATCACAGCAGATGCGGACATGGAAGATGAAGCTGAAGAAGACAATGAAATGTTCCATGCGAGCTATACGAGTGATGAAGATGATGAACATGATTTTGAAGATATGCTCATGGAAGAAAACCATGATGAGGACGAAGCTCCTGCCAACGCGTTTTCCTTCTTTGGCCATCTCTCAAATATTGCGAAAGGGGTAGATGACAGTCTTCCTTCCACACAGGAGGAATCTCCTGCCCCGGAAGAATCTTCTGCAGAGGAAGAATCTTCTGCAGAGGAAGAAGCTCCTGCAGAGGAAGAAGCTCCTGCAGAGGAAGAAGCTCCTGCAGAGGAAGAAGCTCCTGCAGAGGAAGAAGCTCCTGCAGAGGAAGAAGCTCCTGCAGAGGAAGAAGCTCCTGCAGAGGAAGAGACTCCTGCAGAGGAAGAGACTCCTGCAGAGGAAGAGACTCCTGCAGAGGAAGAGACTCCTGTAGAGGAAGAGACTCCTGTAGAGGAAGAAGCTCCTGTGGAGGAAGAGACTCCTGCAGAGGAAGAGACTCCTGTAGAGGAAGAGACTCCTGTAGAGGAAGAGACTCCTGTAGAGGAAGAGACTCCTGTAGAGGAAGAGACTCCTGTAGAGGAAGAAAAACCCTTCCATCCAGATAACCGACTTGCGCTTCCCCCAGAATATAGAAAAAAGGAATCGGTTGAGCCTGAAACATCAGAAACTAAAGAAGAAAATTGTGAGGATGAAGCAACTGGTATTCCTCGGTTCTTGCTAGCAGATACCATCGCAAAGACCGCAGAGAAGCCGCAGCCACAGAAGAAACCTGAGCAAAGACCGGAATTCTCTGGTTTCCATCAAGAAACAGTTGCCAGTACTGTGGGTGGGAACTTACCGTCTACACTGCGTGATATCTTGGAAAGATTGAACCCTGCATGGGAGAGTGAGAATCCTTTTGTTTCATTCTGTGAGAAGGCTGAGCCCCAACTCTTGATGGGTACGGCTGGTTTAATTGAGCAAGCAAGACAAGCACAACTGAGCGACAAAAAAGATAAAATGTTTACCATCCCTGGGTACGATATTACCGTTGTCTTGATGGCAGAGAAAGGCGATGTTCTCCGTGCTTGGGATAGGAAGAAGCACATCGGGGCCATCATGTATACACAGAACAAGACCATCTGGAATGTTCTCTATCTTGGATACAATATTAGTGGGAAACTGCTGGAAGCAGAAGAGCAAGTAATTCGTTTTGAAGATTTTTCCCAAGCTGATTGGAAATATTCAGTCAATTTAGGTGACAGGATCCTTGAAAAGAAGAGAATGAGATGAATCAAGAACAACATATAGCACACCACCTTGAAGTTGCCTTACAGGCAGCCAAATCAGCTGGGTCACTGGTCCTGGAAGCTGGTAAAGCAAAACATATATCAGTGAGAAGCAAACAAAAGAATGATTTTGTTACTGAGACTGATCAAGCAGCTGAACATCACATCATCAAGATACTCAAGGAGCACTTTCCTAGTGATGCGATTTTTGGGGAAGAGAGTGGAAAGACTGGTACGCATGAGATGGGTCGCTGGGTGATAGATCCCATTGACGGTACAACCAATTTCTTTCGCTCAATCCCCAATTATACGATCAGCATTGCCTGGGAAATGGAACCGTTCAAGCCCCTGGTAGGGGTGGTCTATAATCCAAGGCAACAGGAGTTGTTCTGGGCAAGCAAAGGCCATGGTGCATTTCTGAATGGACAACCGATCAGGGTAAGTGATATCGATGATGTCTCCAAAGCCTTGATGGTCTGCGTGCCCCCACATCGCCGTCATGACCTGGCGGATGAATATTTTGAACGTATGCGAAGAATCTTCTTGGCTACCAGTGATTTCCGTTCCCTTGGTTCCTGTGCTTTGGAGCTTTCCTATATTGCTGCTGGTAGGTTTGATGGATACTTTGAACGATGTCTGGGATACTATGACCTTGCAGCTGGGATGCTTATCGTCCAAGAAGCAGGGGGGAAGCTGGAGAGTGCAGACCCTGGACAACCGTTTACTGATGAGAGGTGTGATCTTGTAGCCTCAAACGGCTTGATACAAGATTGGATTTTGCATATGGTGCATGCATGAACTTCAAACTTGCAATTTTTGACCTTGACGGGACACTCATGAATACCTCTCCAGGGATATTCGCATCGGCTAATGCCGCGATAGAGAAGCTGGGATTACCTCCAGAGCATGATGTGAACCAGCTGAGTAAATTCATCGGCCCCCCCATAACGCAATGTTTTGTGAAAGTGTACAATCTTGAACCCTCCCTGATAGATGAAGCAATTTCTCTCTACCGGGTTGAATACGACACTCATGGACGCTTCAATGCTCATCCCTATACAGGTATCCCGCAACTATTATCCACCTTGAAAAAGAGAGGATATCTCCTTGCAGTGGGCACTTTGAAGTATGAACTTCTGGCGAAACAGATGATGGAACATTTCAATCTTGATGGGTATTTCGATTCCATCCGGGGCGCTGATCTGGATTCAACGCTCTCAAAGGCAGATATCGTAAACAAGGTACTCAATGACCTTTCGATTGAAGCAAACGATGCAGTACTTATCGGGGATACGTATCATGACCAAAAAGGAGCAATGGAGGCAAAGGTTCCCTTTATTGCAGTGGACTGGGGGTTCGGATTTCCCAGGGGGCATATGAAGGATGAGACTACGCTTGCCGTAGTCCGTAGCCCGGAAGAGCTCCTTACAATCCTATAAGACAGTGAGTTTCCATACCTAAACAATGCAATTCTTCTCATTTTATGATACGCTGTGTTGGTCAGTAGATTTATCTGGAAAGATACGACTGAAAAACATATCTATTAAGAGAAAGAGGAGAATTTATCATATGATGTTTCAATTGAAAAAAACACAAGTTTCCACTGCTAATGCCCCTGCAGCCATCGGCCCATACAGCCAAGCTGTTGTCGCAGGTCCCTTCGTCTTTACGAGTGGACAACTTCCTGTCGATCCAACAACCAACGAGTTGGTAGGCGGGGATGCAGCGAATCAGGCAAAACAAGTATTTGAAAACCTAAAAGCCGTTCTGGCAGAAGCTGGTACCGATCTTTCAAAGGTCGTCAAGGCAACCGTGTTCCTGAAGAACATGGATGACTTTGGAGCAGTCAATGAGGTCTATGCATCCTATTTTGGTGAAGGAATCCTTCCAGCTCGTTCCGCGGTTCAGGTTGCAAAGCTACCTAAGGACGTCTCAGTAGAAATTGAAATGATTGCCTTGGCATAAGCAAAGGATATCCATGAAACACACACCACTGTATGAGCGATATAGAAACTATCCTGGGGTCAAGTTGATCGACTTTGGAGGTTGGGAATTGCCTGTGCAATTTGAGACAGGTATCCTTGGTGAGCATAACGCTGTGAGAGAACGTGCGGGACTGTTTGATGTCTCCCACATGGGTGAGTGTAATGTAAGTGGGGAGACAGCAGCCTCCTATCTTGATTATCTCTGCACGAACTCAATCAGTGATATGCAGGTCGGGCAATGCCGCTATACACTGATGTGTTATCCTGATGGAACGGTGGTTGATGATTTGCTCATCTACCGCCGCTCCGATATCTCTTTCATGGTTGTAATGAACGCATCCAATTGTGAGAAGGACCTGGAATGGATCAAGCAAGGCAATCCCAAAGCAGGGGAATGCCCGATGGTACAGGACATTTCCGATGCAACGGTTCTGTTGGCTTTGCAGGGTCCTCTCGCTTCCCAGATACTCTCTACCTTGTTGCCTGATTGTAATAGCTTGCAAACCTTCCGCTTCCGCAGCCAGTGTGAAGTAGGGGAGGTGATGGCACTTATCAGCCGAACAGGGTACACAGGGGAAGATGGGTATGAGCTGTATTGTGCTGCTGAAGATGGACCCCTGCTCTGGGATATCCTGTTGGAAGCAGGCAAGCCATTTGGCCTTATCTGTTGTGGTCTGGGAAGTCGTGACACCTTGCGCATGGAAGCAAAACTGCCATTGTACGGCCACGAGATCAGCGATACTATTACCCCATTGGAAGCAAATCTTTCCATGTTTGTGAAGCTGGAAAAGAGTGATTTCTGTGGAAGGGATGCTTTGCTTGTCCAGAAAGAAGCGGGTATTCCCAGAACGCTGAGAGGCATAGAGATGGTGGAAAAAGCGGTTCCACGTAGTGGTTATCGCGTATTTCTGGAAGATGAGGATATCGGGTATGTAACCAGTGGGACAAAAAGCCCTACCTTGGGAATCTTCTGTGCCTATATACTGATCAAACGAGAGGCCGGACTCAAGTTCGGTGACACTGTGGACATTGAAATCCACGGGCAACGAAAAAAGGCGAAGCTGGTGAAGACGCCTTTCTATAAGCATGGAGTGAAAAACAGCGAATTATAATGAAACGTATCCAAAATTTTGCACCAGAAGGTTTCATCGCTCTCGATAACTCTGCATTGATCTATCCTCCCACCGAGGCTGTATTCAATGCGAATACATTCCGTGTCTCCATGGATTTTTCATTCACCATAAAGAAAACGATCCTGGAGCAGGCATTGCACGACCTCCTGTATCGTTGTTCCTATGCGAAGGTTCGCCTACATACTGGTTTTTTCTGGTATTACCTCTCTCCCAATGATGCAGAGCCAGTTGTCCATGAAGAGGGAAGTTATCCCAGCGGGCGATTTGCGTTCAAGGAGAACAATGGGTACCTTTTTAAGGTGCTCTATAGTGAACATCGAATAGCATTGGAGTGTTTTCATGCTCTTACAGACGGCTCTGGGGCAATGAACTACCTCAAGCTATTGGTTGAACGGTACTGTCATCATGCAGGAATACAACAGGTCAAGTTCTCCAGTGGATTGGATTATCGGGTGCGACCCGCCAAGCAGGAGTTTAGTGACCCATTCCAACATCTCTACGATAAGCATGTACCATCCTATCCTACGATTAGCAAAGCCTATCATCGCAAGGGAAACGGTCCATTTGATGATCGGGTAAAGGTAATCAGCGCAACCGTTTTAACCGAGCAGATCAAGGAACGGGCAAAAGAGAGGTCACTTACCATAGGGGAGTACCTCTCATCAGTCTATCTCTACAGTCTGCAACAACTGCAAATTGAAGAGATTCCTAGCCAGAAGCAGCGCAAGCCTATACGACTTTCTGTCCCTATGAATCTGAGAAGAATATTCGGCTATGATACGATGAGGAATTTTACCCTGTTTGCCGTTGTCGGTATTGAGCCAGCATTAGGCTTCTATGAGTTTGATGAGATTGCCACTGAGGTTCATTTGCAGATGGTTCAGGCGCAGTCAAAAAAACGGTTGTTGAGCCAGATCAAGCGAAATGTATCGGGGGAAAGAATCCCCCTGATTCGTTTTGCCCCCACTGCATTGAAGAATCCTCTGTTCAAGCTCCTCTCGGATTTTCTTGGAGATGATCAGTACAGTGGAGTAATCTCAAATCTTGGGTATGTTGCGCTACCGCCTCAATTGCAGAGGCAGGTATTGCGTTGTGACTTCCATCTGAGCCCCGGGTTGCTGAACAAGATAAGCTTGTCGGTCATCGGCTATCTCGATAGGATAGTGGTGAATTTCAACAGTTTCTATGCAACAGACACCTCCTTGGAGCGGCTCTTCTGTACCTTCTTGGTGGAAGATGGTATCCAAGTCGAAATTGCAACCAACAGGGAAGATACGAGGTAAATACAGCCATGGCATATTGCGTACAATGTGGAGTTAAGCTATCCAGTGGGGCAAAGACCTGCCCATTATGCGGAACGGAGGTCCAGCTTCCCCCAGGAATGGAGGAAACCTTAAGCGAGCCTCTCTTTGCAAAGAAATTGCCACCAGAGGGAACCCGTGGTATAACCAAGGCAAGAAAAGGCTTGGTTGAATTAATCGTGGCCTTGTTTGTGGTCAGCGAGATTACCGTTGGGCTCTCCCTTTTCTTTTCTGGAGCCTTGGCGTATGCCTTCATTCCTCTGTTCTGTATAGCCATGGCTGCTGTAAGCCTTGTTTCCATCGTTCTGACAAAACCCCATTATATCAATCATGCAAGTTGGCAAAGCCTGAATGCTGCAATCTTGCTTCTTGGGCTTGATGGGTATGATTTTTCATGGGCTTGGTCACTAGTTGCAGCTGGTGGCATTGCAATGTTCTGGATGTATGGGGTGTTTCCTTGGACCAGATGGGCAAAGAAGCATGCGAAGGGAGGTGTAGCACTAAGTGTGTTGACTACTCTCTTCTATGTAGCGCTTATCAACGTGGTTGTCTCTGGTTCCTTTACTTGGTTCCTTCCAGTAGCCATACCAACACTCCTTGCACTTTTGGGTGGATCCTCTCTGTTCCTCTTCTGGTTTGCCAATAGAAAGGGAAACAGGATTCCCATTGCTGATATTGTGCTCGGGTCGATGGTGGTTCTCTTCATTTCCAGTACAGTGTTTGATGGTGCACTCACCCGCTACCAAACAGGTGCTGTCTATCTTCGTTGGGCAAGCAGTCTTTTGGTATCGGCAATCGTTATCCTGTTGTTTATGGTTGCCGTATCTCTTTCCCTACGCCTCAGGAGATATTTCACCAGTCATAATAGACATGACTAAGTAAAGTCTGCAAACTGTCCTTGTGTTGCTGATACGAGGTCTTCCGGTTTGATTTTCAGCTGCAGACCACGTATTCCTGCACTCACATGGATATACGGTTCCATCTGGGCGACTTCCTCGATGAAGGTGGGGAATTGTCTTTTCATTCCCAAGGGGCTGCAACCTCCACGAATATACCCAGTGACAGACTGCAATCGGTCAAGCTTCAATAACGCTATATCCTTGCTACCCGTCAATGCTCTCACTTTCTTCAGGCTGACAGAGAAGTCTGCAGGAAGGCAGAATACAAATATCTGCTTCTCACTATCCTCTAGCACGATTGTCTTGAAAACCTGAGAAGGTTCCAAACCTGCAACCTCACTCGCATGCACTGCATCCAGGTGCTCTTCATCCCATGTGTATTCCACTACCTCATAGGGAATGGCTTGTGCCTCCAGGATCCTCATCGCGTTGGTCTTTTTCATGGAAGCATGGTACTTGTTTGCAAGCAGGTGTGCAAGCAAGGAGAAGGGGACCCGAAGGTCCCCTCTTGATGGCAGAAAAAACTATGCAATTATTTGTCGTCGATGGCAAACGACGTTCCCAAGGCAGAAGGAGAGGCAAATGAGCCTTTTTTCTTCTGGTTGATGATGGTCATGGCCGCCAAAGCAACAAGTGTGATCAGATACGGCGAGAATCCAAGGAATTGGCTTGGGATGACCATCTTCAGTCCAGCAGCCTGTAGGCTGAACTGCAGACTGGTGATACCACCAAAAACCAGTGTTCCGATTACTACACGCGCCGGATTCCAGGTGGAGAAGATAACCAAGGCGATGACAATCCAGCCCTTGCCTCCAGTCATGCCTTCATTCCAGCTGGGAGTGAAACTCAAAGAGAGACAAGCTCCACCAAGACCAGCAAGCATACCTCCAATTACGGTGTATAGATACCGGATCTTGGTAACTGAGATACCCATCGATGCCGCTGTTCTTGGATTTTCACCAACAGCGCGGACAACCATGCCATGCTTGGTCTTGTACATGAAGAACCAGGCAAATGGGATAAGAATGTACAGCGCATAGGTAAGCAAACTCACATCAAAGAGTGCTCCCAGGATGGGGATATCACTCAAGAATGGGATTGCAATGTTGCTGAACTTGTCAGGGATGTTCATGCCGGTGAGGTTGTATCCGTTGGAGGCAGGTCCAAGACGTTCTCCCAGGAAGTTTGCAAGACCAGTGCCAAACATGGTGATGGCAAGACCTGCTGGAACCTGATTGGCCCTCATCGTAATACAGAGGAATGCATGGATAAGGCTGAAGAACCCGCCCACCAGCATCGCCATCATCAGAGCTAGATACAGATTCCCGGTATTGAACGCTGTGGTGAATCCTGCAAGAGCACCCATGAGCATGATGCCTTCCATTCCCAGGTTCAGTATCCCTGTCTTCTGGGTATAGACCTCACCCAAGGTTGCATACGCAAGGGAGGTCCCCATGGCCAATGTTGCCGCTAGTAGTTTCGTGATGAAATCAAGCATGTTCATGCGGTAACCTCCTTACGGGTTTTAATGACGAGCAATCGGTATTCGATAAAGATATTGCCTGCCAGCAATGGGATGAGAATCAGTCCTTGCAGGACTGCGCCCATCGCATTGGGCAGCTTCATGGTCATCTGCAAAGCATCACTACCCGTTTCGAGTGCGGCCATGATAACTGAGACCACAATGGACACGAATGGATTGAGACCACTCATCCAGGCAATGATAATACCGGTGAATCCGTATCCTGCATCCACTCCCTTGGTCAACTGGTGCGTTACCGCTGCTGCATCGATAACACCAGCCAAACCAGCAATTGCTCCACTGAGCAACATGGCAAGGATGATATTCTTCTTGATCGAAACTCCCTGGCACTCTGCTGCCCGTTTGTTCTTGCCGATCATATTCAGTTCGAAACCCCAACGTGTCTTATACAAGACAAACCAGAGAATGCCTACAAGGATCAAAGCAAAGAAAATGCCTCCATGTACTCGGCCCCAGATTCTGGGAAGCCAGGCTTCCTTGGGATAGAGCACCGTCCCCATATTTCCCCGTGGAGCCTTCCACGCATTGAAATACAGGTATTCAGCAAAACCGATGATGATATAGTTCATCATCAGTGTGGTGAGTGTCTCATCAACACTCCACTGAGCCTTCAATACACCGGGGATACCTCCCCACAAGGCGCCGAACAGGATACCGACGACCATACCGACCGGTAAAAGCAGTGCGGTTGGAAGGAATGTCCAAAACTGCATGACCCAGGTAATACCGATGACGCCACCGACATACTGTCCTTCAGCACCAATATTCCAGAACTTCAAACGAAATGCTATTCCCACAGCAAGACCGCAGAGGAGCAAGGGGATGGATTTTACCAGTGTGTATTGCAACTTTGTCTGGCTGCCGAAGGCTCCCTTGATCATAGCTGCATATGCTTGAAATGGATTTGCATCAGAGATAAGCAGCACGATAGCTCCCAGAACAAAGGAGACCAGCAGGCTGACTACAGGGACGAGTACCGCCATTCTCGTGGATCGGTAGTCGCGCTTTTCCAAGCGGAATTTCATATATCCCTCCTTTCAACACCTGCCATCAACATGCCAAGTTCCTCGGTTTTTGCATCCTTTGCCTCTACGATGTCCATAATTCTTCCTTCAAACATAACTGCGATCTTGTCTGCAACCATCAACAGTTCTTCCAGTTCCTCACTGACCAGCAGAACGGCACACCCTTTGTCCCTCTGCTTGATCAGGTTTTGACGTACTGCTTCTGTTGCTCCAACATCAAGCCCTCGGGAAGGGTAGACGGCAACAAGGATACCTCCACAGGAGTCAATCTCTCGTGCCAGAATCGTTTTTTGGATATTCCCTCCACTCAGGAATTTCACCGAAGTATCCTGGTTGGGGGTCTTGATAGTGAATAATTCAATGAGGCGGTCTGCAAACTTCCGGACCAGCCCCCGCTTGATGATATTGTGTGCGGAGAGTTCAACCGTACGATATTTCTTCATCGAGAGATTGTCTCCGACACTCATGTCTCCAACCACACCCATTCTACCGCGGTCGGCTGGGATATGGCTTACTCCAGTCTTGATAACCTGCAATGGAGTCTTGTTTGTCATGTCCTTTCCGTTGAGGTAAATGGTTCCACCGTTGACTTTCAGAAGACCCGTGATGGCCTCAGTCAACTGTTGCTGGCCATTGCCTGCAACACCAGCGATACCTAAAATTTCACCACCACGAATTGAGAAGGAGATATTATCAAGAACAGGTTTTCCTCCCCCTACAGGCAGTGCAAGAATGTCCTTCACTTCGACCTTGACTTCCCCTGGGTTGTACGGGCCACGTTCCAAGGAAAAGAGTACATCACGACCTACCATCATGTTGGCCAAGTCCTGCACCCGTTTTATCGATTTGGTAGGACAGACTGATACACTTTTCCCTCGTCTCAGTACTTGGACGGTATGGCTGAACTCCATTACCTCATCCATCTTGTGGGTAATGAAGATAGCGCTCTTGCCTTCAGCGAGCATCTTCTTCAGGATCTCATTCAAATCTCTTGCTTCCCCAGGAGTCAGCACTGCTGTAGGTTCATCAAGAATGAGAATGTCAGCCCCACGGTACAACAACTTCAATATTTCTACACGCTGTTGTTCCCCAACCGAAAGATCCTGAATTATCTTATCCGGATAGACTTGCAAGCCATAGCGCTTGCTCAGCTCCGTTATCTTTTCGCGTATCTCTGCCATAGGCGGTACAAAAGGAAGATCTTTCATGCCCAGGACAATGTTCTCTGCTACACTCATGTTCCCTACCAGCATGAATTCCTGATGGATCATACCAATTCCAAGGGCCATTGAGTCCTGCGGAGAGTTGATGTCTGCCAGCTCTCCCTTTACATAAATTTCCCCACTATCGGCCTGATACAATCCGACCAACATATTCATCAGGGTACTCTTGCCGGCGCCGTTCTCACCGAGCAAGGCGAGAACCTCTCCGCGGTGCAAGGTCAGGTCAACTTGGTCGTTTGCCAGTACCCCGGGGAAGTGTTTGGTTATATTGACCATTCGCACGACGGGTGTTTCGTCGGTGGTTATTTCACTCATGTTCTGTCCACTTACGTTTGCCTCAGAAACAAGGCAAGAAAAGTCTTGAATCAAGTAGAGGCGGGCAGCAGCCCGCCCCTATCCAAATAGGAAATCCTAAAATCAGACGCTACCGATAACGCCTTCGACAAACCAGTCCATGGTGAGCATTGCATCGTCACTCATTTTCTCGCCTGCTTTCTGGCGGACAGCACCGGTGTTGTCCTTCAGCATGCCCCAGAATACGTCCCATTCGCCATCGTGGATCTTGTCCTGGATAGCCATGACTTCGTCAACTACATCCTGTGGTACCAATGGGGAAATCGGGGAGAGATGGATCATCTCGTCCTCGAGGCCACCCCAGTAACTCTGGCTTTCCCATGTGCCGTCAAGAGCGCTCTGGACAGCAGGAATCATATAGTTGCCCCAGTTCCACATTGGGGAGACCAGGACGTGGTCATCACCAACAATCTTGCGGAAGTCAGCGTTGTAACCGATGGCGTACTTGCCGCGTTCGATAGCTGCCTTTGCAGGCTCAGTGGTATCCTGGTGCTGTGCAATAACGTCACAACCCTGGTCAAGCAACGCAACTGCGCCCTGACGCTCGAGGGAAGGGTCAAACCAAGTATTGGTCCAGACAACTGTTACGGTTGCATCGGGATTCACAGCGCGTGCACCAAGGGTGAATGCGTTGATTCCACGTACAACTTCAGGAGTGTTGTAAGCACCTACATAACCAATCTTTCCAGAAGGAGACATTTCAGCAGCGATCATACCGGAGAGGTAGCGCATCTGATACATTCTTCCGAAGTAGTTGGACATGTTGTCAGCGGAGAGGTAACCGGAGCAGTGCTCGAAGTAGACATCAGGATATCTCTCAGCAACATTGAGCATGTACTGCTGGTAGTTGTAGGAGTTTGCAAAAATGACTTTGCATCCTTCATCGATGAGGCTCTCCATGACACGTTCGCTACTCTCATTCTCAGGGATACCTTCCATGCGAATGACCTCGACCTTGTCCCCGAAATGCTCTTCCATGGCAATAGTGCCCTGGTCATGCATATAGGAGTACCCCATATCTCCAGGGGGACTGATGTAGATGACACCTACCTTAAGGGGTGCATCTGCAGCATCGGTGGCCTCTTTTGCTCCCTGTGCAAATACAAAGGAAGTGGCCAACAGCATGATCAACAGAAAGACAATGCTCTTTTTCATGTTTCTCTCCTTACAAAAGATTGCGTGATGTCGTTGATGGTACTCGAAGAACCTCAACTGTTTCAAATTATACGGGACGTTTTTCCTGCTGTCAAAACATTATTGATAAACCTTTAGCGATGGAAAACGCATTTAACCTAGTATAATTCTAGGTAAATTTAAAAATGTAGTAAGAAAAATTCATTTTACCGAAATATGAGTTTTTTTATGATTTTGTGCAAAAAGTATGGCATTGGTGGCGGTATCTGTTGCAAAGTGCATGAATTGTTGCATAATGGTGCCAAAAGTGTAGTAAAATAAGCTAATTGAGCAATTGTTGCATGGTAGATGCAACAAAAAGACAGCGAAATTTGCTTGGAAATAGTGTTGGTAAGGAAGCCTAAGGACGCAAAATGAGACTTGTGTCATACTACTGCAAGTGATAGGATGAAGCGACTAGCTTTTCCTGTTTGTATGTTGCCTACTCGTAATGAAGGATTATTGCATGAATAAAACTCGAGCACATATAGTAATTGTACTCATTCTCCTGATGTGTTGTACATTCTCATTGGGGGCAGAGGAAACCGGTTTGGTTATTCGCAGCCCCTTGTTTGGACCTCAGATGAAAGTATCCCCCAGTGTGGAAAATTTGGAAGTCCAGTCATTTTCTGCCCAGCTTGGGCTTCTCTCCCAGATCCCTGTATATGACGAAGAGCAACGGTTGCTGAGTGCTGTAAGTAATGGTTCTTATCCTGTTACTCCTGGCGATACATTCCGTTTGATTTATCTGGATGGAATGAAAAGTGTGACGGTTGACTTGCAAGTGGATGAGTCGAGCAGTGTCTCCATTCCAGGCCTTGGTACCATTGAGGGAAAAGATAAAACCTTTTCCCAGGTCAGAAAAGCCATCTATGATATGGTTCGTACCTACTATAGTTATTCCAATCCACAGCTTGTTTTCATACGAACCGGTTCCTTTATGGTTTCGGTGGTAGGAGAGGTGGTAGGAACTAGAGTGGTCCCTGCCTGGGGGCTTACGCGTCTCTCGGAAGTACTCCAAAATGCAACCCCTTATGCTTCAACCAGGAATGTCCGCATCCGTCACACTGATGGTAGTGAGGAGGTGTTTGACCTATACAAAGCAATGCGCGATGGGGCTCTTGATGAGGACCCACTGTTGAGAAGTGGTGATGTTATTACCCTTGAGCGTTGTGAGACATTGGTTATGCTCAGCGGCCGTGTATATGAAGAAGGTACCTACCAACTCCTAGAGTCGGATCGTCTGGAAGATCTTTTGACAATGTATGGAGGGGGGCTCCTCTCTTCGGCTGATGTGCAGAACATCAGGATCCAACGGTATAACCCGGAAAGCGGTGCTTGGTATGTGCAGTACGTCAATTTACTTGAGCAACCCGATTATACACTATCGCATCTTGATCAAGTGATTGTTGACGCTCAGCAACCCAGCCTCCAGACAGTCACCATAGAAGGAGCCGTATCCTCCAGTGAGGTATATGATTCACTATCCACCACTGCGTTGGTTGGCTATCCATCTGGAAGGATCTTTTACCAGTTCTATCCTGGAGAGAGTATGAAGCAGATGCTTAGCTCTCTCTCTTCACGGTTTCTTGCTGTAAGTGATCTGGAAGGAGCGTACTTGCTTCGTTCCGGTAAGCGCATTCCGCTCAATATCCAGAGCATACTCTATGGGGATGATGAGAATCAGTCGATGCAGCTGCAAAGCGACGATACTCTTTTGATCCCCTTCACACAGCGCTTGGTGACCGTCAGTGGTGGGGTAGTCCGCCCCGGGGTATTTGCGTACGTACCGGACAAGACAGTGAATTACTATCTTTCCCTTGCTGGTGGGCTGAGTGATGATGCCGCTTACCCGGCAGATGTGAAAGTGCAGGGTCCTGATGGCAAGACCATTGCATTGGGAGACTCCATTCTCCCAGAGACCACCATTACAGTCGCTAAAGAGACATTGGCCAGGGACATTGCTCCTACGGTCGCCATCATAGGCTTGGTAAGTTCCATCCTGGGAATTGTTGCCACGGTTGTGAACATTATCTTGGATTCCAAGAGCCTGTAGGAGAAGCAGATGAGTCAGCAGGAAGAGTATACACAGTCAATTAGTCCCTTTGATGCAGGGGAAGAGGGAATTTCCATTGCAGAGCTGCTTCACATTTTTCATAAGCGTCTGCGCTGGTTCTTCGTCGGTTTCATCCTGGTGGTAGGACTTGCTTTTGGTTATTTGCAGATTGCCATTCCTCAGTATGAGTCGGAAGTTTCAGTCCTGGTAGATCCTATACAGACTTCCTCATCTTTCGAATCATTGATGGATATTTCTGCCTCGAGTACAAAGATTGCCACTGAAGTCGAGTTGATCACCAGTCGAAGTAACATCGATTATGCCCTCAGCACGCTGGATTTATCGCAATATACGAATTCAGATGGATTCGATTACCGAGATAAACTTGTATTGGGCAATCTAAAAGAGCGGATTGTGGTTTCTACGGTAAAAGATACCAACATCGTGAGGATCAAGGTTGCCGACGAAAACCCTGCCTTCGCACGTGATTTTGCCAATGCCCTTGCCTCGAGTTATGATACACTTCTGACCGGTATCGCCAAGAACTCGAAAACTGCACAGCGTGAGTTTATTGAATCCCAGATTCCCATCAACGACCGCGCACTCTCAGCAGCAGGTGATGCCTTGGGTGATTTCCGGGAGAATAGTGATATCATTCAGTTGACTGACAAGAGTTCTTTGCTGGTTGAACAGATTTCCTATTACACACTGCGCTTGGAGCCACTGAAACTGCAATTGCAGGAAGCAATGGTGTTTCTCGATGCATACAATGAAGGCCTTCGTGAGGCAGGCGTTGTAGGAGTCCTCTCTCTTGACGATGTTCGGAAGGATCCTGTGGTTGCAGATAAATTGAATGATCTTGCAGCCTGGAAAACAGAATTGACCATGTATGAGTCCTTGAGCAATCCTTCAACAACTCAAACTCAGGTCTCTATGCCCATGGATTCTTCTTCCCGCACCTATGTGATCAGCAGTGCAATGAACCAATTGAATAAGGACCTGCTTGACCGTGTATCCCTACTTACCCGGTCCTACGGAAATGAGAACAATACCCAAGCCATCGTACAAGCGCTTACCACAGGGGTAGGTATCCAAGTCTTGGAAGATCGGGGGGAGGTCTTCGTATCCGAACTTTCCCAACTACCAGTCTTGGAGCGACGCCTCTCAGAGTTGCAGCGGGATGTACAGATCTATGAGGCTATTGGATTGAAGCTGCGGGAAATGTTGGAAGAAGTAAAGTTAATCGAAGCTTCTGTGAGCGGCAATGTCACGGTTGTTGATGAGGCAATCCTTCCACGCAATCCTGTCAGTCCGAACAGACTCTTGATCTTGGCTGTTGCAGTGTTGCTGGGAGCGGCCTTTGGCCTTTTGCTCACCTTGGCCATTGAGGCCTTGGATGTATCCATCCAGACAGAGCAGCAGATTCAGAAAATTGTTGGCAAGGATGTTCCTATTTTGGGGTGGATTCCCATGATGAAGGTTTCCCCTCTCGATCTGTATCCTACCCTTATTGTGCATAATGATCCGCTTTCCTTTGAATCAGAACGGTTCAAGCTGGTTGCAAATATGTTGTACAACCGGAGCGAGAAGCATGTATTCTCCATCACTTCCTGTTCCATGGCAGAAGGGAAGAGTACCATCATCGGAAATATCGCCATCGCTTTGGCGCAGATGGGAAGTAAGGTTTTGGTGGTTGATGGGGATCTTCGTCTTCCCAGTATGGAGCGTTATTTCCGTCTAAAACATCGCGAAGTGGGTTTGGTGGATTATGTTACCAAGAAGGCAACGCTTGAGGAGTGTATCCTTAAACCAATTGACAAGGTTCCTGAATTGCACTTGTTGCCTCCAGGTAATGCTCCCTTGGTGCATGCCGGCATCTTCTCCAATCCACGGTATACTCAGCTGATTCACTACTTGGAAAGTGTATATGATTTTGTCATTATCGACGCACCTCCATTGGACTCCGCTAGTGAGTTACTCTCCATCAGTAAGCATGTTGATGGTCTGATCATTACCGTGCGTGCCGGTATCACCAGCAAGGGTTCGCTCTTCGATCTGATCAGCAGCTTGAGAACGGCAAATGTCCCTATCAGTGGTGTGGTATTCAACGGTGTTGTTCCCGGCTCGGTTGGAACGGGATACCGCTATGGATACGGCTACGGATATGGCAAGGGCTACGGATATGGTTCCTACGCCTCTCGATACAGTGCTGAGGGTACGAGTGGGAAACTGAAAAAACGTCGAAAACACCATATTCGTAAACGATCCAATGGCTGGTATCGAAAAATGTACAAGCGTGACTTGAAGAATCGTGGTAAGATTTCTCCAGAACAGTTTGATGCAGTGCTTGCATTCGGCCCTGATTCTCCTTACACCACAATCACAGATTGGGTGGAGGCAGAACGCGAGAGTGCGAACACGCAACCCAAGGAGACTAAGCGAGTGGAGGTCCCTGTTGCAAAACAAGAGGAGCCTCAGAAATCGACAGGTCCCGTGAAAGAGGATTTATTGAGTCTCTCTGACATAGAGCAAGACACAGATGCGGTTGGCAAGAAAATTGAGGAGTAACCCTAGACAGAGAGCTAACTCTCTGCTATGGTTTTCCAGAAGTTGCAAGTAGGAGGGAGCCCATGGGCAAGAAACGAAACAGTGTTGCGTATAACGCTCTGGAATGGGAATCCCCTCAATATGATAGTGTAGTGAAGAGTCGGTCGTAGGGCCGGCTTTTTTTTTGAAGGAGTCAAGATGGAAAAACAGAATGTATTTGCAGGACGCTCGTTGTGTGTTATTGAGGATTTTTCCAAAGAAGAACGTATGTACCTCTTTGATCAGGTACGTATTCTCAAACAAGCGATGGAACAGAGAGATGAAGAGAAGCTCAACCCTTATAGAATTGATGATAGGGATTTCGGCATCTATGAAGTGTTCCTGGAAGACAGTACCAGGACCAAGGAATCTTTCAAGAATGCTGCCAACTTCCATCATGCAAAAGTCTCTGAGCTGAACAGCGACAGTTCTTCCTTCAACAAGGGAGAGAGCTATGCCGATACCTTCAATACCCTGAGTGGATATGAGAATACCATCTTCATCATCCGTAGCAAGGTTGAGGGTGTTACCAGACATCTGGAAGAGGCCTGCGCCGCTTATGCAGAGCGAAACAAACTCTATCGCAAACCGGTATTCATCAATGCAGGGGATGGGAAGCATGAACACCCTACCCAGGAATTGCTTGATGAGTTCACTTTTCTTGAAGACAACCAATGGAGTAACGAGGAATTGCATCTTGCATTGGTAGGGGATCTCTTCCACGGACGAACCGTGCACTCAAAAGCTGATGGTCTGAAAATATTCAAGCAGGTCAAGGTTGATTTGGTAGCCCCCGTAGAGCTGGCAATGCCGGAAGTCTACGTGAACAGGATGGAAGAAAATGGTTACCAAGTTCGCATCTTCTCTTCCATCGAAGAATACCTCAAGCAACCTGATGTGGCTTCCAAGTGGTACTTCACCCGACCACAACTGGAGCGAATGGGGGACAGGATCCTCCAGAGGCAGGAAGAGCTACGTCGTTCCATTACATTCCGGGAAGAGTTCCTGGACAGGATCAAGGAAGGTACCACCTTCTATCACCCGCTTCCACGGCACAAGGTAACTCCTACAATTCCCACCTTCCTTGATGACACACCCCTCAATGGGTGGGAACGACAATCGATCAACGGTATGTATGTAAGGATTGTATTGCTTTCACTGCTTGCAGGAAAAATCGGCAGCGAATTTGTCCCAGTGGCTAAAAAGGTAGTGTATGAGAGCGAAGACTACATTACAGAGGTAGACTTGCACTCCCGGGAAACAAAAGAGAAGCGGGTGAGTGAAGGCGTGCAACCAATTCGAAATGGCTTGGTTATCGACCATATTCTCAAGGGAGACAGCCCAGGCGAGATCAGGAGGCATATGAGGCTTATCAGCAGTGTGCTTGGCTTGGACGCCTACAAAGGTGGAGAGTGGGTAAGTACCAGTGGCCAGGAAGACATCTTCAAAGGAATCATCTTTCGCCCCGGTGAGTACAGTCTTGACCGTAAGCAACTCAAGCGGTTGAGTGCAGTGGCTCCTGGTTGTACGCTGAACCTGATCAAGGATGGGAGGGTCATCAATAAATTCCGCTTGCATCTTCCCCCCCGTATCTATAACTTTGAGGATCTGGCTTGCACGAATGAGGCATGCATCTCCCACCCTGACCAGGGAGAGGGGGTTCCAGCCATGTTCCATCGAACCAAGGACAACACCTTTGTCTGTGCATTCTGTAACAAGACACACACCTTCAAGGAAATCTGGAAGCGTGGAAATAAATAGGCTACACTGGAGATACCATGAAACATATTGAAGATATTACAAACCATTATGGACCGATTCTGGCAAAGAAAGCCTTGGAGCTTGGCGCAATCCGACTCCAAGTGCAAGATCCTTTCACTTGGGCAAGCGGCTACCGTATGCCCATTTACAATGACAACAGGAGACTGCTTGCCGAAAGTGGAGCCAGAAAGCTGGTCAGCGAGGCTTTTGCTGCAATGCTGGAGAGCCTTGATTTTGACCCAGATAACATCGCAGGAACTGCAACTGCTGGCATTCCTCATGCAACCACCTTGGCAGACCGACTCGAGAAACCATTGAGCTATGTACGAAGTTCCGGCAAGGACCATGGGCTTGGTCAACAGATCGAAGGGCTTGGGCAAGGAGGTACCTATGCTGGTGCCAAAGTGCTCCTTATTGAGGATTTGATCTCCACCGGGGGATCTTCCATCAAGGCAGTTCAGGCGATTGCTAAAGCAGAAGGTGTTTGTCCCTATACCTTGGCAATCTTCACCTATGGATTTGCCACTGCCCAGGAAGCCTTTGCCTCCTTGGACCCAGCATGCACATTCTTTACCATCCTTGACTATGATGTGATGGTTGCAAGTGCCCAGGAGACGGGGTATGTGAACAGTGAGGAAGCAAGATTACTTACTTCGTGGAGGGAAGATCCCTTTGGCTGGGGTGAGAAGCAGGGATTTCCCAGAGTAGATCGGTAAGGAGAGATAAGCGTGAGTTATCAAACATTATTGGCAGAAAGTGCTGAAAAAACTGGAAATATTGCTTGCATGGGATTGGATCCCATTGTTGAATCCCTTCCTGTGTCCAGTGGGAATATTCGTAGTGACCTCAATAGTTTCTTTCAACAGTTGTTTCGGAGAATGAGCCTCGCTGGATTGGTTCCTGCAGCGTTCAAACCGAATCTTGGCTACTACCAGTGCCTCGATCATCCACGTGATGAAGATTTCTCGGGTAGTTCTGCCCTTGCCGATGTACTGGATATGCTGGAGAGTTTCTTCCCAGGAATTCCTGTCATTCTTGACAGTAAGCGCGGTGATATTGCCAGAAGCAGCATGAACTATGCCAAGGAAGCCTTTGAAGTGTGGCAGAGTGATGCCGTAACCGTTGCTCCTTATATGGGAAGTGACTCGGTAGAGCCTTTTATCAGTTTCCCTGAAAAAGGGGCATATCTGCTTAATCGTACCAGCAATCCTGGAGGAAGAGACCTGCAAAATCTGCTGGTAGTAAACGAGGAAAAGCGTGAACATCCGCTTTACTTGGAGGTAGCCAGCCAGATTGCCGCCTATAACCAGAAGACAGGAAGTGTAGGAGCAGTGGTCGGGGCGACCAATCTCCAGGAGTTGGAGGACATTGCTGCCTTCTACCATGACCAATCAGTTCCCCTGCTTATCCCTGGTGTAGGAAGCCAAGGAGGTTCTGCAAGTGAGGTTATGACAATACTGAAAAAGGCTGGGTACCCGGTAGCGCTTGCCAGAATAAACAGCAGCAGTGCATTGACCCATCCATGGAAGCATAACCCAGCACCGGAAGACTGGCTTGATTTGTGCATGAAGAACCTTCGCTCCCTGCTTGAGGAGACCTCTGTATGAAGAATGTGATGGAACTCCTGACAAAGAGACATCTCAATGCAGATGCTCCTGTCCTGCTAGGAACTGTCAGTGGTGTTGCTTCCACTAAACCCAGACTGATCACCTACTTTGACGAGAAGGTACATGCTATCAGCATCATTACCACCAAGAGTTTCCAGGTGGAAGTCAATCCAGGGAACCGTGAGCCGGTGATCTGTGAGACCTCAGTCGGTAATTTTGGGAACTCTGTCGGGTTACGCAACCCTGGGATGGAACAGGCCCTGTATGAACTGAGAAAACTCAGGGCGGAGCATTCCTTTTCCAGTTATCTGAATGTATCGCTCTCGGCAAACAGTGTTGAAGATTTCATCACCTTGGTAAAAGCCTTTGATGAGGTGGCAGACCTGGTTGAGTTGAATTTCTCTTGTCCTCACGCATCGGTCGGCTATGGGGCATCAATTGGGTGCGACCAGAATATTGCCGCTGAATATGTGCGATTGATCAAGGAAGCCACCAAGGAGTGCAAAGCACCCTTGTTTGTGAAGCTTACCCCAAATGTTGATGACATCGGCCTGATAGCCAAGGCCGTATTGGATAGTGGTGCCGATGGCTTGGTCGCAATCAATACGGTTGGTCCCATCGTCCACAAGGATCCAGGTTCAGGACTTCCCATCTTGCAAAACAAGCTTGGAGGCAAGGGCGGAAGTAGTGGGCATCATGTCTATGAACGAGCACTTTCAGCCATCCGGGAGATTCGCCAAGCCTGTGGTGATGATGTGCCGCTTATCGGTATGGGTGGAGTGAGCAGTGGAACGGAAGCTGCAGCACTGATAGCCTCCGGTGCTGATGCAGTCGGAATCGGTTCAGCCCTCGGTACTGTCGACCAGAAGGCATGGCCTGAATACCTCGCTGCGGTGAAGCGAGAGGCAGAGGCTATTCTGGGCGGAGAAGATCCTGCGAAAAAGCAATCTACCTCCTATATCATCAAAGACCGACAGATGGCATATGAGAAACATCAGGTGGTGAAGAGTGAGCAGTATGGTAAGGATACCCGTATCATCACACTGGATGGCACGCTTGACTGCAAGGCGGGACAATTTGCATTCCTTTGGATTCCAACCATCGGGGAGAAACCCTTCTCTGTCGCTCATAACGATCCATTGACCTTCATTGTCAAGAATCGGGGACCTTTCTCAGCCGAGCTTTGTGCCTTTCAGGTCGGAGATAATATCTATGTACGGGGACTTTACGGTGCACAACTGAACAATGAGAAGACCAAAAAAGCACTCTTGTTGGGTGGTGGTACCGGGGTGGCGGTACTTCCCAGTCTTGCCGACCAGTTGCAAGGCCAGGGAACTGAAATGAGTATTCTTGTAGGAACCAGTGAGAGTGTGGAAGGAAAAGCCTTGCTTGAGGAGCATCTTTCATCCTATGGATCATTCACTTGTATTGCTGATGATGGCAGACCAGGAAGAGTACTGGACCTTCTGGACAGCCTTCCTTTGGAAGAAGAGCAGGCCTGTTATCTGGTAGGTCCTGAGGTTTTCATGGCTATCGCCTGTCGCAAGCTGTTGGCTCGGGGAGTCAAGGAGCATAATCTATACTTATCGATGGAGAGAACCACGCTCTGTGGTATTGGGATGTGTGGAGAGTGTGCCTGTGGAGACCGATTGACTTGCCGTTGGGGCACCTTCATGCAGTACGACTATCTGGCGAAAGAGGCGCCTGAATTAATTGCCTATGATTGACCCACATGTACATCTCCGTGACTGGAGTCAGAACGAGAAAGAAACGCTCTCCCATGGATTGGGGGTTGCGCTCACTTGCGGGATTGATGAGGTATTTGATATGCCTAATACGCAACCAGCCCTCACTGAGCGTGAAAGTATTCTCAGACGTCTCAAGGATGCTGAACAGTGTGGTCTTGGTGTTCGCTATCACCTGTATGCGGGGGTAACGTCTTCTGCCGAACAGATTCGGCGAGTGGTCTCCATTGCACAGGAGCTCTTTCCCCAGGTAGTGGGGCTTAAGTTGTTTGCAGGTCATTCAACCGGCAATATGGGGCTCATAAAGGAGAGGGAGCAGTCTCTTGTATATCGTACCCTGAAAGAGTGTGGTTACGAGGGGGTTGTTGCCCTGCATTGTGAAAAAGAGTCCTTGTTGCATCCTGAGCTGTATGATCCTGCTGACTTCTCCACTCATAGCCTTGCGCGGCCAGTAGAGGCAGAGGTTGCAAGTGTCTCGGACCAGCTGCAATTCTCACAAGAGGAAGGCTTCAGGGGACACCTTCATATCTGTCATCTGAGCAGTATTGAAGCCCTCCATGAAATCGAGAAAGCAAGGATGAAGGGAGTTCGCGTCAGTTGTGCGGTCACCCCTCATCATGCTCTTCTCTCCAGTGAGGATGCAAAAGAGCGGACGCTGTACGCCAAGATGAATCCTCCTCTTCGCAGTGAAACCGAGCGTAGTACTCTCTTTGCTGCACTGTTGGAGGGAAGGGTAGACTGGATAGAGAGTGATCATGCTCCACATACGCTTCAGGATAAAGAGGCAGGGGCAAGTGGAATTCCTGGGTTCAGTGGCATTTTGCTCTTGGTCAAGAGATTGCTCGAGCAAGGAGCAACAAGACCCTTGTTGGAGCAGTTGTTGGGTAGACGGGTGCAGGAGGTGTTCAAACTCCCCATCCGAGACGTTTTTGTCCCTGCCTATGATGACCTGGAATCGCTTTCTCTCAAGAGTGCCGCCGAGTATCCTTGGGACAGTTACCGTAACTTACGATTGCGTTAGGATAAACCCTCCTGTATACTAGTGCAACCGGGAGGGAACCTTGATCGATTTACGGAGACATTCAAGCAGACATTTGGAGACGAAGCTCATCTTGCCGATCCCTGAGACCAGGAAGTATGAGCGGGAAATTCACTATTATCTGTTTTCTCCTCCCCAACTCTATGTTAATCGCTCTACATACAGTGAAGAACGAATTCTTCACAAATTCCAGAGCCATGGAAGGTACTCCTCTCCTGAGATAACGCTTGAGGAGTTGCTTGATGACGAGAATTTGCTCAGCCCCCTTTCCATTCTCAAGCAGTACACCAAGGATCTCCTGATTGACCTGAATGCAGTACCTGAGCGGAAAGTAATCCATGAATTGCAGACCGTAGTAAACTCAGTACGCCATGAGACAAAGGCGTGTCTGAAGGATTGCAAGGATATGGTGAAGCTTGGTATGCAGAGTGATCTGAATACCACATTGACAAACTGGTATATGAATGCCTCAACGCTTCTCAAAGTGCTCAGAGGTATGATTTCAGCAATTCAGGAGAAGATTGATCAAGAGAGTCGCTTGCTGCTTGCCTTTCTCTGGACGGATGAGGCCGCGAGCCTGATCTGTGAAAAACATGCCCTTGACCTCTATATGGCTTCTACCCCGATGCGGGATGAGATGCATAAGCAGATACTTGCAAAATTGATGCAGTTCTCCCGGGATGAGATGGACTACCGCAGCAAGAAGGAGTATCCAAGTGGCAGTACCAATGCAGAGACAGTGCAGTATAGAAAGGCGGTGTTAAAGAAATGGACCCAATCCAGTCTCTATCTCGTCCCCAATATTTCCAGGTGGCCAAAGCGGGTTTCTGAGATCCTTGCAGGAATTGCGGCCGGCGTTGCCATGGCCTTTGCAACCCTGACAACCATATTTGCAGAAGAAACATTCATCAGAAACTCTTTCCAGTGGGCACTGATTGTCATCATCGGTTATGTATTCAAGGATCGTATAAAGGAGTGGCTGAGACTCTTCTTCAATGCAGTGCTTCCCAAGATGATGGCTGATGAAATATCCTCGTTTCTTTCTCCAAAGACCAACAAGAAGATTTGTTCGAGCAGGATCAGGCTCAAGTTTACCACTCCTGATGACATTCCTTCATCAGTGAAGGATATCCGTAAAGATAAGAACAATCCCTTCATGGATATGCTTCCCAAGGAAGACATCATCCATTATGTACGAGACCTAGCCATGCATCCGCTGTCCAAACAGGGAATGGCGAGGGACAGGTTTCCCAGGGAGAATAACTTCACCTTGGTTACCAGGATACGCCTTGATGATTTTCTCAAAGAGATGGATGATCCCAATGATGTGGTATTCAGGATGGACCCGGATGCAGATGAGCTTGATCAGCTTAACAGTGAACGTGTCTATCACCTGCATCTGGTCATACGTGAATACTCAAAGAAAGAGGACTTGGATATCTATAGCCACTTCACGGTTGTATTGAACAAGAGCGGTATTGTCCGTCTTGAACAGATGCCACTCGCCTAAAGCCCTATCTTACTGGAGGCTCCACCCATTGCTTCTATGGTGAGCGAAATGATGTGATTCATCTCAAGCCCAAGCTTTTCGGCTCCTTGGGAGATAATATCCCGGTTCACTCCTGCGGCGAAGGCCTTGCTGGACCATTTTTTCTTAACCGATTTTACCGTCATCCCTTCCATCTTTGAAGGTCTCATCAATGCCGTTGCATATACCAAACCGGTTAACTCATCAATGGTGTAGAGAACCTTCTCCATGAAATGCTCAGGCTCTATGGTGCTGCAGATACCGTATCCGTGGCTGCATACTGCCCTGATGAATGCATCATCAAGTTCAATTTCCTTCAATAGCTCGGGTGCTTTCTGGCAATGCTCCTCAGGGAACATCCCATAATCAATATCGTGGAGGAGTCCTACCAACGACCAATATTCCTCGTCGTATCCGTACTCCTTGGCGAACCTGCGCATGGTCTCCTCAACACAATAGGCATGATACACCAGCGCTTCGTTAGGATTGTATTTTCTCAGCAACGCGTCTGCTTCTTCTCTTGTAACCATTTTTTCCTCCTTGTTGCGAGTATAGAATGTTTATACTGTTTCGAAAAGAGAGAAAAAATGCAGGCAACCCCTTTATTAGGCTAAACTGATTGTGGTAGTATTGCTTTGGTGCTTGCCAGACTGGTAGGCCATCTTGTTATGAGGAGGATCCCATGTCTACAGTAGACGACGGTGGCAGTATAAACCCCCTGCCTAGAAACACCCGAACGGCATCCTCCTATCCCCAATACCGGAATTAACAAGATTCTTCCTGCAAGGGGCTGGGTATGGATGCAAACACAGCCATGGAGGAAGTATGATCACCATCAGAAAGAATCTTATGAGCCAGATTCCCGGAGAACCCATCCAGGAGGCTCCCTACACTTGGGTCGATGCAAGGGATATCAACAGAGATGATATCACCCAGCTCGAAGAGAAATATGCCATTTCCAGTGAATTGCTCGCAGATATCATGGACCAGGACGAACAGGCCCGCATTGAACGTGAAGACGACTATGTTGCGTTAATCATGCGTCTGCCCGCCCTGGCCGATGATTGCAAGGGAATAAACCAGTATGCAGTACCGCTTGGTATCGTGCTGGTTCGTGATACTGTCATCACCATCTGCCAGAGTGATAGCATCGTGCTTGAGGATTTTGCCAAGAACCGCTACCGGCAATATCCCGTGCAGACAGCTGAAGGGTTTGTGATCAGCATCCTTGGCCGTGCGGTCATGGTCTATATCCGGCTCCTCAAGTACATAAACCGCCAAAAGTCCCAGGTTGAGGAACAACTGCACAAGAGTATCATGAACTATGAACTGATTCAGTTGCTGCAGATCCAGAAATCCTTGGTCTATTTCTCCACCAGTCTGACAACCAATGAAGCATTGATGGAACGAATGCAACGTACCCCGTACTTCCGTCTTGAGAGTGAGGAAGAACGTGATTTTCTTGAGGATATCATTACAGACAACAAGCAGGCCATCGAGATGGCAAATATTTACTCCTCAATTCTGACTGGCACAATGGACGCATTTGCTTCGGTCATCAGCAACAATATGAATGTCATCATGAAACGATTGACCATCATCTCGATCAGTTTGATGATCCCGACGTTTGTCACTGGATTCTATGGAATGAATATTGCCTTGCCCTACATGCATAGTCCTTTTGCCTGGATTGGTATCCTGGCCTTCTGTGGTACCAGTGCATTGATTGGTGGTTGGGCGCTCTCTGACCGAAGGAATGCGCGGCTGGTCCAGCGCTCGGTTCAGGGATCCCGTCAGGCCGAGAAAGAGCACCGCAAGAAAAAACGAAAAAAACGTGGCCTTCCTGATTGATTCAAATCCATCTGTAATGGTAATATCCGCTCCGTTCTAGGGAGTACATCACAGATGGACAGTATTGAAGAACTCATGATTGCGTTCGAAGGAACGTATGTAGGTCAGTCTATGGCTGGCTTGGTCGAGTTGTACTCGACTATCGAAAACCAGACGAGTGTTTTCTGCACACAGTATAGCATCGCTTGCGGAAGCGGATGTGGGACATGCTGCGAGCATTTTATGCCCGATATAACGGTAAGTGAAGCTCGTATGGTTGCTGCCTATCTTCTCTTTGTCAAAAAAGATGAAGCCCTTATCGAGGCACTGAATAGTGCCAGGGGCAATACCAGCGGACCTTGTCCTCTCTATAACCCTGACTCCCCGTATCACTGTACGGTGTATCAAGCACGACCGCTAATCTGTCGGTTGTTTGGAGCCTGCGCCAACCAAGGAAAGGATGGGAGGGCAGTGTTCAGGCGATGCAAGTATAATGTGGAACAAACCATGCCATCCTCCTTGATCTTGGATGAGGATGTGCCGGTGATGCAGGACTATAGTTATGCACTGCGTTCCTTGGATGATGGCAACGGAAAGGTAGGGTACCTCAGTGATATGGTCTCAATCCTGGTTGAGCAGCTGCGATTTCTCGCAAACATGCTCACTCTGGACGATACCAACCCGGACGATACCCCAACCCCCCTTGCAAGTTAGCGGATAACTCTCAGCAAGTACCCGTTGAGATATTCAGATTCTGGGAAGGAAATCCTGATCGGGTGGTCATGTCCCTGACCGAGTTTCTGAAGAATCTGGATTTCAACCATTGCATCCTTTGCACTCCAGGCAAGAATCATACGCAGCTGTTCTGCGCTGATGGCCGAGCTACAGGAGAATGTTGCTATGATGCCACCATCCTTGATCTTCTGCATTGCCAGACGATTCAGGTCCTTGTAGGCTTTCTGGGCTCCTTCTGCCTGTGACTTGGTCTGGGCAAGCTTGGGAGGATCAAGGATCATGAGATCGTAGTGGTCCTTCTCAATATGCCGCATCTGTTCAAAGATATCGCACTGGGTAATTTCCACTTTCTCCCGGCTTCCCTCTGGAATGGTCTTGAGGTCCTGGTTGATGTGGATATGGACCAATGCCTGTCTCAGGGCCTGTTCACTGGAGTCCAGAAGATCGACATGCTTTGCTCCAGCTCTCAGGGCGTGGAGGGTGAATGCACCGGTGTAGGAGCATCCATCGAGTACTACAGCATCCTTTGCGTACGGCTCGATAACCCGTCGACTTTCCCGTTGGTCACAATAGAATCCACTTTTTTGCCCCTTTCCTGGTGCAACTTCATAGTAGAGGTTGTCTTCACGGAAACGGACAGGGTCCAGTTTCTTGGATGGAGTGAAATACTGGCCATCCTGGTAGTAGAGCAGGGTTTCCTTGAGGTGTTCTGCAGAGGCGAAAGCACTGTCTGTATTCAGAATGATCAAGGAAGGCTTGAGCAGTGATTCCAAGGTCTCCACGATGAGATCCTGGAAATGATGAGCTACACGGCTGCTGATGATAATTCTCAGCATGGTACCGTATACATCCACCACCAAGCCTGGAAGATAATCGGCCTCGGAGAAGATGATACGGAAGGTAGTGGTTGCCCCTGCCTTGTCCTCGAAAAACATCTTTCTGCGTAGAACACTCTGGGCAATGGTTTGTTTCCACCAACGTTCATCTATAGTTTGGTTCTCGTTCCAAGAGAGAAGACGGAGGGGAATATGACTTTCCTTGTCATACCACCCCCATGCAATGAATTGTCCTTCATCTGTTTCTGCTCTGGAGACCCCTGTTTCTAGAAGGGAGATGTCATTTGCGATAGCGCCGCTGAAGACCCATGGATGGTGACGTAAGAGTTGTTTTTCCTTGCCACCTTTAATTGTAATGGTTTGCATGGGTACACAATAGCGGAGAGTACTTCTTTTGTCAAAACGTAGGGTCTTCCTTTTGTCGAAACGTTTGTTGACTTGTCACCGCTCTATGTTCGATAATGGCGATATGTTGAAACCGTTGCAAAAGGCAATCCTCTTTGATATGGACGGTACCCTCATTGATACCATTGAGGATATCCGTAGTGCTTTCAATGCTGCTCTTTCCTTGGAGGGCCTGCCTCCATTCTCAGTGACATTGACAAAACAGGTTGTTGGACGAGGGCTCTACAATGCACTCAAGGGTGCTCTGTCCTACTATAACCACCCTGTTGAGGAAGCTCGGTTTGCATTTCTCTATCAGTCAATGATGGACCATTATCAGGCACACTATGCTGATAAGAGTCATCCCTATGAAGGCATCCTTCCGCTTCTTGATAGATTGGAGGGCTCTGGGATAGCTCTAGGTATTCTTTCCAACAAAGAGGATATCCTTACCCAAAAAATTGTACAACAACTACTTCCCCAGTATTCTTTTGCTTCTGTGAGAGGATTGGTAGAGGGCTCTCCCAGAAAGCCCGATCGGTATGCCATTGACCTTTTTTGCAGTAGGCAGGGTGTAAACGTAGGAGAACTCTGTTACATTGGGGATAGTGAAGTGGATTATCAGACTGCCCAGAATGCTGGGTGTTCTCATATTTTGGTCTCGTGGGGATTCAGACCGAAGGAAGAACTGCAAGCACTTCCTGGCTCTGTGGTTGTCGATACGGTAGATGAATTGGAGGATGCAATCTATGGCGTACAATGAGAAAGATCTAAGAAGCAAGGCTGAAGCTTATCTACAAGCAGAGGACCAGCAGGTATTCAAGGAAGCTGTTGAACAAGAACTTGCAGGTGGTGACTGGGAATCGCTGTATGATCGTTTCTATACCAGTCTTTCCTTCGGCACCGCAGGAATGAGGGGCGTCATTGGAGGTGGCACCAACCGAATCAATACCTACATGGTTCGTAAAGTTACCCAAGGCTTGAGTGAGTATCTCTGTGAGGCATCCAGCAATCCATCAGTGGTCATTGCGTACGACAGTCGTAACTATAGTGACCTTTTTGCCAATGAAGCAGCTCTGGTACTTGCCGCAAATGGGGTCTCTGTCTTTCTCTATCCGGTCCTGCACCCCGTTCCGATGCTCAGCTTTGCGGTACGCTACCTGCAAACCACTGCTGGTATTGTGATTACCGCCAGCCATAATCCGTCTCAGTACAACGGGTACAAGGTTTACTGGAAGGATGGAGGACAAGTAACACCTCCCCATGATTTTGGAATCGCTGAACGCGCAAATGCGGTGAAAGCAAAGGATATCAAGAAGATCAGCGTTGAAAGTGCCCGTTCCAAGGGTTTGCTCGTCCCTGTTCCTGAAAAGGTCGACCAAGCATACTTTCATACTGCGTTGCAGAATCTCAGACGGCCTGCCTTGGTGCAGAATAACCCGATTACGGTGGTGTACACCCCCCTGCATGGATCAGGCAATCTCCCTTTGCAGCACCTGCTCTCCCAGGTTGGGATCAAGTGTGTGGTTGTGGAGGAACAACAGGAACCGGATGGGAACTTCCCCACCGTTCCCTTGCCCAATCCGGAACATCCAGAGGCGATGAAGATGGCCTTAGCGCTTGCCAAGCGTGAGAAAGCTGACATCGTACTGGGAACCGACCCTGATGCAGACCGACTGGGGATCGCTATTCCACTTTCGGAAAAGAAAGATGTATATCATCTACTCACGGGTAACCAGATTGCTGTATTGCTTGCCGATTACCTGATGGGGGCTGATCGTGAGAATCAAGAGAAGAAAACCCCTCTGGTGGTGAAGAGTCTGGTCACCACTGACTTGGTGAAGCGAATTGTCGAGAGCCAGGGGGGAAGGTGCAAGGATGTTCTCACCGGTTTCAAATATATTGCAGAGGAGATTGCTTCTCTGGAAGGTCCAAAAGGAGAGCGTGAATATTTCTTGTTTGGATGTGAAGAGAGCTACGGATACCTGACTCTTCCCCAGGTACGTGACAAGGATGCCATCAGCAGCGCTCTGATGAGTGTTGAGATGATGTGCCACTGGTCCAGCAAAGGACTGACCCTCAAGGATCGATTGGATCAGATTTATGATACATGGGGGTTCTCTACAGAATCGGTCTTTGCAAAGGACTATGAAGGAGCATCAGGGAAGGAGAAAATGGCTCAGATAATGACCGGGCTGCGAAAACTCAATGAAGGTGATGAGTTGGCCGGGCATACAATAACCAGCAAGCAGGATCTGCTTGACGGGAAACAAACAGAATTTCCTCCCAGTGATGTCCTTATCCTTTTTCTAGAGGGTGGAGACAAGATAGTGGTACGACCAAGTGGAACTGAACCGAAAATCAAATACTACTTCTTCTTCACTGCGGAGGGAACAGACCGTGCCGAGTTCGAACAGAATCTGGGTACACGGATAGACGCATATAAGGCGGCCCTCTCGTGATTACTTGCTATTTACTGCAACGACAGAACAAAGAAAACCTCACACTCTCTCCCTACCTTGATACCACCCGGGTAGGGAACTGGAGTGAAGATGAGCAGGTTGTGCTCAAGAGTAGTGGAATGCTGACAAAGAGCCAGAAGGATGAAGTTTCCTATGCACTCTATGCTGCCATTGATTTCAGTGTCGATCGCTGGATCCAGAACAAGCAGTACATCCCAAGGCTCTTGATCTCGGCAGTTGTGTTCACCGCTTCCTATTTCTTCATGTCATTGGCAATCAGGGATCCTCTTCCCATGGTTGATGAACTGCTTATCAGCGGTGGTCTGGTTGTACTTGCCTGGAGTTACCTTGCCAAGAAGGACACTCGCTCCTCTGTCGCACAAAGAAGGCGCTATGAGCTGAAGTTACGCTGTGGGGAGAGAGAACAGGAAATCGATGAACAGTTGTTTGCTGTTGAATCGTTCCTTGATGAATCCTCTTCCGCCGATCCGCTTGAACTTTGTAACAGTCTTGCCTTGGTCTCCTCGGAGCCTCTTAAACCAATCAGCTATGATGGTTCGAATGAGACACTGAAGGAAATTGGAGAATTGTTGGCACGATATCTACGTATCTACAACAAGAGCCTCTACAGGATGGCACTGAAAGTTCACAATCAACGGATGCAACGTAAAAAAGATGAGCGTCTTGCTGCCCGTCTGTTTCACCAGAGCATGCAGAAGAGACTTGATATTGGACTGCTTGCCTTGCTGGTCTCTCTCATGGAGCTGTAGCTGAAGCAAAATTCAACCCGTGGGGTCTTCCATGTATATGGAAGACCTTTTTCATCCATTGAGACTCTTGCTCCCTCTATTCACACTGGCTATCTACTTGGCCTGCCGTGGGTCATTTCTTTTCGCCTATCCCCTGCTGGTGGGAGTGGCCTTGGGGGTTCTTGTGCTCATTGTGGTGCCATTCTTTCCCTCCTGCTCAAGATCCTTGATCATACTCATCTCTCTCGTGTATTGCTTTTACCTGTTGTTGGGTAGAGGCATTGCCAGCAGTACTCCATCCTTTGCAATTCCTCAAGATAGAATCGTGAGCTTGGAAGGAACCTTGCAGGAGGATTCATCACTGTCCCGTAGTGGAGATCAGTTGCTGCGTCTTACATTGACAGGGTGTGCATCCAAAGGGGGCTATGGGGGAAGTGCTTCCGGCGTTATACCGGTTTTGGTTCCTGTAGAAGAGGTATTGGTAGCTTCCAGTACTATCCAGGTTTGGGGGCAGTGGGACGATACCGGATCTGTCTTCTATGGGGGGGATATACAGGTACTTGTGATACCTCCGTTTGCACTTGGGCGTCGAACCATGCTAGAACGATTGCAAGGACGCCTGGACGTGTGTATCGAGGATGCACAGGTAAGGGCTCTTGCTTCCCTTCTGCTTTTGGGGCAGTTGAGCGGGGAATCCTTCGCTCTCAAGGATAAGGCAATCCTTTGTGGATGTGCCCATATCCTTGCCCTATCGGGAATGCACCTGCATTTTTTTATTTTGCTTGCAGGTATAGGGGCCAAGCGTCTCTTCGGTCCCTATTGGGGTAAGCGTTTTGCACTCATCGTCCCCTGTCTCTATGTAATGGCTGTGGGGCCGAAACCTTCATTACTCAGAGCATTGGGTATGTATTTGTTTCAATTGGGACCGTTTACGAAACAATTCCCCTTGCTCGTTCCTTTCTATCTCACGGGGTTTCTGCAAGTATGGCTTTTCCCGAACTCGGTTATGCATTTTGCGTTTCTCTACAGTTATGCTGCTTTTGCCATGATACTCTTCGGAAGTGGTCTCCCTTCATTACCCCTTATAAGCACAGCGCTTGCTGTTCTTGGCACAGGCCCTGCCAGTATGATGCTTACAGGTTCCTGGAATCCAGCAGGCTTGCTCTACAGTGTCCCTGCAACCCTCCTGATCAATCTTGCCATGTTGTTCAGTTTCCTGGCACTCTTGTGCGGCGCCTGGTGTTCATCTCCTCTTGGTCTTGTGTATCGGGGAGTGGATGCATTGCTCACCTTTGGTAGTGAGCAGATCTGGATGCTGTCATGGGGGAGCTATGCGCTCTTTGTGCTTGTTCTGTTGACCTCGCTTATCGCAATTGGCTATGCTAAGCGAGTCTTGCAAACAAAACGAAGGAGAGAGTATGCGTTGGAACTTTGCCTACGATTCGCCACATGCGATCAGCGATCTGTTGCAGAAAGAGGGACTCGCGATGACCAAGAAATTTGGACAGAACTTCCTGATCTCGAAACCGGTCCGTGAACGCATCGTCTCACTCCTTGAACCGCTGGAGAATACTACGGTTTGGGAAGTCGGCCCTGGGATTGGTTCCCTTACCGCGTTGCTTTTGGAAAGAGGTGCTGCGGTTACTGCTTTCGAGATTGACCATGGGTTCTGCAGGATTCTCAGGGAGCATGCATTCGGTGAGGAGCCTAACTTCCATCTTGTTGAAGGTGATGCCTTGAAGACCTTGCCGAAAACCTTTGGGCAAGCGGCTTTGCCTGAACGGGTCTGTGGTAATCTTCCCTACAATGTAGGATCAGTGGTGATCGCGAAAATCCTTGAGGAAGGGTATCGTATCCCGCAGATGGTCTTTACCCTGCAAAAAGAGGTGGTTGACCGTCTCTGTGCATCTCCAGGGTCAAAGATGTGGTCATCATTCTCGCTTCTTGCCCAGATGGATTATGAGGTGACCCAATCGTTTGTCATCAATGCAGGAGCATTTTTCCCTAAACCCAATGTCACCAGCAGTGTAGTGCACTTTGCACTGCGAGAGGAGAGTTTGGTCAAGGATGAGCTGCGTCCACATTTCTTGTTGGTCATCAGGGACTTGTTTGCCCAGCGCAGAAAGACGGTGAAAAATAATCTGATGGGTGGAAAGATTGGTGCACTGCTGGGTAAGGAAGGCGTGGCATCACTGCTTGCTGAGAGCAATGTTGATCCGTCCCTCAGGGCTGAAGCCCTTTCTTGGCCCCAGTTTCTCTCCCTTAGTGAGTCTCTCTCCAACTATCAAGCCACGTAAACCGGCGATACCGTACAAGACAGATGATTCCCCTGATATTCAGGTCAGCGACCATTGCAAGCCAGATACCCATGAGTGCAAGATTGGTTGTGCTCAGCAACAGGTAGGCAAGGGGAAGTCGGATCAACCACATCCCGGTTACCGCGATATGAAAGGGCCCTTTGGTATCTCCCGCACCACGAAGTACCCCAAACACAAGAATGGAGAGGCCGAAGGCAGGCTCAGCGAAGGCTTCCAGACGCAATACCCGGGATCCAAGTGCAATGACCTGGGCATCACGGGTAAAGAAGCTCATCAGAAGAGGGGCAAACAGGTAGAGGATTACTCCCATGAGTGTCATCAGGAGTGTTCCCATCGCAACGCAGGTGCTGGCGAAACGGCGGGCAAGTTGTTTGTCTTCGCTGCCCAGTGATTGAGCCACCAGTGTGGTGGCTGCGGTGGCGAAGCCACTTGCCGGTAGGTAGGTCATAGACTCTGCATTGATCGCCAAGAAGTGTGCAGCAAGGGCGGTGGTTCCCAATGTTCCAACCATTTTCGTGTAGACGATCTGGCCGAATGAGAGCGTCGATCGTTCAAGTGCCATCGGAAGAGCCAGACGGAGTGAGCTCTTGAGAATGGCGGCATCGAATTTCCAACTCCCTTTCAGTGAAAGGCGGATAGGGTTGCTTGTTGTAAGCAATATCCCAAAAAGCAGGATGCTGGTGACTGTGCAACTGATACTGGTTGCCATTGCAGCTCCCCTCACCCCGAGTCCAAGACCAGGAAGAGTAACTACTCCCAGAGGGATGCTTGGGAAGATGAAGAAGAGATTGAGAAGGATGTTCATGAGGTTGTTCAGGCCATTGAGATAGAGCGGTGTCCTGGAGTCCCCACTGAGGCGAAGCAGGGTACTGATGAGAATCATGAGTAGGTTCGGAAGGTATCCCAAGGCGATATAGTGGAAGTACTGCTGTGCCAATGGTTCCACCGCTGCCTCAGCACCTATCCATGAGGGAAGTCTTCTTGCAATGATGAGGAAAGAGAAGGTCAGGAACAATCCAAAAAAGAGAGAAGATAGGATTGCCTGTCTGGTAATGAGACGGGCTCTGTCAGTCTTTCCGCTGCCAAGGTTACGTGCCATCAACACAGAGAAGCCGATGGCAAACGCGTTCATCCACCCATTCACCAGCCAGATGGTGGAAGCTGGAACAGAAACTGCTGCAGTTGCCTGTGCACCAAGAGAACCCACCATGGCTGAATCGACATAGGTAACGGTGACTTGTAGGAATTGTTCAAGGATGGTAGGCCAGGCGAGTGCCCAGATGATGGTTCTCGCAGGAAGTGATCGATCGAGAAGATTCAATGGTTTTGTACTTCTGAGCATGCCTTGTCTACCCTTGGAGACGAGGCAATCGTATAGAAAAGTATGGAACGTGGCAAGGGCGGGAAAATGAAACTCCCGCCCTCACTTTGAAACTTAGATGCTTGCTGCCTGTGCAAGTGTGATTGCACTGGTCACCACGATATCCTCAACGGAACACCCACGGCTGAGATCACTGATCGGCTTGGCGAATCCCTGGAGGATTGGGCCATAGGCCTCAGCTCCAGCAAGGCGCTGTACAAGCTTGTAGCCGATATTTCCAGCCTGGAGGTCAGGGAAGATCAGGGTATTGGCACCACCGGCGACGGTGGAATCAGGAGCCTTGCTCTTGGCAACACTGGGAACAATGGCTGCATCGAGCTGCAACTCCCCGTCAATCTGCAACTCAGGAAGTTTTTCCTTGACCAGATTGGTAGCGGTAACCACCTTGTCGACCAAATCACCCTTTGCAGAGCCCTTGGTTGAGTAGCTGAGCATGGCCACCTTTGCCTCGGTGTTGAGGAAGGTTTTGCAGGATAATGCAGAAGCTTCTGCAATCTCAGCCAGCTGTTCAGCTGTTGGGTTGGGGATGGTGGCACAGTCAGCAAAAATGAATGAGCCGTTTGCCCCATATTCGCTCTTGTCTGTTGCCATGACGAAACATGAGGATGCAAACTTGATCCCGGGCTTGGTCTTGATGATCTGGAAGGCAGCAAGAAGCACGTTGCCTGTGGTGTTCTCAGCGCCGGCAACCATTGCATCAGCCTTTCCCAGGCGGACCATCATGGCTCCCCAGCGAAGAGGATCGATAATACCCTGGTAAGCTTCATCCTCGCTCAATCCTTTATGCTTTCTAAGCTCATGGTATTCCTTGGCAAAAGCCTCACGATCTTCACTGGAAGAGGGGTCTACAATTGAGATCCCTTCAAGTGAGATCTTTACTGCTTCTGCAGCTTTCTTCACTGCATCCACTGCACCGACCAAGATGACCGATTTGGCCAATTTTTCATCGATAATCTTCCTTGCGGCCTGGATGGTTCTGCTCTCAGTACCCTCGGCCAGGACGAGATTTTTCTGGGCCTCAATTGCTTGGGCCTTCATTTTTTCTGCAAACGTCATGGTTATGCTCCTTGACAGGTTAGATTAGATAGTACCAGATCAGTGTATCACGTTAGAATCTCTTAGAAAAGGCTCGATGGTTGGGCATTCCAGCCTCCTCCTTGCCCGTTTGTTTGCTTTCCAGTACAATGCGGTTCATGAAAGAGAGCATGCGCATCGGAGTATATGGCTTGGGACGATTTGGATCCTTCTGGGCCAAGGAGTTAGCTGGACATGGGTTTGAGGTAATCGCCTACAGTAGACGGAATAAAACCGTTCCCCCAGGGGTGCATCTCGGCAGTGAGGAGGAAGTCCTTACCTGTTCTGCTTTGTTCTATTGTGTTTCCATCAGCGCCTTCAAGGACGTACTGACACGTACCGCTGGAAATATCGGGAAGGACACCGTGGTGATGGACACCTGTTCGGTGAAGCTGTATCCGGCAAAGATTATGCAGGACCTGCTTCCTTCCTCTGTGCAAAGCATAGCAACCCACCCAATGTTTGGCCCTGATTCCGGCAAGAATGGGGTGAAAGGCCTTCCCTTGGTGATCTGTCCGGTCAATTGCAAGACCGAGACGCTCTCCTGGTGGGTGGATGAATTTGCCCGTTGGGGCCTCGATGTTATGCATATGAGCTGTGACCAGCACGACCGTGAGGCTGCCTGGTCTCAGGGGATTACCCACTTCGTGGGGCGTACACTCTCTGAACTCTCCCTTGGCGATACCAAACTGGCGACCAAGGGATATCGGACCCTTATGAGTATTGTAGAACAGACCTGCAATGATCCAATGCAGCTGTTCTATGACCTGCAGCGTTACAATCCGTATGCAAAGCAGATGCGTATGGGGCTCAAAGGAGCCCTCGATACGGTCATGGAGGTCCTGAAGAAGCAGGAGGAAATTGAGTGAATGTGTGTGTATATACCTTGGGATGTCGGCTGAACCAGTGCGAGAGTGAGGCCATCGCCGATTCATTTTCCAAGGAAGGATTCACCGTGGTTTTTGAAGACCAGGGTGCTGATTTATATATTGTCAATACGTGTACTGTTACCAGTAAAGCAGAACAGAAAGCAAGAAGGATGATCCGTAAGTTTGCAAGGATTGCACCTACTCTTGCCACGGGTTGTTATGCCCAGGTCAACGAGGAAGAGCTCCAGGCACTCAGTGACCAGATCATTGTGGTTCCCCTGGAAAAGAAGGCGCATCTTCTCCAGCTTGCCAAGCATCTGAAAGCTTCTCTGGTCTCTGGTATGAGCATGAAGGAGGGGTGCCTCTCGTTCAGTGACGGAGAAGCCTCCGTCTTTGATTATGACGCGGCTTCTTTTTCCTACCACAGCAGGGCATACCTGAAAATCCAGGATGGGTGCGATAACAGTTGTGCGTATTGCCGGGTGCATATTGCACGAGGCAAGGCAGTGAGCCTTGATCCCTCTCTGGTGATTGAGCGTGCCCTTGCACTCGAGGAGGCTGGTTTCCAGGAGATCATGCTCACCGGTGTCAACCTTACCATGTATGATCATCAGGGTGATGGTTTGGGAGGGTTGCTTGAGAAGCTGCTCTCAGCACTTTCTGCAAATGTGAGGCTCCGCCTCAGTTCCATGGAACCAGACCATATCGATGGTCGTCTGTTGGAAGCCTTGAAGGACCCAAGGATGCAACCACACTTCCACATTCCTGTGCAGAGTGGGAGCGATCGGGTTCTGCAACTCGTTGATAGGCACTATACCATCAGTGAACTGTCCTCAATTCTGGAACAGCTCAAACAGTCGAAGGATGATCCATTCCTGGCAGCTGATATCATTACCGGTCTTCCTGGGGAGAGTGATGAGGATTTCCAGGAAACTAAGCAATTCATACTCAGCCAAGGATTTTCCATGTTGCATGTATTTCCATTCTCGCCCCGACCCGATACCCCGCTGTATCATGCAAAACATCGCATACCTGAGAAAATACGTGATGAACGGGCCCTTGAACTCCGGGAACTCTCAAAGCAGTTGCACGACGCGTACAGAGAGAGACAACTGGGAAAAGAGAGTGAGGTAATCCTCCAAAACAGGAGGGGAGGGCACTGGTATGGGTTGAGCGGGAACTATCTGGAAGTAAAAGTAATTGATGCTCCTCCCTTCGCAAGGGAAGGAATGTTGGTGAAGGGACGCTTCAGTGACAAGCTGCCCAAAACAGGGAAGATGGAGTTTATTTCCTATGAAACGGCTATTCGCAACTGAACGTCTTGACGCCTATATCATTTCCAGACCGCTTGCTGGACCGTACCTGGCATATGAGAAGCGGAACCGGGAATTGTTCCGTCCGTACTCAATTGCGCAGAAGGAGAGTTACTACACCTTGGGTTCGTTCCAGGACGTGGCGGACCGTCAGTTCACCCTCTATGAGGAACACAGAATGCTCCCCTTGTTGTTTTTCGAGAAGGATAAAAGAAAGCATGTTATTGCCCTGGTAAGCCTGAACCAATTGGTATGGGGGCCTTTTCGATCAGGAAAGCTCAGCTATAGTGTAGATGGTGATAAGCTGCGTCAGGGCTATGGAAGAGAGGCAGTGAAGGGAATTATCGACTATGCGTTTGGACAACTTGGTTTGCATCGCATCGAGGCCCATATCCAGCAGAACAATAGTGCAAGTCTTGCGTTTGCTGAGCATATGGGATTCCAAGCCGAGGGCATGGCGAAGGGCTATCTATACAGGGATGGGGAGTGGGTGGACCATCTACGCCTATCCCTGCTCAATGAATGTTTGGATATGCGCTCCTTCAGTTAGGACGACTTCTCAGTTCCCTTACCGTTATCTTGGGTTCCTGGATGGCGACCATGGTATTGGGAGCAACCGATTCCTTGATCCATACGTTGGAGCCTATTACTGCATTTTTCCCGATGGTAATATCTCCAAGGATAGTCGCGTTGGAATAGATGGTTACATTGTCTTCAATTGAGGGGTGTCTTTTTGCTCCCCTGATCAGGCTTCCGCAAGCATCTTTTGGAAAGCTCAGTGCACCGAGAGTGACCCCTTGGTAGAGCTTCACATTGTTTCCGATAACCGTGGTTTCTCCAATGACCACACCAGTTCCATGGTCGATGAAGAACGATGCTCCTATCTCTGCACCGGGGTGGATATCGATACCGGTCTCCTTGTGTGCATACTCATTGAACATGCGAGGGATCAGGGGAACATCCATCTTGAATAGTTCATGTGCAATCCTGTGGATGGTAAGTGTCTTGATGCAGGGATAGGAGAGGATGACCTCCCTGATATTCCTTGCTGCAGGATCTCCATCGAACGCTGCCTTGGCATCCTTCTTCAGTTTTATACGGAGTTGGGGCAAGAGTGCACATACCTCCCTGACCGTACTATCGGCTTTTTCCTGTGCTTCACACTCATCGAGTGAAGGGTCGTCGTACCGGTATGCGAGAAAAATCTGGCTCTTCAGTTGCGTACAGACTTCTTGCATCTGTACTCTCAGGATTTCTTGCAGTCCCAATTCTGCACGGTCACGCCCACAACGACCAGGAAACATCAGTTCAAGAAACTCATTGGAGATTTCCCCAATGGAGAGCATCTGAGGCAGTGGTTTCAAACCATGAAAATTCGCATTTCCTGCAACACGGTCGAAGGTCCCGTAGAATGCATCCACATAGGATGAAGCATCAAATTGTTGGTCTTTGCACGGTTTCATACGGCTACCATACGGTTCTTGCAGGCTTTTATGCAAGCACCTAGCCTAGGAACTGTGCAATCCTTGTATGTAATGTACCCGCCAGATGTGTGGCTATGGCCAATTTCAATAGGTCGCCAAGAATAAAAGGAAGCATACCTACCTGCAGTGCTACCTTCCAGGAGAGATTTCCCACAACCTTTAAATAGGGGACTCCTGCAAGATAGATGACCATTGTAGCCCCAAGGCCAAGGAGAATGCATACCAATCTGAATCTTCCTGGGTACTCGTCTTTCCTGCGGTAGCTGCCGGCAAGCCCTGCGAGAAAGGAGGCAGGAAGTAAGCCGAAGAGAAATCCCCCAGTGGGGCCCAAGAGGATTCCCAAGCCGCCACCACTGCTGAAAACCGGCAAACCGATTGCTCCCAGCAGCAAGTAAATCGCTGTGCTGCCCAGCCCCACGGCTGGCCCACCGAGAAACCCCGCGAGCAGAACAAAGAGTGTCTGCAGGGTGATGGGGACAGGAGGAAGAGGGAACCTGAGATAGGCACCAACGATGATCAAGGCACTAAAAAGCGAGGTAAGCAGTAATCGTTTTTGTTGCATGGGGGGAGCGTAGCACAGTACGTTCTTAATTGTAAACAGCAAACAGGTTGACAATTGAAGAAGTGCACACTACCATCGGTCGCATGAATCATGCCCAAACATTGCTACACATTCTTTCTTCCAATCGGGATCGTCACCAGAGTGGTCAACAACTTGCTGATGAGATGGGAGTAAGCCGTACGGCTGTTTGGAAAGCCATGGAAACCTTACGTAACCAAGGTCATGTCATCGAGGGAATTCCCAATCGAGGGTATCGCTTGCTCACTTCCACCCTTTTATATTCCAAGGAACGTCTGCAGACCCTCCTTCCTTCCTGGGAGCTCCATCTATTCGATTCAATTGACTCAACCAATCGATATGCAAAAACATTGAAACCCAGAAAAGCCTTGGTTCTTGCCTGTCATCAGAGCGAGGGGAGGGGAAGGCTCTCAAGGAGCTTCTACAGCCCTCAGGGAGGTCTTTACCTCAGCCTCTTATTCCCTGCTGTATTTCCGCTATCTGATGCCTCCCTGATTACCAGTGCAGCTGCGGTGGCTGTCAGTGAGGCCATCGAGGAGATGTGTGGGAAGTACTGCCAGATTAAATGGGTCAATGATCTGTTCTATCATAACCGAAAAGTCTGCGGCATCCTTACTGAAGGGGTGCTCGGAGTGGAGAGTGGACGACTCACTGCAGTGGTGGTTGGTATCGGTATTAACCTGTTCACCAAACGGGAAGCATTTGAGGATTCACTCAAGACAATTGCCACCTCTCTTTATGATGGAGAGGATTCACTTCCCCCTGGCTTCTCTGTGGATGCTCTTATTGCAAGCATGGTAAAAAAGCTGGAGGCTTCCTTGGCTACCTTATCTGGTCGCCCCTTCCTCTCTGCATACCGCGATAGATCCTTGGTGATAGGACATGAGGTGCGCGTGCATGCAGGATCTGAGGAGTATATGGCCAGAGCCATTGCGATCGATGACGAAGCTCATCTGGTGGTTGAGAATGAACATGGGGAGAGAAAGGTTCTCTCCAGCGGGGAAGTCAGCATCCACCTTGAAGTCTGACTTTGGTTTGTTGTATAGTCATTAGCTACAAATAAAGGAATGAAATAATGCTAGAAGCGGTACGTGAAACTTGGAAGAATCTTATCGAGCAGCAGTTGTCCATCTATGCTGCTGAGATGTTGGGCGATGCCCCTGAATTGCCAGCATTGGCAGTGCAGAGTCCTCCGAAGCCTGAGCTTGGTGATCTTGCTTTCCCACTCTTTGCCTATGCAAAGGTCCTGAGGACAGCTCCCCCTAAGCTTGCCTCTGAACTCAAGACCCGTATTGAACAGCTTGATGATCGTCCCTCTGGTGAGATTCTCTTGAGCGGACCTTACTTGAATGTCCGTATTGATATGGGTTCTGTTGCAACCGCTCTTTCAGAGCGTATTGCACAGGAGCAGGATCGCTATGGGAGCAGTGAGTCACTCAAGGGCAAGAGGGTTACCATTGAGTTCAGCTGTCCCAATACCAACAAGCCTCTCCATCTGGGCCATATGCGTAATGACAGCCTAGGGGAAAGTGTTGCCGCCATACTGAAGGCCAACGGAGCTGAGGTCCGCAAGGTAAACCTTATCAATAACCGCGGGGTGCATATTTGCAAGTCAATGCTTGCTTACCAGAAGTTTGGAGGCGGTGAGACTCCATCCTCCAGTGGTATCAAGGGAGACCATCTCGTTGGTAAGTACTATGTCAAATTTGCCGCTTGGGCAAAAGAGGATCCCTCCGCAGAGGGGCAAGCCCAGGAGATGTTGCAGAAGTGGGAGAGTGGGGACCCTGAGGTGCTGGCACTCTGGGAGAAGATGAACGGATGGACACTCGAAGGCCTTGCTGAAAGCTATGAGAAGATGGGAATCAGTTTTGATGCCTATTACTATGAGTCTGAGACATACAAGTATGGTAAGGATGAAATCCTCAAAGGTCTTGAAAAGGGTGTATTCTATCGTGAGGAGGACGGTTCGGTATGGGTTGATCTGGAGCCGATCAAGCTGGATAAGAAGGTGCTCCTGCGCAAGGATGGAACCAGCTTATATATGACCCAGGACGTGGGAACAGCCATCATGAGACACAAGGACTGGCCTTTCGATTCTTTGATCTATGTGGTTGCCAGTGAGCAGAGGTATCACTTCATGGTGCTCTTCTATGTGTTGCAGACGCTGGGTTACTCCTGGGCTGATGATCTTCATCATCTCTCCTACGGCATGGTTAACCTGCCTGATGGAAAGATGAAAAGCCGTGAAGGAACCGTTGTTGATGCCGATGAGTTGGTTGATACCCTCACTTCCCTTGCACGTAATGAAATCCGTGAGAAAGAGCGCGAGGACCTTGTTGATGATGTGGAAAAGACCAGCAGTGCCATTGCACTCGGTGCGCTGAACTACTACCTGCTGCAAGTCTCCCCGACCAAGGATATGATCTTCAATCCTGCTGAATCTATCTCTTTCAATGGGAATACGGGCCCCTACCTTCAGTACATGGGTGCGAGAATCTCGAGCATGCTCAGGAAGTATCAGGGTGAAGAGTTTGCCGATTGCCATGAGATGACTTTCGACAGCAGCTTGCTGACCCTTCCTGATGAGCGAGAGCTTATCAAGCAGCTTGCACGGTATCAGGAAGTTGTTGAGAGAGCTGGGGGTGCATATGATCCATCGGTTGTTTGCAGCTATCTCTATGATATCTCAAAGTTGTTCAGCCGTTGGTATCATGACAATCCGGTCCTGAAGGCTTCTTCCCGCTCCCTGGTCCGATCCCGTATCGAACTGGTAAGCATGGTCTTGCAGGTGATCAAGAATGCCTTCAGTTTGATCGGTGTTCCCTTCCTTGCTTCGATGTAAGGGTTTCGCTACTGTAGAGTGAGCAGAATCGGTTGATGAACCGTTCCTCTTCCCACTCAATGTCAGGATCGTCGTCCAGGAGTATCCTATAGAGGAATCGCTGGACGACGCTGCTGAAACTCTGGATTGCAAGATCCAAATCCTCAATATCCAACCTGCCACTATTGCTCAGGCTCTCCAGGAGAATACTGCTCTGGCCAATGAGCATCTCGTCCAGTGTACGTTTGATGCTTGCTGCTTCCCCGTGGGTCAGTGCCTCACTCTCAATAATCCGGTAGAAGGAACGCATAACCTCATCCTCATACAACTGGTGCCAGTGAGCCATTGCCCTGCTTAGTACCTCATTTGCACTACCTTCCAGGCTGATGGATCTCTTCTGTTTGTAGGCAAGTGTATTGCAGTAGGAGAAAAGCTCTGCTATCAATGCTTCCCTGCTCTGGAAGTGGTGGAAGATTGCAGCTTTGCTGATATTGTTGTGCTTTGCGAGTGAGCTGAGCGAGACCGCCAGGAGACCTCTTTCTGAGCCCAATTCCAACAGGGAAAGAATAAGTTGTTGCTTCGTTGTGGTAGTGTGCATACTGTATACTAACCGAACGATCGGTAAGTTTTCAATGCCTTTTTCTTTGTTTTTCAATCAATTAGATCAAAAAGGTTGTTGCAACAGATTTCCATTTTTGGTATAAGGGACAAGACAAATCAAATTGAAGGATGAATATCGACATGTACGCACTTGTAGAGATTCTCGGAAAGCAGTACAAGGCCGTCGAAGGTGAGACAGTCCAGGTTGATTATATCAGCCAGAATGAGGCCGGTTCCTCCCTTGAGTATGCCACCGTTCTCGCCATTGTGGATGAGAACAATGCAACGTTTGGCACCCCCTATGTAGCAGATGCCGTTGTGAAAGCAACGCTCGTCGAACATATCAAGGGTGACAAGATCAGAGTGTTCAAGAAAAAGCGCCGAAAGGGCTATACGAGAACCCAGGGCCACCGCCAGCGGTACTCCCTGATCACGATCGACAAGATCATTGCATAAGGAGGGCGAAAGATGGCACATAAGAAAGGTGGCGGTAGTTCCCGCAATGGTCGCGACTCCAATGCCCAGAGACTGGGTGTGAAGCGCTTTGGTGGACAGTTGGTCAAGGCAGGAGAAATCCTTGTTCGTCAGCATGGGACTAAGTTCCATCCTGGTGAGAATGTAGGCCTCGGTTCCGATTATACGTTGTTTGCAAAAGCTGAAGGTACCGTGCTGTTTCACAGCCGGAAGAACCGGAAGTACATCAGCATCGTAACTGAGTAAGTTAAAAAGTAGAAGTAAACGAGATAATGTTTGGATTTTCAGACGAGACCTATCTTGATGTTGCCTCCGGAAACGGGGGCAACGGTTGTGTATCCTTTCGAAGGGAAAAATATGTTCCCAAGGGAGGCCCGGATGGCGGCGACGGCGGCCGTGGCGGGGATGTGGTATTCGTCGTCAGACATAATCTGAGAACCCTGGCCCATCTGAAATTGGTCCGTACCTATCGTGCGGAGAATGGAAGGAATGGTCAAGGAGACCGCTGCTATGGACGCGATGGTGCAGATATTGAGATACCGGTTCCTCCTGGGACTGTGATCAAGGATGCCCAGACTGGTGAGATCCTCAAGGATCTGACCGACGAAGAGCGGTGGGTGTTTCTCCATGGTGGCCGGGGCGGCCAAGGCAATTGGCACTTCCGTACTGCTACCAGGCAAGCTCCTCGTTTTGCCCAGCCGGGTGAGAAGGGCGAGGAGCTGCGCGTTGGTGTTGAGCTGCTTGTCATTGCCGATATCGGCTTTGTCGGCTTCCCTAATGCAGGAAAGTCAAGCTTGTTGAATATGCTGACCAATGCCCGCACCAAGGTGGCAGGTTACCCGTTCACCACAAAGATTCCCCAGTTGGGTATGATGCGATACGATGAACATGATATCGTATTGGCTGATATCCCTGGTTTGATCGAAGGGGCCAGTGAAGGTTCTGGAATGGGAATCAAATTCCTCAGGCACATCAGCAGGACCAAGGGACTTGCCTTTCTCATTGACCTGAGTGATGAGCGATATCTTGATGCCTATGATATACTATGCAAGGAACTGGAGGCGTTCGAACCCGAACTGCTGAACAAGCATCAGGTAATCATCGGAACAAAGACTGATGAACCTGGAACTGGGGAACGACTGGAAGAGTTGAAGCAGAAGTATGCAGACAAAGAGGTCATCGGGCTCTGCGTGTATCTGGATCAAGGAGTTGATGCGGTCAAGCATGCGTTCATCCGGATGGTGGAGAAGCAGGAATCGGCAAAGGATATATCCGCTGCTGATGAAGGTGGATTTACTGCCACCGTTGATCATGATGCTTACTACCCAGAGGACCCAGACGAGCTATAGGAGGAACCCTTGGCAGAAGCAGTACCCACGGCCCTCGTGGGAGGCAGTTTCGACCCTGTCCATCTCGGACACCTGCACTTGGTACATACGGTGGCATCCTCCACTGCATATAGACGATTCATCTTTGTCCCGGTTGCTCAAAACAACTTCAAACGGGATGCTAGTCCAGCGTCTGCAGAACACAGGATGAAGATGCTCCGTTTGGGTTTTGCTGCATATTCTGGTCTCTATCCTGAGGACCCTGAGATGGAATTCATCGTTGATGACTGTGAGATCAATCGCGGCGGAATATCCTACACCTATGATACCGTCAAGCATCTGTATCTCCAGTACAATATCAAGGGACGGCTTGCAGTGGTCATGGGGGATGATCTCCTCGGTGATCTACAGAAGTGGCATGCCTATGAGCAGCTTAAGGAGCTGGTGACCTTTGTGGTCATCAGACGGGAAGGGGAGAATGCTCCCTTCAGTGATCTTGCCGCAGATCTTGTGTATCTCGAGAATCCCCGGGTGGAAGATAGTTCAACCCAGATACGGGAAGCAGCGGGGATACTTGGAGAAAAGGATTCATTGCCAGAACATATTTTACAGCTGATGCCTGAGGAGGTAGCTCACTATGTCGAGTCATTTCGACTCTACCGTACTTGAGCAAGAACTGTCAGAAACATTGTCTGCCAAGCGATACCAGCATAGTGTAGCTGTAGGGGAAACCTGTGTGCGGCTTCAGCATAGATATCATGAGACCATTGATGAGAGGGAACTCTACCAATGTGGTTTGATGCATGATATTGCACGGGATTGGAATGCCGAGGCGCTTACCCAATTTGCTGATGAGCATCATCTGCCATTGGAGAGCGAAGAGAAGGGTTGCGCTGTTTTGTTGCACGCTCCCGTAGGAGCAGCTCTGCTACAGGAGCGAGGCTTTTCCAGACAACTCTGTATTGCTGTTCGCTATCATACAATCGGAAGCATATACATGGGAAGAATGGGGTTGCTTCTCTACATCTCTGACTATATTGAACCGAATAGGATGCATCTGGATGATGAAAGGCGGGCATCATTGCTTGCTGAGCCGACACTTGAGGCCTTATGTATCAGGATATTGGAAGCAGAACGTGCACATTTGCTTGCCAAGGGAAAGACAGTCACCCAATCAGGGATGGAGTTGCTTCAATTTCTCCAGGAAGGTGGAAAACTGTGAGAAGAACAGTGGTGCTTCTGTTCAGCCTGGTTGTTCTCTTGTTTACTGGATGCGCGCATGATTCATCCGAGGCATATTACGGATTGTTCGAGGATGAGGTGGCCTTGATTGCATTCGAGGAAGAGGGAACGCTGTTCCTTGTAATCTTGCCTTGGTCTGTGGTTAGAAACCAGGCTGACACGAGCGGTAGCCCTCCCTCAAGGGTGCTGATGGAGCTTGGGGGATTTGATCCATTGATCGTAGTGGAAGGGCAAGGAGAAGAGCTATCCAGGATTCGGGCTCTCTTGACCACACTGGTCGTCGATACTACCGATTATACACGCGAGGAGGTGGATGGGCAGGCTCGGTTGGAAGCACTGAAAGCAGGCGCTCCCTACTTGAGGAAATCTGGTTTGGCAGATACACTTTCCACCACCTGTCCTGGCTTGGATCCCTTCTCGTTGTTGCAACAGATGGAACAATTTCGTGTGTATGATTTGAGAAGTGTGCTGGAAGAAGAAATAGTTGTTGATTGGCAGCAACTGAAAAGCCATATGGGTCTGTATCTTGAACAGATTCAGACTGCACGATAAAACGTGTAAAGAACGAAACGTAGGAGTTTGTAGGAATGAATGATTTGGTACAGGCCAATGCGAATACTATTGGCCAGTTTCTGGAAGATCATAAGTGTAAGGATGTAAACATCCTCGATGTAACGCAGGAGTGCTCATGGGCAGACTGCTTCATCATTGCAACAGTAAGCAGTGTGGGGCATCTACGTGGTGTAACCCACGAACTCTGGGGTGCTTTGAATGACCTGGGATTGGAAGTGACCAACCGGCACAAGAAGCCTGCAGGTGATGGTTGGGAGTTGATCGATTGTGGTGATATCATCATTCACTTGATGAGCAGTGAGCTTAGGGATTTCTATTCCCTCGAGAGACTCTGGCAGAAGAGAGAAAAAGAAGAAGAACAGGAGGAGTAGACTACTCCTCAATGTTCTCCCGTATCTTGATGATGGTCTGGGTGATGGTGTCAATAATGGGGTCTTGCTGGTTCATCAAGTGGGTGAACAGTTTTTGGATGGCATCATAACCCTGCCGTTCGGGTTGCTGGCAGATGGTAAATGTGATGACCCCTTCCTTAACCAGAGACCTGGTTACTGGGACATCATCAAAACTGAAGGTTCTCAGTTTATCCTGTATACCAAGGTCCTTGACCGCTTGGCAGGCACCTTGTACACCAGCAGCTGTTAGATACATGCTGTTGATGTCCTTATACTGTTCCAGACAGGAACGCGTTCGCTCATAGCCGATGGTGTCATCGTCAAGACTTTCCACGGTATCCACCACAACGTAGTCCGCACCATGTTCCTGCAGCCCTTCGATGAATCCCCTGATACGCTCTTGGTGGCCTTTCATGTTGAAGGAACCGGTAACGATAAGGATCCGTTTCTGGGTCTTTCCACATAACTGTAAGAGACCGCTGGCTGTTTTACCTTCCAGATAGTAATCTGGTCCCACATAAAAAAGACGGTGTGAGCTATCAATATCAGTATTGACCGTCACCACTGTGGTTCCGCTTTCTGCAATCCTGTCGATAGCCTCAATCACTGGCTGTACATCAAGGGTTGTAACACAGACTCCATCATAGTGCTTTGCTTCCAGATGCTTGAGCTCTTTCAGGTGTACATCGAGATCGAATGATTTGATCTGGATTATATCCAGGATTACGCCAAAGTCACTCAGCTCACGTTCTGCTTGGCGAAAGCCTGCGATGACATCGTCAAAGAATGGATTGCCTATACTTGGCAAAAGACACCCAATTCTTAGAGGCTGTTTCCTTCTTGCAAGTACTTTTCCTGCAAGGTTGGGGGTGAATCCCATCTCATCTGCGATAGCCTGCACCCGTTTTGCAACCTCTTCATTCACCCCTTTACGTTTATGGAGAACCCGATCGACGGTTCCTCTCGATACTCCTGCCTCTTTTGCGATATCTCTAATTGTAACAGCCATGGTAGTCCTTTTGCATGAGGATATGCTGACAACGTTGCATGCGCAAGTGTCCTCAGCTGGATTTTACCCGCTTTTTGCTTAAAACATCAAATACCACAGCAGCAAGAACAACGATACCCTTGACGGCTTTCTGCCAGTTAGCATCAATTCCAAGTATCGACATACCGTTGTTCAAAACACCCATGAAGATAGCGCCGATGATTGCTCCACCAACGGTCCCTGTTCCACCGTATGCTGAAGCTCCTCCGATGAAACAAGCTCCAATTGCATCGAGTTCATAGTTTGTCCCTGCTGTCGGGGCTGCAGAGTTGAACCGAGCCACTCCAACCAGGGCAGCTACACCGGCAAGAAAGCCCATATTTGCATAAGCAAAGAAGAGTACCCGATTGGTATTGATACCTGAGAGTTTTGCTGCCTTCTCATTACCGCCCAATGCATAGAGATGCCTTCCTGGGACACTGCGAGAAGTGAAGTAGCTATATCCTAGTACGATTACTGCAAGCAGGATCAGGACAACGGGGATCCCTTTATGCTGACCAAGCAAGCTTGCTATCAGGAGAATGGCTGCAGAGAGGAAAATGATTCGTGCGATGGTAAATGCCAGGGGTTCAATCTGATACCCCTTTTTCTTCTTGGTCTGTCGATTGAACAGCGTATATGCTATGACGATCAAGCAGATGATGACACCAATGATGAATGTGATGGCAAATACCTTAGCCTTGTCATCAGTGTTTGGCAGGAAGCTATTGAAATAATTCAGATACTCTTCCGGGAAGGGGGAGATGGTCAGCCCGTTGAGAATAAGCAAGGCAACCCCTCTCCAGAGCAGCATTCCCGCCAAGGTGGTGATAAAGGGAGGAATCCGTACATAGGCGATCCAGAACCCTTGCCACGCCCCGATTGCAAGTCCCGTGAGTAGGCAGATAAAGATGGATATGTATATATTCCAACCTAGATTCACGATCAAGGTTCCGGCCAAAGCTCCAACCAAGGCAACGACAGAACCCACTGAAAGGTCAATGTTTCCACCGGTAAGGATACAGAGCAACATACCTGTTGCCAGAATGACTACGTAAGAGTTCTGGCTGATGAGGTTCGAGATGTTTGCTGGGACGAAAAGGGAACCTCTCCCACTGGCGCTGATCAAGCCATTGAAGAGAATCATTGTTGCGATGAGGACTAAAAGCATGGAATTCTTCTTCATAGATTCCTTGATCCCGAGGCTATGTCTCATGATGTTCTTGCTCCTTTCTGGTTCTGGATAATACACGTCATAATTGCTTCCTGACTCGCTTCAGAGCCAAGCATCTCCCCCACAATTCTTCCTTCACTGAGTACATAGATTCGGTCACAGATACCGAGGATCTCAGGCATTTCGGAAGAGATGACGAGGATGGACTTCCCTTCTTCAGCCAGTTGGTTGATGATGGTGTAGATTTCATATTTTGCACCTACATCAATTCCTCTTGTTGGCTCATCAAGCATGAGTATATCTGGTTCGGTAAAAATCCATTTACCCAGCAATACCTTCTGTTGATTGCCTCCCGAGAGGTTGTTGACCTCTTCAAATACCGAAGAACATTTCGTACCAATCTTTGCCACCATGTTCTTGGATACCTGGATTTCCAGGTCTGGATCTATGATCTGGTGGTTGCTGATCGACTCCAGGTTCGCAAGGGTGGTGTTCTCCATGATGGGTTTGGAAAGAATAAGGCCATTGGTCTTGCGGTCTTCGGTCACATAGGCAATCTTGTTTTCGATTGCCTGTTGAACGGTGTTCAGATGAACTTCCTTTCCATTGACGCGGATGGTTCCGCTTATGTCCTGCCCATAGCTCTTCCCAAACAGGCTCATGGCAAACTCTGTTCTGCCTGCACCCATCAGGCCGCTGATTCCTACCACCTCTCCTCTATGGAGTTTGATATTGATATCGTCACAGATCTTTTTCCCTGGGTTGAGCGGGTTGTAGACATTCCAATGCTCTACCTCAAGACTGACCTCTCCGATTGTTGTGTTCCGTTTTGGGAATCGGTCTTCAATACTTCGACCGACCATTGCCTTGATGATCTCATTCTCATTGAATGCTTTCTCATGCTTGTCCATGGTGGTGATAACCTGACCATCACGGATGACGGTAATCCTATCGGCAACATAGGAGACCTCGTTGAGTTTGTGTGAGATAAGGATACTGGTCATTCCCCTCTCTTTGAATTGCAGCAAGAGGTCGAGTAATTTTTTGGCATCAGAGTCATTGAGTGAAGCGGTTGGTTCGTCGAGAATCAGTACTTTGACGTTCTTTGCGAGTGCCTTGGCTATTTCAACCAACTGTTGCTTGCCCACCCCGATATCCTTGATGGCAATCTTGGAAGATTCCTCGAGTCCGACCATGGAAAGCAGTTCATCTGCTCTGTTGTACGTTTTATCCCAATCAATACGGAAGTAGGAGCCTCTCTCATTCCCCAGAAACATGTTCTCACCGATGGTAAGATAGGGGACGAGGGCAAGCTCCTGATGGATGATGGCAATCCCTTTCTGCTCACTCTCCCTGATGGTATGAAAATGGCAGGATTCCCCGTGAATGAGGATTTCTCCTTCAAAAGAGCCAGAAGGGTACACCCCACTGAGAATGTTCATCAGTGTAGATTTACCAGCTCCGTTTTCTCCTACAATTGCGTGGATTTCACCTTGTCTGACATCAAGGTTGACGTCATCCAAGGCTTTTACCCCAGGGAAAAGCTTGGTGATGTGTTTCATTTCTAAGAGTAGGGTATCCAAAATTATCCTCCAAGAAGGCGGGCAACTAATGCTACCCGCCTCTTTCAGAAAAGGTCAGACCTGAATGTCGGCTTCGGAATAGTAACCGCTGTCGATCAACAGTTCCTTGTAGTTGTCCACCGTTGCAAACACAGGTTCACAGAGGTAGGACGGGATGACGCCAGTACCATTGTCGTAGGTGGTGGTGTCGTTCACATCGACTTCCTCACCCTTTACGATGGCATTGACCATTTCCACAACCTTGCTTGCCAAGGTGCGGGTGTCCTTGAAAATTGACATTGCTTGTAAGCCCTGCAACATGTTCTTGACAGCTGGCTTGTCACAATCCTGACCAGTGATAATCGGGAAGTTGTCCTTGGTGTAGCCTGCAGCTACCAAGGCATTGGTGATTCCGTTCGCTACAGAGTCATTGGAGGAATAGACTGCATCGAGGCGTTTCCCGTTCGGGCCGTATCCATTTGCAGTGATGAGGTTCTCCATGCGCTTCTGGGCTTCCTCTGTTGACCAGTTCAATGTTGCCACCTGAGCCTTGCTGGTCTGTCCGGAAGGAACGACAAGCTTGCCGCTCTTGATGTATGGCTCCAGGATTGACATGGCACCACCAAAGAAGAAATTGATGTTGTTGTCATCAGGGGAACCGGTGAACAGTTCAATGTAGTAGGGGCCTTTCGTGCTGTCCAGCTTAAGAGCATCACGAATGAACTCTCCCTGGATTGTCCCAACCTTGAAGTTGTCAAAGGTCGCATAATAGGTGACTGCATCACTGTTCATAATCAAACGGTCATAGGCGATGACTTCAATGTCATTATCCTTTGCCTGCTTGAGTACCTCAGTGAGAGCTGAGCCGTCAATGGAGGCGATAACGAGTACATCACATCCAGTGACAATCATGTTCTCGAGTTGTGCTACCTGTGTTGGGATATCATTATCCCCTGCATACTGCAGATCAACCTGATAGCCTGCAGCTTCGAGTTGCTGCTTCATGTTGGATCCATCCTGGTTCCAGCGTTGAAGGCTCTGGGTGGGCATTGAGACACCAATTTTGGCGGCTCCGCTTTGTTCTTTTGTTCCGGCGGCGAAGAGAGATGTTGCAACGAGCAACACAATCATGAGCACACTGACACACTTTTTCATATACAACTCCTTTATCTGGATTTCTCCAGTGATATGCATAAGCTGTGGAGGGTATACGTAGTACTAGAGCAGGGGTATTCAAGCAAAATATATAATTTCCTGCGTAGTGCCCGGGCACGTTCATGTATCATGATAATACCTTTTTGGTATTTGTAAAGAGAAAGATGTTCTTTGAACAAAGTTTTTTAAAACATTTGGAGGTGCTGTTTTAGATTATACGCTTGGTTTTCCACTTCCCCCGGGCAAACCGGGTGATGAAACAGATGCTTCTGAAGATCCAGTCAATATACATGCCAAACCATACCCCGTAGATGCCCCAACCAAAGAGTATTGCCAGAAGGTAGCTCATGCCAACCCTGCTTGCCCACATACTCACCATCGACACAACCATGGTAAACTTGGCATCTCCTGCGGCGCGCAGGAAATTGGGCAGGGAGAAAGCTGTTGGCCAGAGAAGGGAGCTGAAGATCATAGCTGAGCGAATAACGTTTGATGCAAGTTCGGTCGCCTCAGCTGAGAGATTGAAGATCAGGACGATTTTGGGAGCAAAGATGAAGACAGGGATTGCCACAATGATCATAGCGATATATGCAGCAAAGAGCAGCCTCTTCCCGTAGAAGACTGCCTGGTCTGGACGCTTTGCCCCGACTGCCTGTCCGATAACGGTGATCGAGGCCAAACCGATTGCCCCACCAGGGATATTGACGAAGGATGCTACTGAGTTTGCAATGGCATTGGCTGCAATGGACGCTGTTCCGAAGGCAGCAATGAATCCTTGCACCAGCAGTTTTCCAATCTGGAAAACGGAGCCCTCAATCCCATTGGGGATACCGATATGCAGGATTCGTTTGATCATATCCCAGCGAAGGGACCAATGGCGATAGTTTCTCACTGAGATCTGATTGGTTGGATTGGTCAGTAATGCAAGGATGATCGCACTACCAATGATACGGCTGAGCAAAGTGCCTAGACCTGCACCAATTACACCCAGATGTAGGGCAAAGATGAAGTAGGCATTTCCTGCGACATTCACCAGATTCATGACCAGACTCACCCACAGTGAGATCTTGCTGTTCCCCATGGAACGGAACAAGGCCGCCGATGCGTTATATGCAGCGAGAAAGGGTAGGGAGAGAAGGATATATATGAAGTAGGTTGCTCCACCTTCGAGAACTGATGGTTCAATCGATCCAAAGATAAAACTGATAATCTGTCTCCTGAATGGCATGCAGAGTATGAGCAGAAAGATTGAAACAAGTAGGGAGAGCAGTATCAGTTGCTTGGCTGCTGCATTGGCCGATGCATTATCCCTGTTTCCCAGATATTGGCTTGCAACCACTGCTCCGCCGGTAGCGAAGGCTGCAAAGAGCTGGACGATCAAAATGGTGATTGAATCCACTAAGCTGATGGCGCTTACAGCGCTTTCTCCGGCCGATGCAATCATGACCGTGTCAGCCATCCCGATGGAGACCATAAGCACTTGCTCGATGATAAGAGGAATAATAAGAGTATACAGGAAACGGCGGGAGAACATAGGTTCCAACGCCGTTTCCTGAATGATGGGTTTCACTATACTACCTCTTGCCCCTCTCTCTTGGTGAGGGCAACGCTGACAACCCGTTAATCGGTAAGCAGTCCTTCGTCATTGTCAAAGTTTTTCTTGCGTAGGTCCTTGAACCTGCGTACCAGCTCTTCCACCGTGAGGCTTGCCTTCTGTTCGCCGGCAACATCGAGGATAATGGACCCTTCATCCATCATGATCAGACGGTTACCGAAGTCAATGGCAAACTGCATGTTATGCGTGACCATCAAGGCAGTGAGTTCGTACTCCTTGATGTACCGCTCGGTCAAATCCATGACAATCTGTGCATTCCTTGGGTCAAGGGCAGCGGTATGCTCATCAAGCAAGAGCATCTTGGGTTTGCTCATAACTGTCATCAGCAAGGTTAGTGCCTGTCTCTGTCCTCCACTAAGCAGACCAACGTTGTCCTTGAGCCTGTTCTCAAGACCGATGGGCTTGAGCAGTTCCCTGAAGACTTCGCGCCTCTCATTGTTCAGGCTTATACGCAGGCCCTTCATTCCCTTTGTCATAGCTGTAATCATATTGTCTTCAATGGACATGTTTGCAGCAGTTCCCTTGGTAGGGTCCTGAAAAATGCGGCCTATGGTCATAGCTCTGCGATATTCTGGACTACTAGTGATATCCACCTCGTCAAAAATGATCTTTCCATTGGTGACGGGGTACGTCCCGCTGATGAGATTGAAAAGAGTGGATTTGCCACTGCCGTTTGAGCCAATGACACAGATGATATCCCCTTTATTTACATGGAGGTTTATGTTTTCCAAGGCTGTCTTTTCATTGACAGTACCGGGATAGAAGACTTTGGTGATATTACTCAGATCAAGCATTGGTTGCATCCTCCTTGTCGCTCATGGTTTTTGCCTGGGAGCGTGCGATGGCTTTCTTTTTTGCCCCGGCAGAGCTCGCAGCACTGCGGGTTTGTGCAACAAACAAGCTGACGATGACCAATATACCTGTGAGCAGTTTGAAATCGTTTGGGGTGATGTTGACCAAGTACCCGTACTTTCTGCCGAAGAACATCAGTGCCTTATAGATGATGGCTCCAAAGATGGCTCTTAGCGTAAGCAGAGATATTCGGTTGGTAGAGAAGAGAAACTCGCCCAACATGATAGCTGCCAGTCCCTGGACGACCATGCCGATTCCCAGGTTTGCATCAGCAAAGCCCTGGTACTGGGCGAGCAGTCCACCAGAGAGAGCGATCAAGCCATTGGAGAGCCCAAGGCCGATCAACTTCAATACCTCGGGGTTAATGCCTTGGCTGATTACCATCTGCTCGTTTCCACCCATTGCTCCAAGAGAAACACCAAGGTCGGTACGGAAGAAGATATCAATGAGCACCTTTACAAAGAGTACCACCAGCAAGGTTCCCACCAGACTGGCCCATTCAGGGGGAAGGAACTGGAATGCCTCGGGGAGTTTTGAGTACAAGGTCTCCACGCGAAGCAAGGGGACGTTGGCCTTGTTCCCTAGAATTCTCAAGTTGATTGAGTAGAGCATGGTCATGGTAAGAATACCTGCAAGCAAGCCAGGAATTTTCAGTTTATTGTGGATGGCGGCGGTAACCATGCCGGCAAGCACTCCTGCGAAGAATGAAAGCAACAGTGCAACAAAGATGGGAAGGCCGGCTACAATGGCCATGGTTGCAACTGCTGCACCGGTAGCGACCGATCCATCGCAGGTAAGATCGGCAATATCGAGAATCCGATATGAGATTAAGATTCCAATGACCATGAGTGAAAAGATCAGGCCATCTACAAAAATTCCTTCAAGCATGTAATACCCCTTACACAGAAAAAACCCGCCGGCTCAATACAGTTCCGGCGGGATTGCAATTGACCCAATTACTGGGTAATTTTCACACCATCCTTAATGAGCACTGCTGCTGCATCTTGCAGATCCTGCGAAATAGTATAGCCAAGCTCGTCCGCTGCATCAAGATTGAACCACAGCTGGAATTTTGTGGGATCAGTGATATAGACCGTTCCGATATCCCCGGCTTCAGTGCCTCTGAGAATCTGTTCAACAATCTTGCCTGTTTCGACACCGATGTTGTAGTAATCAAAGCCAAGGCTGACCAGGACATTCAGACCATCAATACCGCTTGCATCAGCACTGAAGAGCGCCTTGCCTGCTTTCTTGGCAACATCGTCAACTGAGGCTATGGCACTGATGACTGTGTTGTCAGTGGCAATATAGAGCGCATCAACTCGGTCGATAATTGACTGGGTGGCCATCTTGACTTCGCTGGAGTTTGAGATGGCAGCGGAAACAAACCCTACACCATACTTTTCACAAGCGGCCTTTGCCATCTCCATGAGCAGGACACCATTGGCTTCACCGGAAGCGTAGACATTGCCGATGGTCTTTGCCCCAGTGATGTCAATCAGGAGCTTGATCTGTTCTTCGACCGGGTTCTTGTCAGATACTCCGGCAATGTTTGCAGCCACAAGGCCTGCTTCAGTTGAGTCGGTGACAGCACTGAATACTACCGGGGTGCCGGAGTTTTCATTAAACACCTGGGCAAGTGCCTGGGCGGCAGGGGTTGCAATGCCGACGGCCACATCCACCTTATCGCTCTTGAATTTCTGGGCAATGGAGGAAGCGGTTGAAATATCACCGTTTGCATTCTGATGATCATAGGTCACCAGGAGATCAGTTGTTGCCAGGTGATCCATCATACCCTGTTCAGCTGCATCAAGCGCTGCATGGGTAACCAATTTGGAAATACCGATCTTATACGGTTGTGGGCCGGTTTGTTCTGCCTGACCAGCACTGAAGAGTGGAAGTGCAACACAGAGTAGTAGAGAGAGAGCGATGAGCATCGGACGCTGTAGTTTTTTCATAATCATTCCTCCAAGCGGATAATCCTTTTCGTTTGCAAAACTATAGCTGGAATTTTTGGATTTGTAAATCCGAATATACAAAATATTGAATAATAATTCATATAATATACAAGTGTTATCTGGATTTACCTATAAAAAGGAACCTGCCCCCGAAGAGGCAGGTTCACACTACAAGGAGAATCTACGTCATTATTGTAACTGCTTCTTTCCGTCCTTGATGATCACCTTTGCATTGGCGAGCAACGACTCGTCGATGGTGATACCAAGTGCATCAGCGGTATCGAGATTGAACCATAGTTCAAATTGGGCGGGATCCTCGAAGAAAATGGATCCAATATCCTTGGGGTTTTCGCCCCGTATAATTCGCTCAACCACTTTTCCTGTCTCTACCCCAACGGTGTAGTAGTTGAACCCCCAGCTCATCAGGAAATCGATGTTTTCACTGCTGGTGGTGTCAGTATTGAAGAGTGGTACTCTTGCCTTCATGCATACCTCACTCACACTGGGAATGGCACTGACAACGGTGTTGTCGATTGCCACGTACATTGCATCCACACGGTCGATGATAGATTGGGCAGCCATCTTTACCTCGCTGGAGTTGCTGATTGCTGCTGCTACGAATTTGACTCCATTTGCTTCGCTGATTTCTCTGGCCATCTCCATCTGCACCACACCATTGGCTTCGCTGCTGGTATAGATCATTCCCAGGGTCTTTGGTTTGACAATGGAAAAATAGGTCTCCAGTTGCAACTCAAGAGGGTTCAGGTCAGAGACTCCAGCAATATTCGTCTCTTCAGTCTTCGAATAGTCGACAACCAGGCCTGCTGCCAGAGGATCGGTGATTGCCCCGAATACCACTGGCTTTTCCTTGATAATCTGGGCAAGAGCCTGAGCTGCCGGGGTAGCGATACCAACCACGATATCCTTGTCGTCACTCTTGAATTTCTGGGCGATGGCGATAGCTGTAGCAATTTCACCGTTGCAGTTCTGGTTGTCAAACGTTACAGAGAAATCACTTGCCTCAAGCTGGTCCATGATCCCCTGTTCGATTGCATCGAGGGCAGGGTGGCTGACCAATTTGGAAATGCCGATGGTATAGGTTTTCTTCATCCCCATTACGGGATCTGTTTCGGTAGCAGGTTGTGCACTCAGGTAGGTTCCGATAAGCAAGAACGTTAAAAGCAGGATACTTGTTTTTTTCATGGTCCATCTCCTCTGTGATGACGTTACTATATATAGAAACCTAGAGGAGTGCAAGTATCTATTCGTAGAAACATGATTTTTTTTTGTAATGAAGAAAAAGAAACTCCCCGGGGAGTCCGGGGAGGGATTTTTCAGGGTCACTCTGGATTAGATAAAGTCATCTTCTTCAAATGCGTCCGTCTCATCGAAATCGTCATTTTCGTCGTAAAACTCATCCTCGTAGGACTCATCTCCATCGACCATGAACCCATCATCGAGCAAGTCGTCGTCTTCTTCATCCTCATCGAGCATTTCGTCATCGTCATCACTGAAATCAATTACCTCAGGAGCATCAAATAGATCGGCAAGATAAGCATCTTCCTCATCCTCTAGCCTGCTGAAATAACGATCTTCCTCATCATCGAGCTCATCTTCTTCATCACGGTATTTAGCCATGTCGTTACTCCTTGAATTCAGATTCAAATCCCACACCTCCAACATAAGAGAAGGAAATCAGGTTGTCAATTAGTTGTATCGGTTTGTGTGTATGGACAGGTAAGAATCACACTGCTATGATGCGAATATGGAAACAAAACGATGGTATCTGGCTGTCCCTCTTGGAGACCCTGCAGGGATTGGGCCTGAGATTATACTGAAGTCTATGCAACGCGTAAATCTTCCCCCATCCATTGGGATGGTGGTAATTGGCGATGTCCCTCTCTTGAAGAAGGTGTCCACTGATTTGGGCATCCCTTCTGATTTTGATGCTGTGGTTGTTGATGATGATTCCTTGGTTCGTGCAATCGAAAGCGGAAGTCGTCATATCCTTTACTCCCAGAATATCTTGGATCTGCATCGATTCAATTATGGGGAGATACAGGCAATGTGTGGCCGTGCTGCCTACCATGCAGTAGAGGAAGCTGTTCGTCTTATTAGCAGCGGATATGCTCATGCCTTGGTAACACCCCCACTTCATAAGGAAGCCTTGAAAGCCGCAGGTGTCGATCATATTGGATACACCGAAATTCTCAGTGCACTCAGCGGGACCAACCGTGCAATAACGATGTTTGATACGCTTGGATTGAAAATATTCTTCCATAGCAGGCATCTCTCATTACGCCAGGCATGTGATGCGGTGACAAAGGATTCATTGCTGAAGACCATCCTTGAATGCGATGCCATTACAAAGAATCATGGCGGCGCATTCAGAAATGATCTCAGCCTTGCCGTTGCGGGTCTGAACCCACATTGCGGGGAGCATGGCCTCTTTGGCGATGAAGAAGAGCGAGCCATCGAGCCTGCCATTCAGGAAGCCAGAGCTCGTGGGGTGGATGTTGCCGGGCCCATTGGAGCTGATTCAGTCTTCTACCAAGCAAGAGTTGGCAAGTATAGGGCAGTGATCTCCCTCTATCATGATCAAGGCCATATTGCCGCAAAGACCTATGATTTCAACCAGACCATCTCAATTACCTGGAACCTTCCATTCCTGAGAACTAGTGTAGATCATGGAACTGCCTTTGACATTGCCGGGAAGAATCTTGCCGATGCTGCTGGTATGGTCCGAGCATTGGAGGCAGCAGCAGACTACCTCCTGGCAGAAGGAGAGAGATGATGAAGCGATTGGTACCTGTGTTTCTGGTTCTTGTTTTTGCCCTGATCCTCAGTGGTTGTGCAACCTCGGTGAGGGTTCGCCATATGGTTCCGGGAGAAGTGGACCTACATGGAGGAAGGAGTCTCGCCATCTCCTCAACATCCATGTACAGGTTTCCCTACGGCAGACCTTTGAGTCCTTGGGTCAGTGGCTTGCATGAGACTGATTTTACGCTCTCCACCGGCTATGATCCGAACCTTTCAGAACGGGTTGCCTCACTTGCGACACGGAAGATTGTGCAGGCTGTGAGTGATACCCGCTATTTCTCAATACTGGCTCCCGAGGCTACCGATGCCTATCTTAGTCTTTCCAAAGCAGGAGAAGATAGTATTCGCATGATGCGTGATAAGGGGTTTGACCTGCTCATGAGCAGTGAAATCTCCTATATGGATATGGAAGAGCGCGTCGAAGGGACTGATAGACGGGAGTTTGTCACCGATAGTAGCGGTGTAAGCAGTGAGCAAGTCACGAAGCGAGAGTATTACCTTGTCCAGGAAGCTACCCTTGGACTCTCATACACCATAACCAGTTTGCAAGATGGTAGGATTTTGGTAAGTGAAAGCTTCACAGACAAGGAAGAGGAGCGAACCAAGATTGGGACACGGTACTATTCCCCAGATGGCAGCTATCGTGATGAGAGAAACTACAGCAGTGGTCTGGCGCCCTCATTTGATTCACTCTTTTCACAGATCATCGAGAGAGCAGCTGAAAAGATGGCACTTCACCTAGCTCCCTCTTGGGAGACCAGGTATCTTTCACTGATGAAGAACAAGGAAAAGCTTGCAGCAGCAGATATGGCACACCAATTCGCCAAGGATGGAGAATACCAAAGAGCGTACCAGCAATTCTTATCGATCTGGCAACAAACGCGACACCTCAGTAGTGGATACAATGCCTCCTTGATGCTTGCCGCTTTGAGCGAGCTTCAGGCGTCTGTAGATCTTATGAATGATGTGTACAACTCAACGGGTGATAAACGAGCCCATGATACGCTCTTGATTCTGCAACAAGCATTGAGCCAGGACCAACTTGCCCAACAACAGATAAGCGGGGACTTGGTGGATGATGGACAGGGTGTAACGATGACTCAATACATGGTAATGGAGTAGCAATTGAAAGCAATACAATCCTCTCTGATTCTGGTCTATACGGGTGATGGGAAGGGAAAGACCTCTTCTGCAATGGGACAGTTGATTCGCGCCTTGGGCCACGGTGCTCGTTGTGCAGTTGCCCAGTTCATCAAGAAGGACCCCGCTCTCCTGGATAGTGGTGAGTATCGCATCCTCAAGCAACTTGAGGTACCATGGAAACAGTTTGGTGCTGGGTTTTCCTGGGAAGGGGACAACAATGCAAAGAATGCTGAGTTGGCTAAGAAAGGATGGCAGCAGGTAAAGCGTTGGATATCTTCCGCTTCCTACGATTTGATTGTCCTTGACGAATTCACGTACACTCTCTCCCTTGGGTACCTTGACTGTGAGGAAGTCTGTCTCTGGCTTGCAGACCACAAGAACAAGGAAGGGTTTCCCCATATCGTCATCACCGGGAGAAATGCTCCACCTCAATTGCTATCTGTTGCAGACATGGTCAGTGAATTGACTGAGGTAAAGCATCATCTCTCTGGTGCAAAGCGCTCTGCACAACCGATGATTGAATTTTAGTCACTGTTTGATAGCCTAATTCCTTGCAATGCTCCTTTTATCCTTTCACATTTTCAAGATTCCGGATATAATCACGGCAAGGAGTTTTGTCTATGGGTATCTGTGACATGCACTGCCATCTTCTGCCTGAGATTGACGATGGCTACCTCTCACGAGAACAGTTCATCCGTATGCTGAATCTCTATCAGCTCTCAGGCATCACAGCAATAGCATTTACTCCCCATATCTACAATCCGTATGTGACCACAAACATCGCTGGGCTGAGAGAGACCTACGAGTGGGCAAAGAAAGAAGCGGAGGCTTTAGGGATACAGACCTACTTGGGCAGCGAACTCTTTGTAGGTGAGCAGGAGAAGCTCAAGACGGTTCCCATCGATGGGAGGTTTGCGTTGGTGGAGTTCGGGCTCTCTTTACCACCACCCAGGTTGTTGGAACGGTTGCAGCAACTTACTGAGATGCATTATCGTCCACTCCTCGCGCATGTTGAACGATATCTTTGGTTGAACCCAAAGAGTGCAATGTTGCAACGTTTGCGTTCTCTCGGTTGTTTACTACAGACAAACGTTGAAGCTGTGGAGAGCGGACTCTCGCTTCCTTATTTGGAACTTGGCTTGATTGATGTGATCGCCACAGACAATCATGGCGATGAAACCCTTCCATCTCGCTTGATGGATGCCATCGAGAAGTGGCCATCAGTGGGACGGAGTATGCAAAATCTTTGGTGAATCCACCTTTGGGTATGAGGAGGTAGCGTATGCTGCTGGATATGACTATTGCGAACTTCAAGTCCGTAAAGTCTGCGCAAACCATTTCTTTTGAAGCGGTCAGGGATAATAGGTTCCCTGAGTCAAAAGTTGTCGAAGTCACTGAGAAACTGAAGCTGATCAAGACAGCAGCCATTGTAGGTCCCAATGGAGCTGGAAAGAGTTCTTTCGTTCGTGCTCTTGAAGCATTGAAAGGTATTGTATGTGCAACAGAGGAGACGGAGAACCCTCTCCAGATTCTCAGTGGTACATCATTCGCCTATTCCGAGGAGAAGGGACAACCAGCAACCATTATTATCAGAGTACTGGTAGATCGTGATGAAGAGAGTGGGGAACCAACCATTGCTCAGTACACATTGGTCAGCGACCGGGAAAAAATTTTCGAGGAATCCCTCTATCATCTCATTGGTCGTTCAAAACGAATGATGTTTGAAAGGAAGGTTGATGAGAACAGTATCCTCCTCGATGAGCAAGAACTGACCTACAAGTATCGCTGGGGCAAGATGTATCGTGGTGATAAGAAGCGATTGGTTGGGAAGGTTGATGAGAAGCACTCATTCCTGGGAGCTTCTGCCCAGAAGGGCAGTGATACCACCTCTTTGCTCTATACCTGGTTGAGTGACAGCCTGCATCTGCTCCCTATGGGTGTTTCAAACATCAGTGAGAAATATCTCATCAACCGCTTGAGTGAACATCCTGAGTGGGTCCAGCAGTTGATCAACTTCCTCTGGAGTGTTGATATCACCGACATCCGTGACATCAGGGTCAAGGATGAGAGAATCATCTTTGTCCATACCAATGTTACACAACACTATGCTTCCTATTTCTCCTTGGAGAGTTTGAGCCTCAGGCGCCTGTGTCTTATGGGGGTTGCCTTTTTTGATGCCTTCACCCGGAATCAGACACTGGTGATCGATGATTTTGGCATGTTGTTGCATCCTGATGTTCTCTGTCACATTGTGGATATATTTGAGGCAAGCAATTTGGGGTATGGTTCCCAGATGCTTGTGGTTGATTGCAACCCCTCCCTGCTCAAGCCGGGATTGCTCAGGCGTGATGGTGTCTACTTTGCCGAAAAGAATAGTGAGAGTGCCACCGTATATTTCAGTCTGGCCAATTTCAAGTATTCAAGAAGCAAGGACAAGACGCAGAGTCAGTACATGAATGGAGCATTCGGAGCTCTTCCGATTCTCTCTGAGTTCTCTTTTGTGGACACAAGCAAGGATAAGGAGGAGTAATAATGGCACGCAAACGCATATCCCAAAAACCACGCAGGACCGTACTGGTGGTTACAGCAACCGAGGCGGAAGCCCTCTACTTTTCCCAGATGCGCAAGGACTGCCGCTATGCAAATATGACGGTGGTATGGGAACCTGAATACAAGGATCTTGCCCACTTGATCACCTTGGCTGGTCAAATGCGGAACAAGGAGAAGTACAGTAGCGTATGGTTGGTCTTCGGTTTCGTAGACCTGAATGTCTCTGTACAGGACGTAAAGAAAATAATGCCCCTTGCAGAGAAGAAAAAGGTTCGTCTGGCTTGGAACAATCCTTCCCTGCCTTTATGGTATTTGTTGCACTTGCAGACTCCCAAGGGCTTTGTTAATGATCCTGCTCTGATCGAGAGTGCACTCTCGAAGCAATTCCCTGCCTTCAGGGGGGATGCGTCCTATCTCTTGGATGAAGGACTTGACCTGCATCTTAAGCTCTATTCAGCGAAGTCGAAGGCTGCCGTGAATGCATCTTCCTATAATGCGCTCGCAGCATCGCAGGTAGGGTTGGCCCCTACCAACATGGTGGCATTGCTGAATGATATCACCGATATATGCGGGTTGGCTGATCTGACACACAATCAGAAGCGCCTGGGCCTGAACAAGAATAAAGGATAGGACAGTGAGCGGAATACTGCTGCTGGTCTACATGCTTGCGTTCGGTCTAGGGTGTATGACATTGGCCTTGGCCATCGTGTACCGCCTTGCGAACGCAAAGCGTTGGGCAACCTATTTTATTGTCTGTCATGCATCCCTTCTGGGATGTATGATGCTCTTGGCACTACAGGTGCTCAGCCAGATGTTCCTCAGTGGAGTTGCCTATACGGTAGTATCGATCATCATCACTTCAGTGTTTCTTGCTGATCTTGCCTTCCTTATCGTCTTTATCCCGTACTTTACAACCTGGGTGATTGCCCACCCGTGGAGAAATCCATACAAAGGATTGTTTTTTTCCCTTGCTGCCATCTATCTTGGATTGGGGATTGCCAGGGAGGTCACGGGAAAGATGGTATTGGACCAGACGATGCTTTTTGTGTTTGTTTTCGTCATGGGCTTCAGTCTGATAGTCATGTCGAGGAACATCAAGACGATTGAGAACAAGACCGCCAGAGCTTCAGCGCTTGCCATCATCATCGTGAGTGCTTCCATGGTACCGGCAATTCTGTTGGCGCTCTTCTTTCCTGCGCTTAAGCCATTCCTTTTTGGTGTTTACTTCCTCGCACTTTCCATCACAATTATGACATTCCTGTTCATCACATTCGTAAGGATTGGCCGTGATGATGGTGCTCAGACACCAAAGACTGAATTGAGCCTTTGGGATCTAGAGGAGTATCATATAACAGAGAGAGAATTCTCGGTCATACAGTTGATCAGCAAAGGTTTGACCAATAAGGAGATTGCAGGTGAATTGGGGATCAGCGCAAATACGGTGAATAACCATGTGGCAAACATCTATGGGAAGACCCAGGTCAGGAGCCGCATAGACTTATTGAACCTTTTGAAACAGAGTTGGTAGGAGGAAGCTTTATGCATATAACCTATGAAGTACCCGATTTTTCAGCAAAGCACTATCAGGACCAGTCTCCTGTCAGAAAAAGTGCCAGGGCATGGGCAATGGTCCATGACGAGATAGCGGAGCAGGCCGTGTTGCTCTGTCATGGATACACTGGGTATCCTGGGGAGCTGATCAGGCCAGGTATTGATCTCTTCGAGAAGGGGTATGATGTCTATTGTCCCCGTTACCCGGGTCATGGTACAAGCAACAAGGATTTTCTCGCTTCCAAGGCAGAGGACTGGATTGGAACTGCCTATGATGCCTATGCTCATCTTTCCAGTAGGTATGATAAGGTTTCTGTGGTTGGTCACTCCATGGGCGGAGCCATCGCCACCATCATTGCTGATGCATTCTCTGCCGACACGTTGGTTCTGCTTGCTCCGGCTCTGGTGATTCCCGCTATTCCGAGGAAGACCATTTGGTTGCTGAAGCATTTCATCAAGAAACGCAAGGTCTCCTGGCAGGGTGATCCAGAATATCACTTCTACTATGAGGGAGATCCCGATGACGATGCATATCTGGGGTCTCAGTATTGGTCCTATCAGTTTCCATCAGGAATTTGGGAGTTGGAACGGGTTCGAAAGCAAGCGGTTGCCTGCATCGATCACCTAGGATCAGATACATTGGCTATCAGCGGAGGAAAGGATCCCACCATTCCCCAGGAAGCCTGTATGTTGGTTACCAGCAAGAGCAAAGGGGTAAACAAACACCTGCATATTGAAGATATCGGACACCTCATGCCTTACGACAAGAATCAGAAGGCCCAGGATAGGGCCATGGCTGAGGTGGTTTCCTGGATAGAAGGAAAACGTTAGGAGCGTTTGAGTCCTAGGGAATATTCGTAGACTGCAGCAATCTTGTCGCTGAGACTTACGATGAAACTCTCCCGATATCTGGGAAGAGAGAGGGTCTTTGGGAACATATGTTTGACAATGATGTCAGCTTCCTTTGCATTCACTGTGAAGTACTTCTGTGCATTCTCCAAAGCGATATAAGGGTGTTCCTTTCCGTGGGATGAGCGCTTCTCATCCTGGCTCTTTCGTTCCCTCCAGTCATAGAGGAAGAAGTCATGGAGCAAACCTCCCCGTGCTGCAGCGTGATAATCCAGCCCTAAAGCCTTGCTGATACGGTATGAGATGTAGCTTACCCTGGTGACATGGTCATAGATATGACCTGCATGATGATGATACTCTTTCAGTTTGAGGAACTCCTCATGAGCAAGAATATCACTTACCAGCAGTTCATGCTCGCGAAGATAACGCGGTCTGCAGGTTCGTTGGATGTTGTATGCGAGTAGAAAACTGATAAGAGAAAAGAGTAGGAACAGCAGTTCAGTTGGAAAGCTGGAAAGCTGATTGAAAGGGCTGAGATATTTGGAAGTGTATAACGTAGTAAATAGGGTAACAGGCAACCTAAACAGGTTTGTGAGGGAGGTGTTTCCCCCTGCAAAAAAGGCTGGTATCGTTGGGTTGATCAGTATTGTGTTCCTCCGTTCAATTGAGTGTACCGTATCGAAATACGCCAAGAAGGTCAACAGGAAAGCCCACTATTGGGACACGTGTCTAAATACTGGACTCCTGTCCTATCATCTGTGTTGCTATAATCTCTGATTTACGGTACAACAGTAGCATTGAGAGGAGTGTATCCTGATGGAAGTACGAGTACGCTATGCACCTTCTCCGACCGGTTTGCAACATATCGGTGGGGTAAGGACCGCATTATTCAACTATTTCTTTGCCCGTGCAAACGAAGGCAAGTTCATTTTACGTGTGGAAGACACCGATCGTGAGCGTTACAGTGATGAGTCCTTGCAGGACTTATATGACACGCTCGAATGGTTGGGTGTTTCATGGGATGAGGGTCCCGTGGTCGGCGGAGATTATGGTCCCTATATCCAAAGCGAGCGTTTCGACCTGTACAAGCAGTATGCTGAGAAACTGGTAGATGAAGGCAAGGCCTATTACTGCTACTGTACTCCCCAGCGGTTGGAAGCCTTGCGTGAACAGCAACAAAAAGAGAAGAGTAAGCAGCAGGGATATGACCGCCACTGCCGTAATCTTACCGCCGAACAGCGTAAGGCGTATGAGGATGAAGGCATAAAACCCGTCATCCGTCTGAAGGTACCCTCTGAGGGTAAGACAACCTTCCACGATGTGCTCATGGGTGATATCTCTAGAAAGAACAAGGATGTCAGTCCTGATCCTGTACTGCTCAAGAGTGACGGATTTCCCACCTATCATCTGGCAAACGTCATTGATGACCATATGATGGGTATTACGCATATTATGAGGGCACAAGAGTGGATTCCCTCCGGTCCTCTGCACATCATTCTCTATGAAGCTTTTGGTTGGGAGCCTCCCTTGTATTGCCATCTTCCGATGGTTATGGGCAAGGACGGACAGAAGCTCAGCAAGCGTCACGGCTCGACTGCTGTGCGGGAGTTCCGTGAGAAGGGATACCTGCCTGAGGCCTTGATGAACTATGTAAGCATGGTAGGATGGTCCTACGATGGACAGAGAGAGTTTTTCAGCAAGGATGAGCTTGAACAACTCTTCACTCTGGAGAAGATCAATAAGGCTCCTGGGATATTTGACTACAAGAAACTTGATTGGTTCAATGGACAATATATCCGTCAGAAAGGTGATGAAGAGCTCTTGGAGCTGTTGCTTCCCTACATGGAGAAAGCTGGCTTTGTCACGCTTCCCCTACAGGAACATGAGAAGCGCGACATGCTTGCTCTCACGGCAGTGAGTAAGGAGCGGCTGAAGGTACTCAGTGACATTGTAGATCTGAGTAGGTTCCTTTTTGAGACACCCACCTATGAGGATGTGAATTTGTTCGCTGCCAAAAAGGTGGACCTGGCTACTGCAACCCTTGCCTTGGAGAGAGCTTATGCAAAGCTTAAGGAAGGGTTTGATACAGGCAAGGAGCAAGAGGAAATTGAAGCGGAGATTGCTTCCCTGGCTGATGAATTGGATATCAAGGTGAACGGGGTCTTCATGCCCTTGAGGGTAGCCCTCACCGGTAGTACGGTTAGCCTTCCCCTGTTTGACTCGATCAAACTATTGGGCCAGGAAGAGACATATAAACGAATTGAAACAGCGTTGGACGTGCTGAAGAGAGAGGTATAAGCAAATGGCAGAAGTAACGATGGATAAGATTGTCTCCTTATGTAAGCGACGTGGGTTTATTTTTCAGTCAAGTGAAATTTATGGTGGCTTGAATGGCGCTTATGATTACGGGCCACTGGGAGTTCAGCTGAAAAACAATATTCGCGATTTCTGGTGGAAAGAGATGACCCAGATCCATGACGATATCGTAGGATTGGATGCTTCCATCCTCATGCATCCCCGAGTCTGGGAAGCAAGTGGCCATGTGTCCAACTTCAGTGACCCCATGGTTGACTGCAAGCAGTGCAAGTCACGATTCCGTGCTGATCAGATCGATCTTGGCGGCGCTTGTCCTACCTGTGGTACCCGCGATAGTTTTACCGAACCAAGGAATTTCAACCTGATGTTTGCGACCCACATTGGCGCAAATCTGGACGGTGGCTCCACAATCTACCTTCGGCCTGAGACTGCGCAGGGAATCTATGCAGATTTCAAGAATGTGGTTTCCTCAAGCCGTGTGAAGGTTCCCTTCGGAATTGCACAGGTAGGCAAGTCCTTCAGAAACGAAATCACCACGAAGAATTTCATCTTCCGTTCTTGTGAGTTCGAGCAGATGGAGATGCAGTGGTTCTGCAAACCTGGAACGGATGAGGAATGGTTCGGCTATTGGCGTGAACAGAGGATGGCTTTCTATCATAAGATGGGTATCAAGCCAAGCAGTCTCAGGTGGCATCAGCATGGCCCAGACGAGCTGGCTTTCTACGCAAAGGATGCCTATGATATTCAGTTCCTCTTCCCAATGGGCTGGCAGGAACTTGAGGGTGTCCATAACCGGACCGATTATGACTTGGGACAGCATCAGAAATTCAGTGGAAAAGATCTTACCTATCTTGATCCTGAGGATAACCAGCGCTACATCCCTTATGTTGTGGAAACCTCAGCTGGCTTGACCCGTAATGTATTGATGGCACTCAGTGATGCATATGAGGAAGAGACCTTGGAAGGGGGAGATGTCAGGACGGTGCTGCACTTCCATCCGAATATTGCTCCTGTCACTGTTGCGGTCCTTCCTCTGGTCAAGAAGGACGGAATCGCGGAATTTGCTTCCAAGCTCGAAAAGGAAATGAGAGATGACTTCTCAACCTTCTTCGATGTCAGTGGCGCAATCGGGCGTAGATACCGAAGAATGGATGAGATCGGCACCCCATACTGTGTTACCGTTGATTACCAAACCTTGGAAGACAATACGGTTACCCTTCGATACAGGGATAGTATGGAACAGAGCAGGGTAAGTATCACGGATTTGGTTGCCACAATCAAGGAAGCAAACAAAGCATACAAGCGAGTGGAGTAGTATAATGAATAAAGCATTACAGACCCTGATCGATCGAGGGTTCGTCAAAGCATGTACCGATTACGATGCGCTCAGTGACCTGATGGATGCAGGCCCTGTAACGTTCTATGTAGGTGCAGATCCAACCGGTAAGAGCCTACATATCGGTCATATGGTGCCGTTCTTTGCCATGCACCATCTGCAGAACGCCGGGCATAATCCAATCGCGCTTGTCGGTGGTGGAACTGCCATGATCGGGGATCCCTCAGGAAAGACAGAGATGCGAAGGATGCTCACTGTTGAGCAGATTGAGAAGAACTGTGCTTCCATCAAGGAACAGCTCGGAACAGTTGTTGACTTCAGCGAGCAGCCGGAGGGTGGAAAAGGAAAAGCTATTGCATTGAATAATGCAGACTGGCTCAATGGATTGAACTATATCACCTTCCTTCGGGAGATTGGAAAACATTTCTCGGTGAACAGGATGCTCACCTTTGAATCATACAAGCAACGTCTTGAGCGTGGGCTCTCCTTCATTGAGTTCAACTATCAGTTGTTGCAATCCTACGATTTTCATATTCTCAGCCGTGATCATGGCTGTCGTCTGCAGATTGGAGGGGATGATCAGTGGGGGAATATTGTCAGTGGCATCGAGTTGATCAGAAAACTTGGTGGTCCTGAATGTTATGGTCTGACATTCAACCTGATCACCCGCGCCGATGGACACAAGATGGGCAAGAGCGAGAAGGGTGCGGTTTTCCTTGATCCCGAACTTTTCAGTGCCTATGATTTCTACCAATACTGGAGAAATGTCAACGATGCAGATGTGGTGAGGTTCCTCAAACTCTTTACCTTCCTCTCTCTTGAGGAAATTGCCCAGTATGAGGGAGAGAACGTCAATATCAATGATGCAAAAGACCGTCTTGCCTATGAACAGACAAAGATCATTCATGGAGTAGAAGAGGCTGAAAAGGCAAGAACTGCAGCAAAGGCCATGTTCAATGGCGCCAATCTGGGCATCGATGGCCGCGAAGGAATGCCTTCACTGACCATCAGTAAGGCAGAGCTGGACTCGGGTATTGGTGTGCTGGATTTGTTCAGCCGGACTGACTTGGCTGCAACCAACAGTGATGCACGCCGCTTGGTAACAGGTGGAGGCGCATGGATCGGGGAACATCGTGTTGAGGATCCCAAGACACTCATCGACTCCTCCTATCTGGATGAGTACGGGGAGTTGATTCTCCGTGCTGGAAAGAAGCGGTATTTCCGTATCAGTGTTGAATAAGTGAAGGAGGGGGATTACCCCCTCTTTCTATAGGGAGATATGTGATGAAACACAGAATCAGTCTTGTTTTCGTAGCCCTGCTTGCCATGGTGGCAATCGGGGCACAGCCGGTTGCTGAGACTCCGGTTGACTCGCCATTGGAAGTTCAGTTCGCTGTCATGGCCGGACCTACTGGATTTTCTTCTGTTGCCCTGAATGAGAATGGTGGAAAAATCACCGAGGATATTCAGATTGCAATGCAGGTATTCCCTTCCCCCAATGAAGTGGTAGCCCGCCTGGCCAATGGGGAGCTCGATTTTGCCTGTCTTCCTTCCAATCTTGCTGCGAATATTTACAATAAGGGAGTCAAGATCAAGCTTGCTGCAGTTATCGGTAATGGGATGCTCAGCGTAGTTTCCAGTGATGGATCGGTTCAAGGTGTGGACGATCTACTGGGAAAAACGGTACATGTACCAGGTGCTGGTTCCACTCCCGATCAGATGGCCCAGCTGTTGCTCAGGGAAGCTGGTCTTGAGGCTGGAGTGGATGTAATCCTTGACTATTCTGTAGCCAGTCCTGCACAGCTTGCACAGCTGACCATTGCTGGAAAGGTGTCCCTGGTCATGTTGCCACAGCCGTTTGTTTCCATGATTCTGAATGGGAGTAAGCGAGCAAAAGAAGTTGTTGATGTCCAGGAGCTCTATGAAGAGCTTTCTGGAGTTGCAAACTATCCAATGAGTGTTATGGTGGTAAGTGAACAGTTTGCAGAGAAACATCCGGAAGCACTAGAGGATATCCTTAAAGCCTATGAAGACTCTGTTGCATGGGTCAATGCAGAACCCCAAGCAGCTGGAAAGGCGATTGAAGAAGCAGGGATCATGAAGGCTGCATTGGCTACTCCTTCCATTCCTTTCTGTAACTTGGTATTTGTGCCCAGTCAGGAAGCGAAAGAGGAAGTACAGGCTTATTACAGGTTCCTCCATTCCTTCAGTCCAGCAGCCATCGGTGGTGCGGTTCCTGCAGACAATTTATATCTGTAAGGAGTAGCACATGCGTTCTATGAAGCGGAATCTGGTACTTCTTCTTGCTTCGGGAATCCTGCTCATCATTTGGCAGGTTGCCTCCATGTGGATCGATAGTCAGATTCTGCTTCCCAGTCTAGGACCGGTTTTAACTACCTTGCTTGGCTTGGTACGCGAACCGGTTTTTACTGCAAATGTGCTGTTCACTGTTCTCAGGGCATTGGAAAGTTTCCTGATCATTCTCGTGAGTGCTTCAATCCTTGGGGTGCTTGCTGGTAGGTTCACCTTGCTCTCCACCTTCTTGAAACCGTTTGTCACGACACTGAAAGCGGTACCAGTTATGAGTATCATTCTGCTTGCCTTTATCTGGTTTTCCAGTGGAACGGTACCATTGTTCTCAGCATTTCTCATGGGGTTTCCGGTAATGTTTGTACAGATGGAGATGGGAGTGAGACAACTTGATTCCAATCTCGATGAGATGTGTGACCTCTATGGATTCTCAAAACAGACAAAGCTGGTACATTTCATTATTCCTTCCATAGTTCCTTTCTTTGTTACTGGTGCCAAGACTGCGCTTTCCATGGTCTGGAAAGTGGTGATCGCAGCAGAGGTATTGACGGTCCCTCAGTATGGTGTTGGTTCAAGAATGCAACTTGCCCAAGTACAGCTGGAGACTGACAGGGTGCTCTCCTGGACCTTGATCGCCGTTTTCCTTACAGCCTTTGGAGATCTGGTTTTTGCCTTCGTGGTGGATGGAATCGGCGCTCTGAAGCATCGCCTCGATGCTAGGAGGGTTCCATGCGTTTCTTGAATATCTCCAAGCGATACGGTGAGAACCAGGTTTTCGATCGTTTCAGTCTTGAGGTACCTCCTTCAACGATACTCTCTGTTGTCGGGCCATCAGGTGAAGGAAAGACAACCTTGTTGCAGATGGCTTCCGGATTGTTGCAACCAGATGAAGGGACAATTGAAAAGGAAGATGTTGAGCAAGGGGTAATCAGTTATCTCTTCCAGGAGCCAAGACTACTTCCCTCCAGTACCGTATATGAGAATGTCGAGCTTGCCCTTCGATCTTCCTGCAAGGAGAGACGAGAGAGGGAGGAGCGTGCCCTGCACTATCTTGGTCTTGTAGGGCTGCAGGAGAGTCTCTCTCTCTATCCTTATCAGCTCTCAGGTGGAATGAGGCAGCGTGTCGCGATTGCGAGGGCTTTTGCTCACCAGTGTAATCTCATGTTGCTCGATGAGCCTTTCCAGAGCTTGGATATCAAATTGAAGTATGCTCTGGTGCATTCTTTCATCAGGTTATGGGAAGAGTGTCCAAAGACTACATTGTTTGTCACTCATGACCCTAAGGAAGCCATCTTGCTCGGAGATGCTGTATGTTGTCTGGGTGACCCAAATCAACCACTGTTGTACCAAAAAATAGATATTCCCCGCAATGCGAGGAATATCGGTGATGCATCACTGTTGGCTTTGGAAGCCAAGCTGGTGGAAACGTTGGTACAATCCTAGAGATCGACCTTCCAGAGTCCATGTAGGTTGCAATACTCGTAAACAGCAACAGCCTTGTCCTCATCGAGGGCAAAGGTTGCGTGTGGCTTTCCGTCAACAGGGAGAGCCTTTCTCATGCCACCCTTTTCAGTCTGGACATAGATGAATTCGATGTGGTGTTCCTGGGTCATTGGATGATCCACGGAACCTACATTCACACTCAGCTTGTTCCCTTCAATGCTTACAACAGGAACATGCTTCTCCTGGGCTGCATCAACGGTGTTTGCCTTCAAGGGGGCCATCTCCTCGCCACAGCAAGAGAGTTTCGGACCTCTGTCAACAACCTTCACAGCAATGTTGCCACAGTGCTTACAAATGTAGAAAATCTGATCTTTCATAGCTATTCTCCTTGCTTTCCATGATACCCTAAATTTCACCGGTAGTACAGTGGGTTTTATTCCTAATAGGGTACAGGTAAAAATAAGGCAGGCTTTTCAGCCTGCCGTAAAGTGAAAGCATGAGTTTATTACACATATCCTTGGGCAATCATGGCCTCGCTTACTTTCAGGAATCCAGCAATGTTTGCACCATCGACGAAGTTGTCCTGTGTGCTGTACTTATCTGCTGCCTGGCTGATGGAAGCGTAGATGTTTTTCATGATCTGTTGAAGCTGCTGGTCGACCTGTTCAGGAGTCCATTGGAGCTTCTGGCTGTTCTGTGCCATCTCCAATCCAGAGACTGCAACACCACCGGCATTGGCTGCCTTTCCAGGAGCATGTAAAACACCTGCTTCCTTGAAGATATCATCGGCTTCCAATGTCGTAGGCATATTTGCACCTTCTCCTACCAATGAAATCCCATTAGCTACCAAGTTTTTGGCATCATTCCCATTGATTTCATTCTGGGTAGCACAAGGGAAAGCATAGTCAGCTTTTACATCCCACAGAGGATTGGCATCGTTTGAGCCATTGTGGGGGATGTAGGTTGCTTCCTTGAACTGCTGGGCATACTCGCTGATTCTTCCTCTTCTTACATTTTTCAGAGTCTTGATGTAGGCTAGTTTCTTCTCATCAATTCCGGAAGGATCGATGAGAATACCCGATGAGTCGCTCATGCTGATCGGTTTTGCACCCATGTGCAACAGCTTTTCAGCGGTGTATTGTGCAACGTTTCCACTGCCACTGACAAGACAGGTCTTTCCTTGAAGGCTCTTCCCCTTGCCTTCCAGAATAGCAGCTGAAAGATAGACCAATCCGTAGCCCGTTGCTTCCGGACGGATATAGGAGCCGCCAAAGGTGGGTCCCTTGCCGGTCAAGATACCGACAGAACGATTTTTCATCCTCCTGTATTGCCCGTAGAGGTATCCGATTTCTCGACCCCCGACCCCGATATCACCTGCTGGAATATCAGTGTCCTCACCAATATGGCGTGAGAGTTCGGTCATCATGCTCTGGCAGAAACGCATGACTTCGTTGTCGCTCTTTCCCTTGGGGTTGAAGTCACTTCCGCCCTTACCTCCACCCATGGCTAGGCCAGTCAGACTGTTCTTGAAGGTCTGTTCGAATGCAAGGAATTTCAGGATCGACAGGTTAACTGAGGGGTGGAATCTCAGTCCACCTTTGTAAGGTCCAATTGCGCTATTCATCTGAACACGGAATGCGCGGTTGATCTGCAGCTGTCCATCGTCATCTACCCAGGGAACACGGAACGTGATGACACGTTCAGGTTCAACCATCCTATCAAGGACCTTGTGATATACAATCTGAGGCAGATCATCAACCAAATGATCGATTGAGGCCATGAATGAGGTTACAGCTTGAAAAAATTCCGGCTGGTTGGGATCGACTTGCTTTACGTGGTCAAGGATCTGTTGTGTTGCTTCGTGCATTTGGGTATTGCTCCTCTCTTTGTATAAATATACATAATCTGTATATGATGGTATAGAAAATGGAGAAATTGGTAAAGCCTTTCGTAAAACCGAAAAATAGGGTAGGGGATTTTGCGGTATGCGTAAATGGCATGGCATAATAAAAATGACTGAGGAGGACCGCAATGGATTGTTCCTCTTTTTGTCATATCCACAAAATCACTCCTGTCCAAAAAAAACATAAAAAAATTGGCAGTGGAACGGGTATCCACTGCCTATACGTTTCTAAAGTGTCTCCCCTTGCCTTAGTCGTTCAATATTCTCCTTGAAAGGAGGATAGATGATACCCTTCTCTGTTATGATTCCCGTGAGATTCTGGTGAGGGGTAACATCAAAAGCAGGATTGAAGACATCCATCCCACTTGGTGCTACTTGGACTCCCTGTATATGGGTGACTTCCTCTGCTTCCCTCTCCTCGATGGGGATGGCGGAGCCATCGGGAATTGAGAAATCGATGGTGGATATTGGGACTACGCTGTAGAAAGGTACTCCATAGGCTTTGCAGATGACAGACAGGGCAAAGGTTCCCAGCTTGTTCGCAACATCACCGTTCGCGGCTACCCTGTCTCCACCGAGGATAACCAAATCAATTTTTCCATCCCGAATCAGTGTCGCTGCGGCACTGTCAGGGATAAGCTTGGAGGGGATTTTTGCCTCCATCAATTCCCAGGCAGTAAGACGAGCACCCTGGAATCTCGGTCGTGTTTCATCGGCATACACAAAGATGTCTTTATTGTCGTAGAACGCTGTCTTGATGACCCCAAGAGCTGTTCCCCAGCCTGCTGTAGCCAATGCTCCGGTATTGCAATGGGTGAGGATGGTTGCCTTATTGGGAACGACTCTGGCACCGATACGTGACATTTGCTTGTTGGTCTTGATATCCTCTTCCCTGATGGCATCAGCCTCATTGAGCAATGCATTCAGGAGTGCTTCCCTTGGTAGCGTATTGTTGCGATTATAGATGTCCAGCATTCGGTTGATCGCCCAACCAAGATTGACTGCGGTAGGCCGAGCAAGGCTGAGAAATTCACAGGCTTTCCTGAAATCTGCCTCCCCGGGGCACTGAAGTGCTGCCAGATACACTCCGTATGCGGCAGCAGCTCCAATCGCCGGAGCTCCTCGTATGATCATATCCCTGATGGCGAACTCAACTTCCTCATACGTTTTGCAATCCACATACGATACTTCAGTAGGCAGGATACGCTGATCGATCAAGGTAAGCGTATCGTTCTTGAATATGAGCGTTACAAATGATTCATCCATGTAATTCTCCTTGCTAGCGTCTAAGTACATCGGCCCATCTTTCCTGCACTTCATCCATCACTGTATGCTCATTCAGGGTTTGCACTTTGTGTTGTTCCATGAGGATGGTTCCCTGACAGAAGACAGTATCGATATCAGCGCTTTGTGCTGCATAGACCAACGCACTGAATGGGTCATTAAGCGGGGTAAGGTGGCTCTTCTTCAAATCAATGAGCAGAAGGTCTGCTTCCTTACCGGCTTCCAGTGTACCTATTCTGTCCTCGACTCCCATAGCCTCCGCTCCTCCCTTGGTGGCCATCTCCAATACCTGATACGGTGTAAGTTTTTCGCTTTCTGTATCAACTACTCTCCCGAGAAGGCTGGCAATATGCATCTCTTCGAACATGTTGAGGTTGTTGTTGCTGCTTGCCCCATCGGTGCCGAGTGCAACTGGAATTCCTGCATGGAGATAAGAGGCTATCGGAGCAATGCCGCTGGATAGTTTGAGATTGCTGCTTGGGTTGTGCACAATGGTGGTGTCGAACGACTTGAGAAGATCAATATCTTCATTGCTCAAGTGAACACAATGAGCCAGGATGCTTTTCACATCCTGCAAGACGCCAATCTTTGCCAGATAGGCTGGAGGGGTCATCCCGGTCTGTGCTATGCAGTCATCCACCTCTTTCTTGGTCTCGCTGAGATGTGTATGGAATACCCTTCCATGTTGTCGCGCCCAAGATGCTGCATATTGGTAGGTCTCCTGGGTACAGGTATAGATAGCGTGAGGGGCGACATTGAGGGTGAGACGGCCTTCGGCTTGTGCAACGTAGGGAGCCAGCAATTTCTCCCGCTCTTCTACCCGGGCTTTGTTCTCTTCAAGATCGCCGAACAGCGTTACCCCTATGCTTCCCCTGATACCGCCTTCAATCACAGCCTGTGCTGTTGCTTGGGGTTCAAAGTACATGTCAGTGAACATGGTGCACCCACTCTGGATAAGCTCAATAATGCCAAGACGGCTGGCAGCCAGTACGTCATCTGTAGTGAGCTTTCCTTCGATCGGGAAGATTTCAGCAAGCCATGCCTGTAGTGTTGGCAGGGAGTCCTTATAATTGCGCATCAGCCCCATGCTCACATGAGTATGGGCATTTATCAGGGAAGGCATTGCAAGGAATGAGGATCCATCAATGATACGGTCGGCCTTGAAGGAGGGGTCTCCCGTTCCGACAAATACAATATGTTTCCCATCAATACCGATATCACCACGAAGGCTCAAACCTTCCTTGGTCATTGGTATGATGAGTGCGTTGGAAATGAGTATTTTCATGAGGCTATAGTACCATGAAACTACTATGCAGTCACCTTGTTGCGCTTGATCTTTTTGGTACTTGTCATGTCCATCGGTTCATTGGTAATGGTGAGCTTGGTAATCTTCTTATACCCTGAAACACGTTGATTGACTTCCTTGATTACCCGCTCAAGATCATCCTGCACGGGAACCGTGTGTTCTCGGTAGTACTCAGCATTGGGGTAAATCACCGCTTCGATCAGCTCGCTGGGTATGTTTTTCTTTTCTTGGTATCCACGTATGAGTATCTGCTCCACCTGGCTGTACAGTTGGAAGAGATCCTCAATCTCCTCAGGATATACATTCTTGCCACCTTCGGTGACAATGATGTTTTTTGCCCTGCCCTTGAGATAGAGGTAGTTTTCCTTGTCGAGATATCCAAGGTCACCTGTCTTCAGGTAGCCTTCTTCATCAAATAGTTCAGCGGTATGGACCGGGTCATTGTAATAGCCTTGGGTGATGTTTGGACCCTTGACCCGGATTTCTCCCACTCCGTTTTCATCAGGCTCTGCGATCTTCATCTCCACCAAGGGGAACACCATGCCAACGGATTCCACTTTGAAGTGGCTGATTGGGTTGAGTGTAAGGATTGGACTCGTCTCGGTAAGTCCATAGCCTTGGATGAAATCAAGCCCAAGCTGTTGATACTGTTTGAAGACCTTTGGAGCGAGCGGGCCAGCACCACAGATGAGGAAATTATTCCGGTCCAAACCAATCTTGCTGAGCAGTAGCTTGTTGAAGATTTTCCGGAAGGGATTCCAATGCAAGTGTTTCTTGGTAAAACCATTGATCACCATCATGGTATGTACCAAGGTATTGACCAATAATCCTTTTTTCTTGACCTGTTTCATGATACCTGCAAGCAACTTGTTGTATAAAAGCGGTATCCCCATGAAAATGGTGACCTTGCCTTCTCTCAGGTCATTGATCATTTTACTTACCACGATATCCTGCCCAAAGACACACTCTGCTCCATGCTTGATAGATTCAAGCAGTACTGCTGTACAGCAATAGCTATGGTGCAGTGGAAGGAGTGCATACAATACATCAGTTTCATCAAGGCTGAGGAAGGTTCCATCACATGCCTGGTAGAGGTCGCTTACGATGTTTGCGTGTGTCAGCATGGCACCTTTCTCATTGCCTGTGGTGCCGCTGGTAAAGAGAATGGAAGCAATGTCATGTTCTGAGCTCGGTATACGGTTATACGTATTCTTCGCTTTTAGGGTGGAAATGCTTGGAAATGATTCACTCTCTCCCAGGAGCGTTGAGCACCCCTTCAATTCCTTGAACCATTCCTTCCGTGTGTCGAGTGCTTCAAGAACATTCTTATCAGCAAAAATATACGAGGCATTCACAAAGCTACTGAGTGTTTCGACACGGTCGGTATTCATCTGGTTGTCCAAGGGAACAACGATTGCCCCTGCATGGAGGATTGCCAGATAGGCAATAGCCCATGCTGGGCTGTTTTTCCCGTTGATGACGATATGATCACCTTTTACTATGCCACATTCCTGTAGATACGAACTTACTCGAGTGACTTCTTGGAGGATTTCAGAGAATGTAAGGGTTTCCCTGTTGGGTTTGAAAACAGTGAAACCGTTTCGCCCTGCAAACTTCTGTTCTGTGATCAGCAATAAGTCAATGATAGTTGGCCACTGTCCTTCGAACAGTATACCGCGATATTGGTCAAGGTCATCCCAAGAATGTTTCATGATAGGGAAATCTCCAAAAGAAATGCGAATGATAGAAATCTACTAGATGCAGTTTATATGAATCTATCGATTATTCTCACAGAAAGGTCCCTATTTGTCAAGAAAAGCCTAAATTGTTTCAGAGGAAATGATTGGATTCTTAGTTAAAACGTACTATTGGGCAGGAAATAGTCTCTTATCAGTGTCTAGGAAAGATATATCCTCATAGACAACGTCACTCAGTCTTTCCAGCCTTCTTCTGTCATTGCTTCCGGTGAGAACTGCTATCCGATAACCTGACTGAGCCCGTTTTGCAAACAGCATATCAGTGAGTGTGTCACCTACCATTGCCACCTGGGAGGGATTAATCCCTGCTTGTGTGCAAAAGGCATTGAAGGCTTCACTGTGGGGTTTCCTGCGATAGTTGCTGTCTCTACTGGCTATGAAATCTACCATTTTTTCCAAGCCCATCAAGGAGAGAAACAGATTCGTTGAGGAAGCATTGTCACTGGTAATGACACCAATATGATACCCCTCTTCTTTCAATCGTCTGAACAAGCGTTGTTGTACAGAGAAATCCATCTGCTTGAGTTTCTCGTTCAGGAGAACTTCACTGTGCTTGACACTTCTATTATACCCTTTGATGGCCTTTATTGCATTTACACGATATCGGATACAATAGAGCAGGAATCTTCTGAGAATTTGGACCCTGCGATGGGTGAACACCAAACCACGGGGAATGCATTGCCCCTCTTCATCGATGCCCATCAGGCTTAACATTGCCTGTTTGGCAGTCTGCTGGTGCTGCTTTCCCATGGAGTTGAAGGTAAGGGCGATACCCTCCTTGAGGATAGTCTCCCAGACCTGGGCGTAGTCAAACAACGTCCCATCCTTGTCAAAAATGATTCCCTTGAGTTTCTCAACCTTTTGTGCCATGTTGGGGTATCATACGGTACAAACCGACTTTTGTGCTAGGGGGACAGTGGTGCAGAATCACTCACAAGAAATCGTGCAACGGACAGAGCTGTTTGCTTGGCAGGTGGAACAACTGCGATTTAGTGGAGATTTTTATATCTATAATCCTTTGCAATATGCATGGAACATGCATGAAGCATACGTAAGGACCTATCTCTCTCATCCTGTAAAGGCTCTGATGCTTGGGATGAATCCTGGACCTTTTGGGATGGCCCAAAATGGGATTCCATTCGGTGAGGTGGGTGCAGTAAAGCAGTTTCTCAAGCTTGATGAACCTATTGCAAAACCTTCTATCGAGCATCCATCACGTCCGGTGCTTGGATTGTCTGTGCAACGAAGTGAGGTCAGCGGAAAGCGCTTGTGGGCATTGATGGAAGAACACTATAAACGTGCAGATGTGTTTTCCAAGGAAATAGCCATCGTCAATTATTGTCCGTTGGCCTTCATGGAGCGAACCAAATATGCAAAGAATATCACTCCTGACAAGCTTCCCAAAGTTGAGAGAATGGCCCTAGAGGCAATTTGTGACCGGTATCTCATGGACCTGATCTTACTGTTGCAGCCAACCTATCTTATAGGGGTAGGGAAGTATGCCCTTAAGAAGTTGCAACAGGTGGTTTCATCTGATAGTAGATATATACTAGGTTCTATTATTCACCCCAGTCCAGCCAATCCTCAAGCAAATAGAAATTGGCGAGAGAAAACCCAAGAACAACTCATTGCCCTTGGACTCTGGAAGGATGCATAAGCTTGTATTCTAGATTTGTTTTATATCCTAGGTGAATATGTCACTTTTAGAAGTGTAATTCCCCAAAAAAAGGGCTCTTAGCTTACAATTATGAAAAAATCTTACTAGACAATCAACATTGGCTTTGATACTCTGTAGGACATGGATACCATGCTTGCGCGTGCTGCTTATGCCAAGGTTAATCTACATCTGGCCGTTGGCCAACCGTTTCAAGATGGGTATCATCCCATCCGTTCCTTATTCGCCTTGGTGGATCTTGCCGATGATGTCTCCATCACGGTTAAGGGGAAGAGCAAGCTAACGGTAGAAGTAACTGGATTGGAAGCGTTTCAACTTGATGGAGAGGATACTATGACCAAGGCTGCCCGCCTATGGTGTGAGCGATCTTGTTTACCCCTCTCTTTACAGATAGATTGCAAGAAACGTATTCCCTCCCAGGCTGGTTTGGGTGGGGGGTCAAGTGATGCTGCTTCAGTGTTGCTTCTGTTGCAGGAATATGCTGGAAAAGCTGCGCTTGACCAAAAAACCTTGGCTGATATTGCGCTGCAGGTTGGTAGCGATGTCCCTTTCTTCCTCTCTTCGCATTGCTGTGCAATAGTGAATGGTAGGGGAGAGGTGATTACACCAATAGCGCAGAGGTATTTGGCATTATGCTTGGTAATGCCGACATCTTTTGCTACATCTACGTCATCTGCCTACGCCAAGCTTGACGAAGTTCGTAGCGGGGGTTTTGTTTCATTGGGACCTACGGGTGAGGAGATTGCAGAAGTTTTCAAGAAATCACCTGCGGTATGGAAAAGTATGTTGTATAATGATTTTCAACAAGGTGTGGAGCACCAAGACTTCTATGGCCAACTTGAACAGCTATGCAGTACTAGCCATGGATATTGTGGTCTTACAGGCAGCGGTGCTTGTTGGTTTTTCGTCAGTGATGACACGAAACAGGTACAAGTTGTTTACGATAAGATACAGACGCGGTTCGGGACTGGAGTAATGAGCTGGAAAACCGGTTTAGTTATGAAAATAAGATAAAGGTTGTTTGGAGGTTCTTGTGGACATTTCAGAGGTTCGAGTACGAAAAGTCAGTCAAGCAGGTAAATTGAAGGCTTATGTGACCGTAACGTTTGACAATCAATTTGTGGTACACAATATCAAGATTATAGAGGGCAGGGAAGGAGACTTCATTGCCATGCCAAGCAGGCAGTTGGCCAATGGGGAATTCAAGGATGTAGCCCATCCAATCAGCAGCGACTTCCGAGATCATTTGCAGCAAGTGGTAATGAATGCATATGACTCTGAGGAAGCACAGGAAGCTCCCCAGGAAACAGAAAAAAAGGAATTATAGCAATCCGCTGGACAAACTTGGGAATATGGTATACTGTCATTTCCGTTGTTGGGAAGTCGCCAAGCGGTTAAGGCTCTGGTTTTTGGTGCCGGCATCGGGGGTTCGAATCCCTCCTTCCCAGTAGTGAGCAGTCCTGTCTTTTGGACTGCTCATTTTTTCATTGTGTGGAGTACTTGTGCTGGTACGCCAAAACATTCTATACTCCCACACTAGTGGTATTCTAAATATCCAAATGTTATGGTAATTGGGCATCATGCAATAACGATGCGCCAATGAGAGTACAAGGAGTATGTATGTCTGACATCAACAGAAGCTTAAAAGCTAAACCAAGAACCGAAGATTTCGGTAGTGCCGGCGCTCGTCGCCTGCTTCGTGGCGGCCAGATTCCAGCCGTTATCTATGGCAAGAAGGATCCTGTGCACATTGCCCTTGATGCCCGTGAATTCACCAACAAGATGCGTCACTTCTCAGAGACAGCATTGCTGAAGATTGCTGTAGGCAGAAAGCACTATGAAGTATTATTGAAGGATTATCAGGAAGACCTGATGCGTGGGGAGATCAAGCACGTTGACTTCTATGAGGTTACTCGTGGTCAATCCCTTCGTACTTTGGTTGCCGTTGTGCTCAAGGGAAGCCCAATTGGGACCCGTGAGGGTGGTGTCCTTGATCAGGTTCTCCATGAAATTGAGATTGAGTGTCTGCCAAAGGATCTGCCCGATTCAATCGAGGCTGATGTAAGCCACTTGGAGATCAACCAGGCATTGCACTTGAGTGACATGAAATTCCCAGAAACCATCAAGGTTCTTGAAGACATGTCCAGGACTGTTGCTTCCGTCAAGGGAGTAAAGGCTGAGGTTGTCGAAACTGCTGAGGAAGAAGATGAAGCAGCAGTTGTTTCCGAGGAAGAGTAGGGGGAACAATGCAGTTGATTCTTGGTCTGGGTAATCCCGGTTCCAAGTATGCAAACTCCCGCCACAATGTCGGATTCGATGCAGTGGAAGCTTGTGCAGCGTTTTTTCAGGTTCGCCTGAGAAAACGCTGTTTTCGTCTTTATAGACAAGCAAGAGTGGGGAGTTCTGTATCCTTGGTTGAACCACTAACCTATATGAATAAGAGTGGGGAAGTCATGCGTTACTTCCCTGATGTGAAAGCAGAAGAAATTGTGGTAGTCTGTGATCAGATGGATCTGCCTCCAGGATTGATCAGAATCCGAAGGGGAGGGAGCAGCGCTGGTCATAATGGACTCAAGAGTCTTATCAGCTCGCTGGGCAGCAGCAACTTCACCCGTATCTATATTGGAATAGGTAGACCGGATGAAGGGGTGTCGGTGGTGGATCATGTCCTTTCACGTGATTCTTCTCTTGCCTTACAGGAAGGAATCATGCTTGCTTCCTCAGCACTGCAGGATCTTATCAGTGGAAAGTCAACGGAGGAGGTAATGCTTGCCTACAATAGACGCAATCGTTCCTAAGACAATCCAGCATTTTCTTGCGTCTCAGCACATCTCAGAGGATATGCACCTTGCTGTCGCCTTTTCTGGTGGCAGTGACTCACTTGCCTTGCTGATCGGGCTTTCGGCCTTGTTGCCAAAAGAGCAGGTTTCTGTTTTTTACGTCAATCATCGTTTGCGTTCAGAGCAAGAGCTGTCCCAAGAGTTGCAGCTTTGTCTTGCGAATTGTCAACGGTTGGGATATGGACTTGAGGTTCTTGATTTGGGCAAGGGTAGCGTTGAAGAACGCGCTAAAAGGGATGGGGAAGGTATTGAAGCTGCTGCACGAACGCTGCGCTATGAGGCTTTGTATGCTGCATGCCGTAACCATGGTTGTACCTATCTTGCTACTGCACACAATGCTGACGACCAGATAGAGACCTTGTTGATGCGTCTGTTTCAGGCAGCCTCGGTTTCTTCTCTCAAAGGTGCAGCTGCCTTTACACCGTCCCCTGGCAATGCCACACTGATCAGACCTTTGCTTACACTTTGCCATCGTACCCTCAGAGCTTATGTAAAAGCCGAAGGCTTCCAGTGGGCAGAGGATTCAACAAATGAACAAGATGCCTATCTGCGAAATAAGATACGTCATACCATCAAGCCGCAGATCCTCACACTCTTTCCAAACGCCTACGATGCAGTTTCAATCATGTCCAGGCGTTTTTCCGATATTGCTGGGGTATTGCAGACTTTGGAAGATGAGGCTCTCTCGCGCGTGAAAATACTCACGGGTGAGGTTCGATTTTCCCTGGATTGGTATCACGGTGTGATGCCACAGATGCGTGAGAGATTGTTGTATCGCCTGTACGCAGAGGTCTGCTCTTCTGGGACACAGCGTATTCGCCAGGCTATGATTGCGCGGTTACAGGAACACCTTGATGCCAGTACCCCCTCCAACCGTTTTCATATCGAGGCCGGAAGCAGTAGCGTACTGATTTCTGATGGACAGGTTATTTGGCGCCAAGTCGCTCAGGACCCCCATTTTCTATTTCCCTTGATGCATCCTGGTAATGAACAAGAGGTTTTACTGCCTGGGGGAATAGTGTTTCGTATCGATACACTACAAGGTGAAACAGATACAAGATTGCTGAGGATTGATGCAGATTCTCTTGATCATGCGGTTATACGCTCAGCAGAAGATGGGGATTGGATTGAGCTGGAAGCTGGTAGAGTTTCTGTAGCCAAATTGCTCTCTTCGTACCGTATTTCCAAGAGCAAACATCCAACGGTTCCTCTCTTGTGCGATCGTAGTGGTGTTGTAGCGGTTTTTGCACGTATGTATGGTGGTAGGGACCGGTTGGCACGCCGTTTCAAGGCTCCCCTTGCCCGAAGATTGACAAATATATATAGTAGTAGAATAAAGGAACAATGACAGTGAAATTGAGAAAAGATAGCCAAGAGAACGGACCGGACAAACAGTCGGACAACCAGGATCCCAACCAGTATTGGCAAGGTCCTCCCAAGAATGACAAAAAGCCACCTTTCATGACCCCGAATAATCCGAAAAACCGGTTTGCCCTGATAGTGTTTGCCACCTTGGCAATCCTGTTTGCCTATATGTTTTTTGATAGTGCCGCAGGTGCTGAACAGTCAGTACCGTACACTACTTTCATCTCTTATGTTGATTCTGGCCAGGTAACGCAGGTCGAGATCAAGGAACAATCCCTGATTCGGTTTGCATTGAAAAATGGACTTACAGCGCAGACCAGAATACCTTATTTCGATGAGACCCTGCTCGAATCACTGAAACAGCAGGGTGTCTCGGTAACAGGTTCGGTACAGGAAATTTCTTTCCTGCAAGTACTGTTGCAATTGCTTCCCTGGATTATCTTCATTGGATTTACCATCATGTTGTATCGTCAGTCCAGCGGACTGAACGGAAAGATGATGTCAACGCTTGGCAAGAGCAAGGCAAAGGAATACATGGAGACTGACACGAAGACTACATTCAAGGATGTAGCTGGTCAGATAGAAGCAAAGTATGAATTGGAGGAGGTGGTCTCTTTTCTCAAGCATCCTGACCACTTTACCAAGGTTGGTGCAAAGATTCCCCGTGGTGTTCTGCTGGTAGGTCCTCCAGGAACCGGTAAGACCTTGCTTGCTAAAGCAGTTGCCGGAGAGAGTGGGGTTTCGTTCTTTCATACCAGTGGATCTGACTTTGTTGAGATGTTTGTAGGTATGGGTGCTGCCCGTGTGCGTGACTTGTTTGAACAAGCCCGTAAGCATTCTCCCTGTATTCTGTTCATTGATGAACTTGATGCCGTTGGCCGTACTCGTGGAGGCGGTCTCGGTGGGGGTAATGATGAGCGAGAACAGACATTGAACCAGATTCTTGTGGAGATGGATGGATTTGGTACCACCACAGGAGTCATCGTGATGGCAGCCACCAACCGCCCTGATGTATTGGATCCTGCCTTGCTTCGTCCTGGTCGTTTTGACCGTCAGGTCGTAGTCGATCTACCAGATATTAAGGAACGCGAGGAAATTCTCAGGATTCACTGTAGGAAAATCAAACTGGAAAAGGATGTTGATCTTAAGCGTCTTGCCCGTGGTTCAGCTGGTACCAGTGGAGCCGATCTGGCAAACCTGATCAATGAGGCTGCCCTGTTTGCTGCTCGGAAGAACAAGAGCACAGTTGGAATGAGTGAGATGGAAGAGGCACGGGACAAGATTCTTCTCGGTGTTGCAAGAAAGAGCCGTGCAATGACTGATGAGGAGAAGAGAGCAACCGCCTACCATGAAGCAGGGCATGCCTTGCTTCACTACTACCTTGAGCATCTCGATCCGTTACATAAGGTAACCATCATCCCTCATGGGCGTGCACTTGGTCTTACCGTCAGCCTTCCTGAGCGAGATCCCTATACCAAGACCCAGTCCATGTTGAATGACTGGATAAAGGTCTGCATGGGAGGCTATGTTGCAGAGGAGCTGGTGTATGGGGAAACCACAACCGGTACCAGCAATGACATCAAGCAAGCAACCGACCTTGCCCGCAGGATGGTAACAGAGTGGGGTATGAGTGGATTGGGATTCGTCAACCTTGCCGATGAGTCTGAACCGTTGTTCCTGGGTCGTGAAATCACTCAGCACAAGGATTACAGTGAAGAGACGGCAAAGAGGATTGATTCAGAAATCCACAAGATCCTTGACAAGGCAATGGAAGAGACACGTAAGGTTCTCTCTACCCATCGGGACCAATTGGATACCCTCACCGTCGAACTGATTGAGAAGGAGACCCTGGATGATGCACAGATCAGAATCCTCCTGGGTTTCGAAGCTCTCAACGATTTCCAGGGAGAATCATCTGAGCAAGAGAAGGCTGATGATGCCTCTCGACAGGAAGAGTCACCTGGTACGCAAGAAGAAGCTACAAAAGAATAAGGAATAGTATGCCAGCTGATATTACACTGACACGAAATTTTTGCATCATTGCGCATATAGACCACGGCAAGTCTACTCTTGCCGACCGCTTTATTGAAAAAGCAAAGCTCTATGTGTCTCGTGGTCCTGCGCAGGACCAGATGCTCGACAATATGGATATTGAGAGAGAGCGCGGGATCACCATCAAGAGCCAAGCGGTAACCATTCCCTACACGGCAGCCGATGGTAAAACGTATGAGCTGAATCTTGTTGATACTCCGGGACATGTTGATTTCTCCTATGAGGTAAGCCGTGCAATCAGCTCATGTGAGGGTGCCTTGCTGATTGTTGATGCCTCCCAAGGTGTCGAAGCACAGACCTTGGCAAACTTGTATATGGCCATGGAACATAACCTCACCATCATTCCGGTCATCAACAAGATTGATTTACCTTCTGCCGATATTGATGCTTGCTTGCATCAGATTGATCATGACTTGGGTTTGGAATCAGAAGAGACTGTTTTGGTGAGCGCAAAAACCGGTGTAGGAGTGGATGAGCTTTTTGAGGCAATCGTCAATCAGATTCCGCCTCCAGAAGGAAAAGACTCCCTCCCTCTCCAGGCCCTGATCTTTGACTCCCATTACGATGCATATCGTGGAGTCATTGTTCACTGTCGTGTTTTCGACGGAACCCTGGAGGCTGGCTCAGAAGTTCGCTTCATGCATACCGATACGCCCTATAAGGTTGAGGAAGTCGGTTTCTTCCAGCTTGGTCTGGTTAAGACAGATGCGCTGCATGCAGGGGATGTCGGGTACGTAATTACCGGTGTAAAGACTATCAGCGATGTCAGGGTTGGGGATACTATCACCACGGTCAAGAATGCTGCGAAGAAACCTCTTCCTGGATTCAAGGATGTGAAACCAGTAGTTTTCAGTTCAATCTACCCGGTTGATACCAACGACTACGAGGAGTTGGTGAGTGCCATTGAAAGGCTCAAACTCAACGATGCTTCCTTGATCTATGAGAAGGACAGTTCAGCTGCTCTGGGTTTTGGATTCAGGTGTGGGTTCTTGGGTATGCTGCATCTTGAGGTCATCCAGGAGCGTATAGAGCGCGAATTTGGACTGTCAATCGTCTTTACCAGCCCTTCAGTTAAGTACATCGTGCATATGAAGAACGGTGATGTTGTCAATATTGACAACCCCCTTGAATATCCAGATCCGATGCGGGTTGAATATTCAGAGGAGCCCTTTATCCAAGCCAACATCATCACACCCAGTCAATTCGTAGGACCGCTGATAACGCTCTGCATGGAGAAACGCGGGGTTCAGGTGGGAATGAATTACCTTGATGAGAAACGCGTCGAGCTGATGTACGAGATGCCATTGAGCGAGGTGCTCTTTGAGTTCTATGACCGCATGAAATCTGTGAGTCGTGGATATGCTTCGTTCGACTATCAATTGATTGGCTACAAAAAGACCGATTTGGTGAGAATGGATATTCTCGTCAATGGAGAGCCAGTTGACGCGCTGAGCCAACTCGTTTTTCGGGGAAGCAGTCAATTGCGAGGGAAGCAGGTCTGTGAGCGGTTGAGGGGAGAGATTCCCCGCCAGCAGTACAAGATAGCCATCCAAGCAGCTATCGGTGGAACGATTGTCAGCAGAGAGACCATCACCGCCTTCCGAAAGGATGTTACAGCCAAATGTTATGGTGGTGATATCAGCAGAAAACGTAAGTTGCTCGAGAAACAGAAAGAGGGAAAGAAACGCATGAAAATGGTCGGGAATGTCGAGATACCCCAGAGTGCATTCCTCGCTGTTTTAAAGAGTGATGACAGCTCCAAGTAATGTATTCAGCCAATTCTTTGTTGTTCTCGTTAGTGGCTGGGTGTATACTCGTTGCAAGAAAGGATTACTTCAAGGGAGTGTAGTATGTTGACCAAACAAGTTGTCGCCCAGACCAATGATGGGCAACCCATTTATCTGATAACGCTTTCCAGTGGACCTTACTCCGCTGAAATTCTCAGTTTGGGGGCGAATCTCAAGACATTGAAGACCCCGGATCGGGATCAGAAGGTTAGGGATATTGTGCTGGGATTTGAAAATCCATTGGACAACTTGACCTCCACTACTTACTTTGGACAAATCGTCGGACGATTTGCCAATCGTATAGCAAAAGGTACATTCTCCTTGGAAGGTAAACAGTATACCCTAGAAACCAATGAAGGGGAGAACTCCCTTCATAGTGGGAAGAGTAATTGGGGTTGGCGGAATTGGCATGTTGAGACCTTTGAATGGGATGGGAATCCTGGGGTTGTACTGAGCCTGTTCAGTCCCGATGCAGAGGGTGGATTCCCTGGTAATGTGAATTGTACCGTCTCTTATGTGCTCACTAAAAATGGGGAGCTGCGTATTGAGTATGAAGCAACAGCTTCCCAGGCTACACCAATCAATCTGACCAATCATAGCTATTTTAATTTGCGAGGTGCTGGCAGTGGGGAAATTACTGCTCATGAGGTGAAACTCGCTTGTGATCGATATCTTGAAATTAATGATCAACTGGTTCCTACTGGGAACATTCTTCCAGTGAAAGGCACGGCTTTTGATTTTACCAAGGGGAAACCATTGGGGAAGGATATGGAAGAAGCAGGTGGGTATGATCATTGTTTCATTCTTGAACAGACTCCGACTACCAAGCCGGTGGAATTTGCATGGATTCACGAACCAGTTTCAGGTAGAACCATGAAAATAAAAACAACCATGCCAGCAGTACAGATGTACAGTGGGAACTTTCTCGAAGGAAAGGATATCGGTAAGGGTGGGGTTGCCTATCCCAAGCATGGTGGTGTCTGTTTCGAAACCCAATACTATCCCGACGGTCCGAACCATGAATCGTTTCCTTCGTGTATTTTCAGCAAAGAGAGGCCTTATAAACATACAACAGTGTTCTCCTTTGGCGTGAAATAGGTTCAATAGTACTCGCACCCACTTGCAATCCTAGGTGCAGCTATAGTAGAAAGAGTGAAAATCGGCTGAAGGGAGCTTCGAATGAAAGAAGTGAAAATTATTGGGATTACCGGTGGGTCTGGTTCAGGAAAATCCACGATTGTTAAGAAGATCAGTGAAGTTTGCACAGATTTTGTGTTTATTCCCCAGGACAACTACTATCGCTCTGCCACTTTCATCAGTAATGCCAATATTACCGCTTTCAACTTTGATCATCCTGATGCCTTTGACATGGAACTGCTTCATGAACATCTGAAGACGCTCAAGGACGGAAAGGCCATAGAGATGCCCCAGTATGATTTTGTCCACCACCGAAGAAAGGACGAGACTATACATGTCGCGCCAAGAAGTCTGGTGATTATTGAAGGGCTGATGATTCTGCATGATAGCAACATTCGGGATTTGTTGGATTTAAAACTGTATGTAGACACCCCAGATGATATACGCTTCATTAGAAGGTTGAAACGTGATATTGCAGAGCGTGGAAGAACCGTAGAGAGTGTATGTACACAGTATCTTGAGGTTGTGAGACCGGGGCATTTCAATTTCATCGAACCAACCAAGGCTTTCGCTGACCTGATCATTCCTGAAGGTGGGTACAACGAGAATGCTCTTTCTGTACTTATTCCCTTTGTAAAGGAACTTGCTGGCTGATCAGCGTTTACGGAAGAGGGTAAAACCGTCCTTTATTGCTTTCCATGACCAAGTGTCTGGAACTGGGTCATCCCCTCCATAAAACCAACGACTGCATCGGATGATTCTGGCAAAACCCATGATAAATCCTTTAAAAATTCCATGCTTTATTACTGAATCTACCATATATGAGGAACAGGTAGGGTGGTAGAGACAGCTTCCACCACCAAAAAAAGGTGACAAAATTCCTTTGTAGAGGTACACTGGGATGAGAAATATCTGTCGTAGCAGCCAGAGGATTTTTTTCATGAGAACATTCTATTGAGCGATTGTAAAAGTTGCAACAACTGGATACACTGGTAAGGTAGACATTTGACTTGTAACGTGATAATCGTTATGATAGTGAAAAAATTAAGAAATTGAGCATTTGTATGGAGGAATAGGTATATGGCAGGTAACGTATCCAAGAACGCACGCCGCGAAGGTGCAAAGGCAATGACCAGTCGCTGGGGTGGTACTATCAAGATGAAAGCAGTTTTCGAAAATGGAAAACTTCGTCATGTGGCATATTGCGAGAAATCAGGTAATACTGCTCGCAAGCCCAAAGATTTGATGTAAGGAACTTGTATCAAGAAAAATAGCCGTTAGCCTGTGATTATTAGTATCGCAGGCTTGTTTTTTTGGTAAATCTTCCGGAAAATCACCATTTTTCCCGCATTTTTAATGTATCCGTTTCAAGTAGTGTGTGTTATAGTGTTGATGAGTACGTATACAACGACACATGAGAACGTCATGAGGAGGAAACACGTGAAACGTCTTTCAAGAACAATTATGACAGCAATGCTGGTAGCTTTGTTGGCTTTTTCCCTTGTTGGCTGTAAGAGCACTGCAAAGGTAGAACCAATCCCCCCAGCTCCTGTTGAACCCGCTCCTGAGCCGGTAACCCCTATTGAACCCGCTCCTGAGCTCGTAGAGGTGCCAGAACCAGAGCCAATGCCAGAGCCGGCTCCACCCGCACCTGCACCAGCACCGGTAGCTGAGGAACCCAAAGAATTGGTGTATCCCTATGGTGTGCAGGAGATCGTAAAGAGTGATAGCGGAGCGAAGGTATTCGATCTGATTATTGTACATACCAACGACCTGAACGGTAACATTTACAGCGAGAACGGCGGACTTGGTCTTGCAAGACTGTCCACTGCTCTGAAAGCTGGCCGTGCACTTACCGACAACTGGTTGCTGCTGAACAGCGGCAATGTCGGCGAGGTACCAGCTGAGGCTGCGATGCTGGCCGCCGAGGTGGTTGATGAGCTTGGCTACGATGCCTACACCCCACAGGCAGTGCAGCTGGCTACCGGTATTGCCGGGACGAAGAAGGCCCTTCCGTTGAGTGCGAATGCACTGGATGCGAACGGGTACCTCGTTGCCCAGCCATATCAGGTGTACAACTACAACGGCTTCAAGGTCGGCGTGGTAGGGCTTGTTGCCCCGAAACCGATCCAGGGAGTGAGCTTCACCAGTGACCTGATTCTGGACAATGCACAGTATGCTGTGGACATGGCCCAGGATTATGTTGACTACATCGTGGTGCTCAGCGACCTTGGCAGCAAGGGCGATCTCACCAGTGAGATGGTAGCCCAGAACATTGACGGCATCGACCTGATCGTCGACGGCAATGGATCTGCAATGGCCAAGACCGTGAACGGAACCCTGATTGTACGTGCAGACGAGATGCTGAAGAGCGTTGGTGGCGTGCAGGTGAGTGTAGCAAACGGAAAGGTGAAGAGCGTTGTACCGATGATTCTTCCCGCAGCCGATGTGCTTGACCCTGCCAAGAGTGCAATTGCCAAGGCTTATGAGCCGTTTGCAAGAGCAATGGGCTACACCCTGCAGGTAAGCGTACCTGAGGATCCAGCCATTGTCTCGATGATTGGCGCAACCCCGAAGCCGATGGTGAAGGCAGAGGTCCCTGCAAAGGCAGAGGCACCTGCACCAGCACCTGTGGTTAAGGAAGAAGCACCCGCCCCCGCACCGGCACCCGCACCTGCACCAGCACCGGTAGCTGAGGAACCCAAAGAATTGGTGTATCCCTATGGTGTGCAGGAGATCGTAAAGAGTGATAGCGGAGCGAAGGTATTCGATCTGATTATTGTACATACCAACGACCTGAACGGTAACATTTACAGCGAGAACGGCGGACTTGGTCTTGCAAGACTGTCCACTGCTCTGAAAGCTGGCCGTGCACTTACCGACAACTGGTTGCTGCTGAACAGCGGCAATGTCGGCGAGGTACCAGCTGAGGCTGCGATGCTGGCCGCCGAGGTGGTTGATGAGCTTGGCTACGATGCCTACACCCCACAGGCAGTGCAGCTGGCTACCGGTATTGCCGGGACGAAGAAGGCCCTTCCGTTGAGTGCGAATGCACTGGATGCGAACGGGTACCTCGTTGCCCAGCCATATCAGGTGTACAACTACAACGGCTTCAAGGTCGGCGTGGTAGGGCTTGTTGCCCCGAAACCGATCCAGGGAGTGAGCTTCACCAGTGACCTGATTCTGGACAATGCACAGTATGCTGTGGACATGGCCCAGGATTATGTTGACTACATCGTGGTGCTCAGCGACCTTGGCAGCAAGGGCGATCTCACCAGTGAGATGGTAGCCCAGAACATTGACGGCATCGACCTGATCGTCGACGGCAATGGATCTGCAATGGCCAAGACCGTGAACGGAACCCTGATTGTACGTGCAGACGAGATGCTGAAGAGCGTTGGTGGCGTGCAGGTGAGTGTAGCAAACGGAAAGGTGAAGAGCGTTGTACCGATGATTCTTCCCGCAGCCGATGTGCTTGACCCTGCCAAGAGTGCAATTGCCAAGGCTTATGAGCCGTTTGCAAGAGCAATGGGCTACACCCTGCAGGTAAGCGTACCTGAGGATCCAGCCATTGTCTCGATGATTGGCGCAACCCCGAAGCCGATGGTGAAGGCAGAGGTCCCTGCAAAGGCAGAGGCACCTGCACCAGCACCTGTGGTTAAGGAAGAAGCATCCGCCCCCGCACCGGCACCCGCACCTGCTCCAGTAGCTGTGGAGCTCAAGCCAGTTGAGTACCCACTTGGAGTATTCGAGATCGTGAAAAACGCTGATGGCGCAAAAGAGTTTGATCTCTTTGTTGTCCACACTAACGATGTACACGGTCGTGTAGTTTCCAGTGAAGACAATGTTGGCTATTCAAAGCTTGCTACCATGTTGAAGGTTGGACGCGGTATTACCGATAACATCCTTGTACTTGACGCAGGTGATGTGACTCATGGAACCAATGTTGTCAATATGTTCGAAGGTGAGACCGTTGGTGTCTTGCTTGATATGCTTGGCTATGATGCAGTAGCACCCGGCAACCACGACTTCAACTATGGTGTAGATCGCCTTCTTGAAGCAGCTGAGATTGCTGAGAACTACACTGACATCAAGGTCTTGAGTGCGAACGTATTGGATGAGAATGGATATATGTTGTTCCAGCCTTATCAGGTCTACAATTTCAACGACTTTACTGTTGGCGTTGTCGGCTTGACCACTCCTGACACTGCTACCAAGACCCATCCGAAGAATGTTGAAGGCGTGTATTTCGCCAACGAAGAGATCTTCGAGATTGGCCAGCAGGCAATCGATATGGCTAAGCAGTATGTTGATTACATCATCGTACTTGGTCACATCGGAATGGATCCTGATGGTGCAAGTGGCTTGACCACTGATAAGATCGTAAGCAACATCAAGGGTATTGACCTGTTTGTTGACGGTCACAGTCACACCTTGCTGAAGCAGGGGATGAAGATTGGTGACACGATGGTTGTTTCCACCGGTGAGTACATGGAAAATCTGGGCTTGGTCCAGCTACATGTCAAGAACGACGAAGTAACCGCTGTCTATCCGATGATGATTCCTGCTGCAGATGTTTGGAATGCCAAGGATTCTGATCTTGCTAAGCAGTATGGTATTGCAGAAGTACCAAACGATGCTGAAGTTGATGAGTATCTCGGTTATATGACCGCAAAGCTTGATGCTAAGCTCAACACAGTTATTGCAACTGTTCCTGAGATGCTTGATGGCGAACGTGCAAATGTTCGTACCAAGCCGACCAACCTTTCAAGGTTGATCACCAGGGCAATGACTGCTGAGAGTGGTGCCGACTTCACCATTACAAATGGTGGTGGTATCCGTGCATCCATCGACGCTGGTGAGGTAACGATCGGTGAAGTGATTAACGTCCTGCCGTTCACCAACATCATCACTGTTGTTGAGGTAACCGGAGCTGATGTCTATGCTGCACTTGAGCATGGTTACAGCAAACTGCCTGAGACCAATGGTGCATTCTCCCAGACCGACCTTCAGGTTGTTTACAACCGTTATGGCAAACCTGGTAATCGTATCCTGAGAGTTCTTCTCAACGGTAAGGCGATTGATAAGAATGCAACCTATAAGGTCGCAACCAACGACTTCATGGCCGCTGGTGGTGATGGCTATACCATGTTTGGTAAGGTCCTCTCCGAGGGTTCCTTGCTCAGCGATGTGTTCATCGAGTTCCTCTCGAAGAACTACCCCGCAAAGTAAGGTAGAATTACAAGTTCAAGGGCGACTATCTTCGGGTAGTCGCCCTTTTCTGAATACTTGTCTGAATAGTTCATTCATCAAGGGAATTTTTGGTATAACTTATTTCAAACTGCTTGACATAACCAATTCAATCGGGTAATGTTCCTATCGTTCGAAACGTTATTCGCCTGTAGCTCAGTCGGTAGAGCAGGTGGCTGTTAACCACCCTGTCGGGGGTTCAAATCCCTCCGGGCGAGCAAGAAAAAAGACAATCCTATTGGGTTGTCTTTTTTTATTGTATCGATTCGTGACACGTGGTAGCTGGACTCGAAGTAATGCTATTGATGGTGCAGGCATGTAGGAATATCTTGCTTCATTGCTCTTCTGATTGGAGCAACCGCAACTATCATTGAGAGTAGGATACCACTGAGAAAAGCTTTTGCGATTGTAGAAATACTCCAAGAACCGCGCATGACATTTTGGATTCTATAACCAATATCCATGTTTCTGAACATGAACCCAAAATCGATTCCAGTTTCGACCAGATATAGATTTACTAGAGCTCCGAAGAGGCAACCTATAAGGGAGCCCAGGAAACCTATGCCTCCGGCTTCAATGAGTAAGAGCATGTAGATAGAGCGATCACGCATACCCAATGCTCGCATCATCCCAATCTCTCTCATTCGCTCATACATCGCCATCAGCATTGTGTTTGAAACTCCCACAGCTGCGATGATAAATACTAAGAAGAGAATGATATTGGATGCTCCTCGGTCAGCACTCATAAGAGCAAGGTAATCCTTTGCGAGATCTTTCCATGAATAGACTGCAAGGTCGTGACCAGCTTTATCGAGTACTGTTTGGAGTGAGAGAGCCACCGTTTCGATATCTTTAGCATTACCTAGTGAAATGTCGATATTGGTAACAGCACCCTCCATTGCAAGGAAGGTATCTGCTGCTTGGATATCCATCATAACCAAGGTCCTGTTGACATTAGGATTAGGGCAATTCACAATTCCTACAATTTGCATATCAAATGCTTCATAGAAACCGCCATTTCCTCTCGTCAGTATAGTGACCCAATATCCTACCTCAGCCCCGATATCCTCAGCGAACCAGCTTCCTAGTACTACTCCATCCATCTCACCTGGCCTAAGAAATCTTCCTTCTTGGAGAGTGTCTTCAAATTTGTACACAGAAGCATCTGTTTGTGGGTTGATGGCAGTTACTGTGACTGGGAGTGTACCATCCTCTATAAAATCCTGCTTATACAGAATCATGTCTGCTGAGAACAACGTTCTAGGGGTAGCTTTCAGCCCTCTGTTTTCCAGAGTCTGTAAAACCAATGAGGGGTTTTCTATCGAGTACTCAAGCGGAAGGAAATGACGTTCATTCCAATATTCTGGGGTATATATACGGAGAGAGGCTGTTTCATACCATCTAAGGTTTCTCTCAGATTCAAGTTTTGCTCCCAAGAAGATAGAATCAACAATAATGAATGCCATGATTCCAATGGCGATTGCACCAGCTGTAATTGCTGTACGACGTCTATAGCGACTGAGATTCTTTATAGCGAGGCGAAAAATGAATTTCATATTGCTCTCCTCTGTTATGCTTGCATTCGAAGGGCACTTCGTCAAATAAAAAACGACAGCCATGTGGCTGCCGTTTATAAAAGTAGTGAAGACACTATAAAGACTAACGGTTCATATGCTTCTGGTTGGCCTCATAGACCATCCATGTTGTCTTAATGATATTCTCTACAGAAGAGTGCTCTGCCTTCCATCCTAGGGCTTTGTAAGCCATTTTAGAGGAGGCTACAAGTTTTGCGGGATCTCCCGGCCTGCGGTCGACATATTGTGCTTCAATTGGTTTGCCGGTTATTTCTCTTGCAGTATTGAGAATTTGTTGTACGCTCAATCCTTCCTCACTTCCAAGATTTACTACCAAGCTGTCACTTCCTGCCATCAGATGATCGGCTGCAAGTACATGGCCTTTTGCCAGATCGGTAACATGTACATAGTCTCGAACTCCTGTTCCATCGACCGTATCATAATCGTTTCCGAAGACAAGTAGGTTGGGGCGGATGCCACTGGCAACTTCCATGACTACTGGGATGAGATTGGCTGGATTGTTTTCCAATCCGAGCATACGTCTCTCTCCATCATATCCTGCTGCATTGAAGTATCTCAGAGAGACATAATGAAGCCCTTTAAGTTCACTGTACCATTTCAAGTTCTCTTCAACACAGAGTTTTGTATACCCATAATAATTGGTAGGATTCTTTGGATGCTTCTCATCTACAGGAAGGTATGAAGGTTCTCCATATACTGCTGCAGAGGAGGAGAGTATGAAATGCTTGATGCCTGTCTCTATGCATCCTGTGATTAAGTTCAGGGAACCGGTGATGTTGTTCTCTGAATATTTGACAGGCTTGATCATCGATTCTCCGGCTGCCTTGAATGCAGCGAGATGGATAACGACATCCCATCCTTCCTGTAATACTTCAACAACCCGTTCTTTGTCTCGGATATCACCCTCGAAGAAGATGGCTTGGTCACTGACGTTACTCTTCAGTCCACTGGAGAGATTGTCAAAGATGCCAACCGTATCATCGCGGTCCAGAAACTCCAGAGCTACGTGGGTGCCGATATAACCGGCACCTCCAAATAGTAATACTTTCATCGTGTATCTTCCTTCCTTAGTTGAATTGCTTGATAATCGAGGAAAGCTCTTTGGTTCTCTCCTGAAGTTCTTCCTTCGTCTTAGCCTCTACAACCAGGCGTAGATAGGGTTCTGTGTTACTCTTTCGAACATTGAACCACCAGGAAGGGAATTCGATGCGATACCCATCAAAGTCCATTACCTTCTCAGGCTTGTCATTGGTAGCATAACGCTCAAAGAGTGCTTGCATGGCTTCATCTTTCTGTTCCAGCTTGAAATTCATTTCTCCACTGTTTGCATAGGCTATGACCGAGTCAATAAACTCACCAATGGTTTTTCCCTGTTTCTTGAGCTCCGTTACAACCTCCAAGACCAGGAGAGAAGCAAGGAAACCACTGTCGCAGTTATAGAAGTCCCTGAAGTAATAGTGTCCGGCAAGTTCTCCTCCGAAGATTGCCCCAAGGTCACGGAGTTTTGTCTTAGCAAACGCATGTCCAACCTTCCAGACATGCACTGTTGCTCCAAGGTTGGTCAGGTACTCAGTGGTTGAGCGACTTGTGCGGATATCGACAAGCACGTTTCCCTTTTCCTTATGCAGATAGTAGTACCCCAGGACTGCTGTTATGTAATCGGGTTGAAGGAACCTACCATTTTCATCAAGGAACATCACACGGTCTGCATCACCGTCATAGATGACTCCAATATCGCTTTTGTTCTTAAGGACAGCTACTTTCAAGTCCTCGCAGTTCTCGACTTCCAGAGGATTGGGTTCATGGGCAGGGAAAGTACCATCGAAATGGTCATACAGATAGTGATGATCATTGCCAAGGAGATCCTTGACCAGGAGGTTAGCCATGCCATGAGAACAGTCGATGGAGAGGTTCAAGCCGCTTGTATCTGGAACGTACTGCTTCAAGAAGACAAGATAGGGTTGTTTTGCATCTTTGCTTTGTACTGTACCTTTTTGTTCAGCAACCACTATTGGATCATTGTTTACCATGGCCTCGAGTTCTTTCAGTCCACTATCAGAGCCAACAGGAACAGCCTTAGTCCTACTGATCTTCAACCCGTTGTAGATGGCAGGATTGTGACTTGCGGTAATCTGAACAGATGCATCAACCTTGAAGTGTACCGTGGAGAAGTACACCATTGGAGTGGTAGCGAGTCCAATGTCAAATACATCAGCACCACTGTCTGTGATCCCTTCGCACAAGGATGCGAAGATCTCCTCGCTGCTGGATCTCACGTCCCGTCCTACCAGTACCACCTTGCTGTTCAACAGCTTGGGTAGAAAATACCCAATCTTGTAGACAGTTTCTTTATTGAAATCTTTGTTGTAGATTCCCCTGATATCATACGCCTTGAATGCGCCCATGTATTAGTCCTCCTTGCTGATTGTTCCCAGCTCTTTAATAAATTGCTTGCGATCCATAAGTTCAAAAAAATGAACGGTTCCGTTCTTGAGTATTACCATCTCTACCATCTGTCTGAATAGTTTGTCCAGCGATGTAGCCATACGAACCTGTTCCACCGTGATAGCACCCTGTGAAACCTTGTAGGCAATAGCTTTAGGAATAGGGCGGGTGGTCTCAACCTCATCAATAGCAAAGGAACCCTCATGCTTGATGAAAGGTTCCTTTTTCTTTCTGGGTTTGAGACTGATTCCAAACAATGAGGGGGTTCGCTCAAAATCTTCAAAATGGAGGGTGTTCTTAACCCTATAGAGAAAAACACCAAACTCCCGCATGATGTTCCTGTTATTACCATACCATGTAGCATAGGTTCTCCAGGTTATAGGAGCCTCGTGACGTCTTTCCAGATTCTCAATAAAAGCCTGTGCATCATCTTCCATGAATTTTTCCTTCGCTTCTCTAGCTTTTTTCTATAGTACCATATACACTGCGTTGCAGAAAGAGCTACTGGGATTGTCATGGATTATACAGAAAAGGATTTTGGAAAGATTTTAAAGCAAAACGCTCTCAAGATGCGTCGGATGATGTTGCAAAGCAACACGACCTGCATGAGGGTGTATGACCGAAACCTGGAACGGTTTCCTGTTACTGTTGATCTCTATGGCCCCTATGCAAGAATCACCGATTACAGCGATGATGGGTTGGATGAAGAGGATGAGAGGATCTGCTGCGATATCGTCTCACGAATGCTCTATGTACAAACCAGCCATGTGGTGTTCCATCGACGTCCCAAACGGATGGGAAAGGAACAACACAGCTTGCAAAGCGAACAATCCTTGCGAGTACAGGTCAATGAAAATGGACTTTTGTTCACTGTTGATCTGACCAAGCGGATTGACACCGGCTTATTCCTGGACCATATGCTTACAAGAACTGTGGTTGAAGGTATGAGTCGAGGATGCAAGGTGTTGAACTTGTTCTCCTACACAGGATCCTTCTCGGTATATGCTGCCCGTGGTGGAGCTGAACGTGTAGAATCTGTGGACTTGTCCAGTACCTATACTGCATGGGCAGAAAAGAATCTTGCCGATAATGGATTCCCTCCAACTGCGGTTCCTTGCATTGCTGCCGATGCATGGACATATGTTACGGAAGCCTATACACAAGGCAGGAAGTATGACCTGATCATTTTCGACCCTCCGAGTTTTTCGAACAGTCGGAAAATGGATCATGATTTTGATGTCCAGAGGGACTATTTGCGTTGGATGAAGGTGCTTAATGCCCTTCTTGCGATGGGTGGAAAGTTAGTGTTCTCAACAAATTTGAGAACATTCAAGATGGATGAGAAAGCAATACGTGGATTTGAGATCAAAGAGATTACCAGGCGAGTCGCAGCACCGGGATTTACCCGCCGTCTGGGAACTGCGAGGACGTGGTTGCTGACGAAACACGAAGATATACGGATACCAGAAAGATGGATAACCTCCGTACAAGAGAAAGCTGGCAAAAAAGACCAGCACGATGAGAATGGGCAAGAAGCCCGTATACTAAACAAAGAAGTAAAGACAATGAAAGCAAAAGAAAAGAAAGAACCAGTTGTACTGGAAACCGAAGAAAAAATTGTAGTGGAAGAAGCAGCAAACACAACTGTAGCAGAACCCAAACAGGCAGAAGAAGAAATGGTGCTCCTCAATGATGAGGCAGACCAGGAAGTCGAAGATCTCAATGATGAAAATACAGAAGTAGAACTATCTGACAATGAAGAGGTTGAAACCGAGACAGACGAATCTGACAATGAAGAAGTTGAAACCGAGACAGATGAATCTGATGATGAAGAAGTCCCAGTAGTTGAACCGAATGAAGTGGAGGATGACCTTCTCACGCTTAGTTGGGATGACCATGATTTTGCCCCTTTAGTACAGGAATCTTCAGCAGAAGAAACCTCTGAGAATCGAGAGACTGAAAATCGTGAACCTCGTAGAGATGATCGACGTGGGGAGCGACCTTCATACAACGACAGAAACGACAGACGTCCACGTGGCGACCGTCCTTTCCGTGATAGAGATGACAGCCGCGGTGGAGACCGTCCTTCCTTCCGTGATAGAGACGATAGACGCGGTGGTGACCGTCCTTTCCGTGATAGAGATGACAGACGTGGTGGCGACCGTCCTTCTTTCCGCGATAGAGACGACAGACGCGGTGGTGACCGTCCCTCTTACGGTGACAGACGCCCAAGTGGTGACCGTCCCTCATACGGCGACAGACGCCCAGGTGGTGACCGCCCCTCATACGGTGACAGACGCCCAAGTGGTGACCGTCCCTCATACGGTGACAGACGCCCAAGTGGTGACCGTCCCTCATACGGTGACAGACGCCCAAGTGGTGACCGTCCCTCATACGGTGACAGACGCCCAAGTGGTGACCGCCCCTCATACGGCGACAGACGCCCAAGTGGCGACCGCCCCTCATACGGCGACAGACGCCCAAGTGGCGACCGTCCTTCCTTCCGCGATAGAGATGACCGACGCGGTGGCGACCGCCCCTCTTTCCGTGATAGAGACGACCGACGCGGTGGCGACCGTCCCTCTTTCCGTGATAGAGACGACAGACGCCCAGGTGGCGACCGTCCCTCTTTCCGTGATAGAGACGACCGACGCGGTGGCGACCGTCCTTCCTTCCGCGATAGAGATGATAGACGCCCAGGTGGTGATCGTCCCTCCTTCCGCGATAGAGACGACCGACGCCCAGGTGGTGACCGTCCTTCCTTCCGCAATAGAGATGACCGACGCCCAGGTGGTGACCGTCCTTCCTTCCGCGATAGAGACGATCGACGCCCAGGTGGTGATCGTCCCTCCTTCCGCGATAGAGACGACCGACGCCCAGGTGGTGACCGTCCCTCCTTCCGCGATAGAGATGACCGACGCCCAGGTGGTGACCGTCCTTCCTTCCGCGATAGAGACGATCGACGCCCAGGTGGTGATCGTCCCTCCTTCCGCGATAGAGATGACCGACGCCCAGGTGGCCGTCCATCGTTCTCCAGTGATAGGAGAGGAAGAGATGGTGGCAGTGACGAACGTCGACAACGGAAATCTGGTCCAAAGCCATACGGTTTTGACTCTTTCCGTCAGACCAAGACCAGAGGTGAACACGAAGACGATCCGTTCTTCTCTGAATGATTTATTAACTAATTATCGTATGTCTATAGAACCCCCATTTAGGGGGTTCTCTGCTGATTGTCTTAAAGATTATTTCCTTCATAACGTATCATGTTGACAGGGTACTTTACTTGGAGTAAGATAACTATTGAGATTCAATATCATTTAGGAAAAACCCATGAAAGATAAGCGACAAACAATACAAAAGGGACTGGTGTGGGAAGCTGTGACTAACGCTTCCAACCATCCAAATGCTGAACAAATCTACGAGCGTATTGTTGAGAAACATCCATCGATCAGTAGAGCAACTGTATATCGAAACCTGAACTCACTTGTTGAAGAAGGAAAGGTAAAGCGTGTCAGGGTTCTCGGCGGTCCTGACCATTTTGATCGTACCCTGGGCAACCACTACCATATACAGTGCATTCACTGTAAGCGGGTGGATGATATCGAGCTTTTCGAAGATATCAACTTGTCACAACGAAATGTTGATACCAATGGATACACACTTGAATCATATGAGATTGTTTTCAACGGGATCTGTCCCGAATGTAAAAATATGCGTGCTGCTCAATAGCAGTTACTGAAAGGAGCAAGGAATGGAATTGAAAGGATCAAAAACAGAGAAGAACTTGCAAGATGCTTTTGCTGGCGAGTCCATGGCTCGGAACAAGTATACCTATTATGCCTCTAAGGCAAAGAAAGAAGGGTATGTGCAGATTGCTAATCTCTTCGAGGAAACTGCTTTTAATGAGAAAGAACATGCAAAAATCTGGTTCAAGCTTTTGCAGGAATCTGGTGAGATCCCTACCACCACAACTAACCTGAAGGATGCAGCTGCCGGTGAACACTATGAGTGGACCGATATGTATGCAAACTTTGCAAAGGAAGCTCGTGAAGAGGGCTTTACCAAGATTGCTACCTTGTTTGAAATGGTTGCCGCCATCGAAAAGCACCATGAGCAGCGCTATCTCGACCTCTTGAAGAACGTTGAGGGTGGTTTGGTATTCAGTCGTGATGGAGACCAGATGTGGAAGTGTTCCAACTGTGGTCATATTGTCATCGGCAAAAAGGCTCCTGGCATTTGCCCGGTTTGTAACCATCCGCAGGCTTATTTCGAGATTGTTGCAAAGAACTATTAATGGTTTATGTAATCAAAGAAAGAGCAGGCTGTTGTGGCCTGCTTTTTCTTTGTTGTCAATTGTTGTTCAGGTGCATGAACTTGAGGGGATTGCTATGAACCATCTGATGAATCTCGTCATCAGTGAAGGGTGACTCCTCAAAAATTCGATAATATGATGTGTATGATTCAACTTTAACAAGATTGACCGAGAAATCAGTACCAAAGAGACTTCTGGAGAGTATGGTCTGCCTTTGCTCTTCATCAATTGATTTCATGTAATTGGAGAGTAGTAGGTAGAAATCAGGGTTGCTTCCACTGAATGATACATCTGCATACACATTTGGATAGAGCTGCATCAACTCAACAAGATCATAGAACCAGGGAGAATCAGGTACCCTGCTTGTCAAACCAGAAATAAGAGACAAGGGATTCTTCTGTAGTTGGTTGTACTGCCAACCATAGTGTGCGAAGTCAATCCTGAGCATAGGGTAGCGGGCAAGTACCGGTTTATAGGAAGATGGTGCAGTATATTTCCAGGCTTCCTTTGCAGGTACTCCCCTAAAACCTTGATCGTCACAGTGGGTCATGATCGGAATGTCATGCTTGGAGCAGAACTCATAGATCATGATGACTTTGTCACGTTGTTCTGGGTCGGTAGGCCATGGGTCGTAGCCCATTGGCGGGTAGAACTTAACGCCATAGAATTGCTTCTTGTCATTTTCCTTATGAATATAGGTGTCCAGCAGTTTCTCTATGAAGTCCATGGTATGGACCTGGGGGTTGATACCCAGAAAAGGGAAGAACTCGAACAATCCATCGGGATGGTTTGTTCTGTAATATTCAAACCCTTCCAAGGTGTCCTTCACATAATCCAGGATTTTTTCTTCATTGGGGGCAGGGTAGTAGAGTGAGTCGTTCCTGATCTTGTTGCTGGAGAAATCCATCAAGAGCGGGCACATTGCCATCTTGTCATAAGTACGGGAACGCATGTGCATCTTTCCGTCACGGATATAAGGCTCTTCAGGTCGAAGGGCTTCCTCGTCATGACTGGGGAACTTCCCCATGAGGTCATTCTCCATCATGACCAGGGTCTCCCCGATGGTCTGTTCAAAGGTAGTCAATGTATTGGTGATACGGTTGAGCAGTGCTGCGCTCTTGCGATTCTTGTTGGTCAGGATATAGCTTGGGGAGAGGGTTCCACTGGTTACCAAGTCCCCAATACCTCCTTCCAACGAGGAGAAGAACGACAGCAAATTTGGATGTACAATATTCATTACATGGAAATGCTGATCGAAGAAGTAATTCATACAACCCTCCTCGGAAGGTGATGAGGGGTCATAAGACCCCTCATATAGATCACATACCCATCTTCTTTTTCAACTTAGCCCAAGAGTCCTTGAGCGTTACCGTTCTATTGAAAACGAGATGGTCTTGACTGCTGGCCTTGCTGTCAAGGCAGAAGTAGCCGTTGCGGATAAACTGCAGGTAATCTCCTTCCTTTGCATGCTTAATCTGAGGCTCTGCTTTTGCATTGTTGACGATTTGCAAGGAATCGGGATTCAGGTCATCAAGATAGTTGCCTGTCTCCTTCCCTGGATACTCAGTGAGGAACAACTTATCATAGAGGCGCGCCTCTATGGTTACCCCTTCAGAAGCACTGACCCAGTGACTTGTCCCCTTGACCTTTCTTCCATCAGGGGTAGATCCCCCTCTGGACTCTGGGTCATAGGTGCAATGCACTTCCACAATGGTACCATCATCATCCTTTACTACCGAGTGAGCAGTCACATAGTAAGCGTACTTGAGTCTTACCTCATTGCCAGGATAGAGCCTGTGATACTTCTTTGGTGGGTCTTCCATGAAGTCTTCCCGCTCGATGTATAGTTCACGTGAGAATGGAATCTGATGGGTCTTGCTGTTCGGGTCTTCAGGGTTGTCCACAGCCTCGAAGTACTCGACCTTGTCTTCTGGGTAGTTGTCGATGACCAGTTTCAAAGGATCAAGGACGACCATCAGTCGATCAGCACGCTTGTTCAGGTCTTCACGAACACAGAACTCCAACAAGGAGTAGTCAACGACGCCTTCAACCTTTGCAACTCCTACACGGCTGATAAAATCCTTCATCGATTCAGGGGAATATCCTCGTCTCCTGATACCACTGATGGTAGGCATCCTTGGATCATCCCATCCATCCACAATTCCCAGTTTAACCAAGTTGAGGAGCCTTCTCTTGCTCATCACGAAATAGTTGATATTCAAGCGAGCGAATTCATACTGGTGAGGTGTATGCTCAATACCATCAATACTGGTTGCCCAATCATAGGCAGGTCGATGGTCTTCAAACTCCAAGGTACAGATTGAGTGGGTGATGCCTTCAATTGCATCACTGATGGGATGAGTGAAATCATACATTGGGTAGATGCACCATGCATCCCCGGTTCTTGGATGTGAGGCAAACTTGATACGGTAAAGAGCCGGGTCACGCATATTGAGATTAGGACTGGACATATCGATCTTGGCACGAAGGATATACTTTCCTTCTGGGTGCTTGCCTTCACGCATCTCAAGGAACAACCTAAGGTTCTCCTCTATGCTTCTCTCCCGGTCGGGACTGTTTTTCCCAGGTTCCTTCAAGGTTCCCCGGTACTCCTTCATCTGCTCAGCAGTGAGGCTGTCAACATAGGCTTTCCCTTGTTTGATCAACTCAATTGCTATCTCATACAGCTGCTGATAATAGTCAGAGGCATGGTACTCATACTCGCCCCATTCATAGCCCAGCCATTTGATGTCACGCTTGATGGAGTTGATATACTCCATATCTTCCTTCTCAGGATTGGTGTCGTCAAAACGGAGGTGGCAGCGACCTTGGTATTTTTCAGCAAGTCCAAAATTGATACAGATAGACTTGATGTGTCCGATATGCAGATAACCATTGGGTTCAGGGGGGAATCTGGTTACAATGGTATTATTAGGAACCCGCCCAGATGCCAGGTCATCCTCGATAATGCGTTCCAAAAAATTCAGGGGAGTCTTCTCTTTCGTCTCCACTTCGTTGTGCTCGTCCATTATTGTCCTTCCTTATACCCTTTCAAAGGGGCTTCTCTGAAGATAGCACATAGTAGCACAACCACTAGTGTTGTGCGAGAGGCTATCAGGTCTCTTTCCTATAATCCAATGCACTCATGGAAGCCTTGGCTTCTTCATTGCCCTCATTTGCGAAATAGGGCCCAAAGCTTACCGAACGCTCTATTCCAGGAAGAGTGAAGGTACCTACCCAGTTTACTGGGCTTTCACTATGTCTACTATATCCGATTGAGACCTGGGAACCTTTGCGCTTCATGTCCCAAATCACGGAAGTATTCTCTACCATGTGAGGTATTCTGCAATAGTTATGATATCCTCCGATCATGACATGCATTTCCAAGGCTTCAGCGCTCATCCCAACCCCGATGAAATCAGTGGGTAAGTGGTAGAAACAAACACCAGAAAAAATACTGTTTCGATCGCTCGAAAGCGTCATCTTACAAGAGAAATCATCATCAGAAACTGCTAGCAAAAGAGGTCCATCGGGCAAGTGCATCTGTGGCTCAACCGTGAGGGAAGCCGATCGGTAATCCTTCTCCCATGATCGGGGTTTTCCCATCCATATAAAATCGCGCATCGTTATCTTTCTCATATGTGCAGTATATGAGAGTTGCGTCATTTTATCCATAACCACTTTATGTTGCGATGAAGTTGTTGTACCTTATATCATATGAAGTCACCAAAAGAATTCGCATTGGAAAAGTATTTGCTGTCACAGTTGGAGGAAGGTACCGACAGTTACCGTTTGGCATCCCTCCTGATACAGGATCCTGAGATTGAGGCATTGCAAGAGTATGCCAACAGTGTTTCGATCAAGCGATTGAATTACAATGATCATGGTCCGGTGCATATGCGACAAGTTGCGATAAACGGAGTCAGGATGCTTGCCTTGCTCAAGCAAGCAGGGATCAAGACCTCCTTGGAGCAAGAGGATAGCGGAAGCTACGAAGATAGCATGCTCTCATTGTTGCTTGCCTCTTTTGTGCATGACCTTGGCATGAGTGTTGGTAGAAGTGATCATGAATTAACTGGCTTGGTGATTGCTCGCCCTATTATGGACCGCATTCTCACGCAGCTCCTGGGTGATCAGTTGACTCGCAAGATTGCCATTATCTCGGTTGCCAGTGAAGGGGTCCTCGGCCATATGGCGAACAGAAAGGTCCACTCCCTGGAGGCCGGTATGCTTTTGGTTGCTGATGGTTGTGACATGGAGAAGGGTAGGGCCAGAATCCCTATGAGTATCATGAGCCATGCAAAGGTTGGTGATATTCATAAATATTCCTCCAACTCGATTGAGAAAGTAACAATCACCAAAGGTGATTCTGTTCCCATTCTTATCGATATTGCCATGAGTAGTGATGTAGGATTTTTCCAGGTCGAGGAAGTACTGCTACCCAAGATTTCCATGAGTCCAGCTAAGGCATACGTACAGGTTCATGCAGGGGTCGTTGGGCAAGAGAGAAAGAAGTATTTATAGGAGTGAATCATGATTGGAGTAATTGGAGAAGCGTTGATTGACTTTATTGCCAAGGGAACACTTGGTCCATCTGTCCCGTATGACTCTGTGGTGGGAGGATGCGCATTGAATACTGCTGTTGCTACCTCCAGGCAAGATTCGCCTGTCGCATATGTTGGAAAAATCTCTGGAGATATCTTTGGACAGCGAATGCTCAACCATCTTATCGAGAGTGAGGTATTGTTCGATCCCAGTCTCTGTGCTGCACCACAACCATCACTGCTTGCCATGGCAAGTCTTGATGCAGAAGGTAAGGCAAACTATACCTTCTACACGGAAGGGACCGCTGTAGCCAGTATGACCAAAGCAGAGTTGCTCTCAGCTCTCCAAGAACATACTGATCTGAAAGTGGTTCACATAGGTTCAGTGGCTTTGGCTCTTGAGCCACTCTCAGAGGTGATCATTTCGGCATTGCAATCATATGAGCCTAAGCCCGTGATTTTTCTCGATCCAAATGTAAGACCAGCAGTCATACCTGATATGCATGTATTTAGATCCAGGATTGAAGAAGCAATGGATTTGGCTTCTTTGGTCAAGATCAGTGATGAGGATCTTCTACTGCTCTATGAAGGAAAGGACGCTAAGAAAATGGCCCAGTCCCTTGCCAAGGAGAAACAAGCTCATATCATCCTTACCCTTGGTAAACAAGGAAGTATCTGGTATACCCCAGAAGGCGAGTCAGTTTCCATGGAGATCATTGACCTACCGGTTATTGATACGGTCGGTGCAGGAGATACCTTCAGTGGAGGCCTTCTCTCCTATCTCTATGAAAGGAATTGTTTCGGTAAGGATGGAGATATACCGAAACTTGAAAAACTCTCACTTGACATGATCAAGGACGCTTTGCTTTGGGCTACAGCATCCAGTGCTATCACCTGTTCGAGAAGGGGTTGTGACCCTCCAAGGACCAAGGAGATACGCTCCTTGCTGGCCAGCCTTTAGGTTGCCTTGATAGCTTCTTTGGAAGTACACTATCTCCATGCTGAAGAATACCCGTAACAGAATTGTGCGCACTCTGCTCCTTGTTTTAGGGGGTGCGTTTTGTGTATTCATCGGCCTTTTGCTTTTCCGTTGGACGGAGAGCATCTCTGAAGATAAGCAACGAAAAGAACTTTCCAAGGTCCTGCATACCATCGCTGAAGAGCAAGGCCCTGAAGGAGTGCTTGCTCTCTCTGGAGTGCAAGTAGCTGACATCCTTTCGGGAGAAGATGGGTTGATAGTATTTGAAGAGAACCAATCCATCTATTACAGTGCTGCTGAGAGACAACAAATGAGTGTGTATGAAAACGTGAACAAGAGCGTTGTACACATCACCACAGTGGGTGAGGCAGCGGTAAGTGCCTTCATGGATGTGCTCCCTGCTCAAGGCACGGGGAGTGGGATCATCCTTTCCAAGGATGGCTACATTCTCACCAATGCCCATGTGGTTGAGAAAAGTGCAAGCATACAGGTAGGTCTCTATAACAACCAATCCTACGCTGCAACCTTGGTTGGTGTTGATAGTGAGGATGACCTGGCAGTGATCAAGCTGGTTTCTGCAAAGGATGTGGTGCTCTATCCTGCCGCCTTGGGGACTAGTGAGGATTTGCAGATTGGGCAACGGGTAATTGCAATCGGAAATCCGTTTGGATATGACCGTACGATGAGTGTCGGTGTGGTAAGTGGATTGAATCGACCGGTGAGAACCAGCGAAGGTAAGGTAATCATGAATGCAATTCAGACCGATGCTGCAATACACCCTGGAAACAGTGGTGGGCCGTTGCTCAATACACGCGGTGAAGTCATTGGGATCAACTCAGCAATATTCACTACTTCAGGAAGCTCCCAGGGCCTGAATTTTGCCATTCCTGTTGATACAGCAATTGCAGTCATTCCAGATTTGATCAAGCAAGGTAAAATTAGTCGAGGTTGGCTCGACCTTTCGGCAGTACAGCTGACCCCTCAGCTGGTAACATATGCGAAGCTCCCTGTCGAAAAGGGGGTCCTGGTCAGTGAAGTCACCAGTGGGGGATTTGCAGAGAAAGCAGGAATTAAGGGTGGAAGCCGGAAGGTGCAGTACGGCTCTTCGGTTATCAATCTTGGGGGTGATGTCATCACCGCTATAAACGGTGAGACGATCAGTGACCTCAACGACCTCTATCTAGCTCTGCTTCCCATGAGAAGTGGGGAGAAGGTCTCTCTTACGATCAATCGTGACGGGAACGTGAAGAAGATGGAAGTTGGGCTGATTGAACGAACAGCGCAGCATGTGAGCGCATTGGTACGCTAGGATGAAAGATACGATTTATGTTGATGAAAGTTGGGGTGGTGAAGCTATCTACAATATCCATGGGCAGGTCTCCTTCCAAAGTAAACCGTTCAAGGTAGCCTCATCCTATGAACCAGCGGGGGATCAGGGCGAAGCAATCAAAGAATTGAGTGCAGGCTTGCTGGATGGCGACCGGTGTCAGACCCTCAAGGGAGTGACCGGTAGTGGCAAGACCTATACGATGGCTAAGATCATCGAGCAAGTACAGAAACCTACCTTGGTGCTCTCCCATAATAAAACCCTGGCAGCACAGCTTTTCCGGGAGTTTAAATCCTTCTTCCCGGAAAATGCAGTAGAGTATTTCGTCTCAACATACGACTACTACCAGCCTGAAGCGTATGTTCCGGGAAAGGACTTATACATTGAGAAAGATGCTTCGATCAACAGTGAGATTGACCGGCTTCGGCTTTCAGCCACGTTTTCGCTCATGGAGCGTCGTGACGTTATTGTAGTCTCAACTGTTTCTTGCATTTATGGTTTGGCAAATCCAGTATCAGTTCGAGATATGGTGCATACATTCCATAGCGGGGAAGCTTTCAACCATCGTGAAGTTCTTGAGCAATTGGTTCGCATGCAGTATGAACGGAATGATGCCATTCTGAAGCGTGGTTCATTCCGTGTTCGTGGGGATGTGATTGAGATATGCCCATCCTATCTGGAAAATGCTGTAAGGATTTCCATCGATTGGGATGAGATTGCATCCATCCAATGGTTCGACCCCGTCAGTGGAGAGAAGCAGGAAATTGTCGATAGTTATACCCTTTACCCGGCAAAACAGTTTGTAATGCCCCAGGAACAGGTCAAGGCAGCCATCTCGAGAATCCGAAGTGAAATGGAAGACCAGATTGAGTATTTTACCTCCATGGGCAAACCATTGGAGGCTGAGCGAATCAAGACCAGGGTAGAGTATGATTTGGAGATGCTTGAAGAGATAGGATATTGTTCGGGCATTGAGAACTACTCACGTCCTCTCTCTGATCGTAAGGCAGGGGAACGTCCGGCGGTGTTGCTTGATTACTTCCCCCCTGACTTTGTAACCTTCATCGATGAGTCGCACGTTACCCTTCCTCAGGTAGGTGCGATGTATGAGGGGGATCGTTCACGGAAATTGAACCTGGTGAACTTTGGATTCAGACTTCCTTCTGCGTTGGATAACCGCCCCTTGAAGGCTTCTGAGTTTGAGCAGGTGGTGAAGCAACGGGTCTATGTTTCAGCTACGCCGAACCAGAAGGAAGTGAATGAGAGTACACGAGTGGTTGAACAGATCATCAGACCCACTGGCTTACTTGACCCAGAAATTGATGTACGACCCACCGAAGGCCAGATGGAGAACCTATATGGAGAGATCCGCTCAGTCATCAAGAAGAAGCAGAGAGTACTGGTTACTACATTGACCAAGAAGATGAGTGAGGATCTGACTGATTATTTTGCCTCCCTCGGTTTGAAGGTGCGCTATCTTCACTCCGAGATTGAGACATTTGAACGAGTCGAAATTCTCAGGGATCTTCGCCTTGGAGTGTATGATGTGTTGGTAGGAATCAACCTGCTTAGAGAAGGCTTGGATCTCCCCGAGGTTGCCCTTATCGCCATTCTTGATGCAGATAAAATTGGCTTTCTTCGCTCTGCCACTTCCTTGATCCAGACCATTGGGCGTGCAGCCCGTAATGCTGAGGGCCGGGTTATCATGTATGCAGACCGGATGAGTCCTGCAATGGAAGAAGCCATCAGTGAAACCAACCGTCGTCGCGCTATCCAGATGGCATATAATGAGGAGCATAATATTACTCCTACTACCATCATCAAGGCAATTCATGACATGCTCGAACGAGAGCAGCATGAACAGCAAGAGATCCAGAAACATGATCTCGAGCTTCTCAAGGGTGGTTACAACCTACTCAGTGCAACTGATAGAAAGAATTATATCAAGGCGCTTGAGAAAGAGATGCTTGAAGCAGCAAAGAATCTGGAGTTTGAACGAGCAGCAGTCATCCGTGATGAAATCCAGGATGTAAAGACAGGCAAGTTTACCAGCTAGCGGAGAATTAAATCCAGCGGCCCCCCTGTGATGGTGGGGTGCTGGTAGTCCCAGGAATATTCGCCGCTTAGCTTAATATCCTGGTGGTAGTACACATATTGATAGAGGTAATCCGCCGAGATGGTTTGGCCAACATCTCGTAACTTTTGGTTTTCTTCATCCCATCCCATTCCTTCAAGCAACGCTTGTGTGAAATAGCCATGTGATGACGTTTCTCCTGCCGTATTATCATAGGTGGTAGCTGCCAGTACAAATACAGGGCGGGTATACGATCCTTCAGTAAAGTACTGGTCATATATTTCCTGTAAGTACGCATTTCTCTCTATGAGAGAGTAGGAAGTTTCACTCTCCTGCACAAAGTTTCCGCTATAGCAGCTATCAACAAGTAGCAGGATACTTCCCTTACATTCCTCAAGATTGCTATATAAGTCTTTGACTGAGAGAAGGGAATCCTCAAATGGTATATCATTGGCATCCAAAATAGATCCATCATTACGTGGGGGATAGAGTACCAGTGAGCCATCAACATCTCCATGCCCACTGTAGCTGATGATGAGGATATCTTGTTCATTCATTGTATCTGAGAGTGTTTTGATTTTCTGGGTGACATTGGCTTTTGTAGGAAGCAAAGGATCAGAAAGGGAATCACTGCCATCTTGGAGCATAAGGGTGGATGTATGCTCCTTTCCTGTAAACAGAGCAGTAAATGCTTTCTCCAATTCTATTGCATCCGGAAGAGTGCCGTGAAGTGAATTTACATCTGTCCCATCATAACCAAGCGCTATTGCAAGGTGATGAGTTTTTCCTTCTTCAGGAGGATCGCTCATCAATTCACAACCCCAAAAAAGTGAAAGGGACAGAAGGATCAGAAGATGGAGTTTCATATATCTAGAGTTCAATGATCTGTTCCTTTGCTTCAATAGCGGAATAGTAGCATATCCATCGCCCCACCGGTTACCATGGGGTGTTGGATAGGTTTATCCATGGTAAATATTGACCACCGTACAGGATATACTTGGTGTTTCTTGATGTATTTATAGAGGGAATCAACACTTAGTAGTCCATTCCTTGCTGAAGGAGGAGCTCCGTCTGCAATGCTCAGGGTAGTATGGTTCCAACCCAAAGCCTCAAGGAGAGCTGAGGTAAAGACCCCGTGACTGTGGTCATCGAATTTTTTTTCATACGAATCAGAATCAGCACTAGCCGTAAGTACCACAAGAGAAGGTATCTGATACTCCTCATCAGAGAAGTATTTGCCATACCAATCATCGATGCCTTTATCATAGACCCAGCTCAAACTTGAAGCTGACTCGGGGATGAATAAGCCGCTGTAACAACTATCCAAGATAAGAAGCTTTTTTCCCTTGATAGGCTTAATACGAGTATGTAACCACTCTGGTGTGACCATAATGGGGGAGTTTTCTGATATGTCCACTGTTCCAGTGGTCTGGGTATGCGCCATCAGAAGTTCCCCTGTTTCCTCAATGCCATGTCCGCTGTAAGTGATGATGGTCAGATCATCTTCTGTTGCTACCCCTGCGATGGTAGCAAGTGTGTTCTCCAGATGATCCCTGGAAGCATATCCTAGGTCATCATCAAAGGTTTCTTGGGTATGGTCGGTCCCTTCCTGAAGGAGCAGGGTTACCTCGATATCTTCACTATCCCAGCCGGCGTTCAATACCTGTTGCCTAAATGCCTTTGAAAGTTCTCTTGCATCAAAGACAGTCCCCGGGAGGTCTCTAAGCTGATCCTTATCCTCATCCTCAGGATCTGCAACTTCCTCTGGCTCATTCTCATAGGTGATTCCTATTGAGACAATGCGTACGGTCCCTCTCTGTACTGGCTCCTCGTAATACAACTCACAGGATGCCATGAGGAGTAGTAGGATGGGCAGCAGAAGGAATACTCGTCTCATGTATCACCTCGACTAAAGGGGAATACTAGGTAGCGCACCCCAATTCCTGCTTGTACAGCAGTAATCTCCTTTCGAAGATGCACAGAAAGAGGTGCTGTGAGGAATATCTGGTGGTCTGTTCCCTCTGCGATGAGAAATTGAGGTCCAAATTTGAATGAGAAGGAGGCGAAGACTTCTTCGATCTGTTTATAGAAGTTAAATTCACTTCCACCTTGGATGAAAAGTGACAATCTATCACTGACTGACCAGCTTCCGAGAATGCTTATTCCAAGTGAGTTGAAACCGCGTGCTCGGTAGTTGCCAAAGGGGAGGGAGTCAGAGACAGAGTATAGGTGTGCCTGAAGCACAGTCTCCCAGTTATTTCCTTGGTATCCAAGGAAGCCAACAGTTGTAGAAAGAGCCAATGAAGAACGGGCAGGTATCTCATCCTCGAAGTGGGGAATTCCCAGATAGTAGGAGAGAGAGGAAGACGCAGCATAATACTGTCTTCCGCTATCAGCAGACAGGGAAGCTGTAACAAGAAGTAGAAGAACGATTAGGTACAGTCGTTTACCTTTCATACTCTTTAGTATACAGAAATCCTAGGATATGCCTATTCCCTAGCCATGGTAAGTTTTGATTTTGTCATAAGCGTACCATCAAGATACTCTCTGATAGCCTTGATTCTCACTCCTAGCGTTACATGATCTGCCATAGGTCGATGAGACGCATGGGCTATAATCGTATGTCCTTCCCAACTGCAAGTAAGCCTGTAGTGGTCGCCTTGGAATTCACAGCTTATCAGCTCTGCATTCTTGAATTTAAGATGAGGGAGGTATTCAGCCAGGGGAAGTGTTGCATCGTCCTGCACCAAAACAGCCTCCGGTCTGAAGAAAATCGTATGTTCGCCCTCCTGGGGCTTGAATACAAATGGTTCAAATGAACCGATCTTGACAAGTGTCTTGGGAATCACACTGTAGGGGAGCGTATTTCCCTCTCCCATGAAGGTGGCTACAAAAAGATTGGCAGGATTGGAGTAAATTGCTTCACCAGGTCCCTCCTGCATTACCTTACCCTCATGCATCACAATGATACGGTCGGCGATGGAGAGTGCCTCTTCCTGATCATGGGTTACATAGATGGTAGTGATTCCCGTCTCATCATGAATTCTTCGTATCTCTTCACGGAGATGCTTACGCAATTTAGCATCGAGCGCAGAGAGTGGTTCATCCAAAAGCAGCAGCTGGGGCTGTGAGGCAAGTGCTCGTGCCAAGGCAACCCGTTGCCGCTCTCCGCCACTGAGCTCCTGGCTTCGCCTCTTCTGGTACCCTTCCAGGGCAACCAACGAGAGTAGTCGGCCGATACGCTCCTTTCGTTTTACCTTTGGCAGTTTACGTAACTTCAAGGGATAGGCAATATTCTGTTCAACGTTCATATGGGGGAAAAGGGCATAGTCCTGGAACACCATGGCGATCTGGCGTTCATGAACCGGTGTTTGGGATAAATCTTTTCCGTTCAGGAGCAATGAACCTGAGTGTAGGGGAAGTAACCCAGCAATCAACTGGAGGGATGTGCTCTTTCCACATCCTGAAGGACCTATGATACATGCCAGTTCTCCTGCCTGTACAGAAAATGACACATTCAAAGAAAAATCCTTATAGGATGCCTTCAATGCACAATTCAGACCTTCAGCGGCCATATGTACCCCCTTTCGCAAATTCACTTACAATAAATACCAGTACACTGACTGCAATCAAGATGGTTCCCAGTGCACAAGCACCTTGGAAATTGTAACTTCCAATGAGTCGATACATCACCACAGGGAGTGTGATGATCGAACTGTTTGCCAATGTCAGGGTAGCGTTGAACTCACCCATACTGAGGGCAAACGCAAAAATTGCCCCTGTGAACATAGCCCCCTTCAGTAAAGGGAGTTCAATGGCTAGGAATGTCCTTAAAGGACCTGCTCCAAGGGTCAATGAACTGTGCATGTAGGTTAGGGGAATCTTGCGATACTCAGGAAGGATGGTTCTCAGAACAAAGGGAATGGCAATGACCAGATGGGCCAGTACAACCAGGGTGTAGCTCAATGCAAGCCCTCCCCTAAGCCGGCTTGCGATCAAGTAGTACCCTAAACCAATAATAACTGAACTAACGGTCATAGGGAGCATCCCTGCCAACTCCAAGAAGGAGGAGGTATGTTTTTTCCTCCTGATGGCGACTGAGAGGGTAAGAGCAAGCGGGACTGTGGTAGCAGCAACCACCAGTGCGATAAGCAAGCTGTTCGTCAGTGCCCCTAATGCAGAACCCATATGCCCTGTCGCACTTTCCAGACTGAGTAACTGACGATACCATTTTAAGCTGAATACTTCCTGGGCTGAACGGGATGGTGCTGCCATGAAGGAACGCACCACTACCGATACGATAGGGCCAAGAATAAACAGGAAGGAGATGATGGTGTACAAGAATGCGAGTATTCGTCCCACCACAGTTGCTGGTTTTTTCTCCAGTGTTCGGTGGGAAGTCCGGTAGGTTTCGCTTTGTGCCAACTTCTTCTGGGTGGCATTGTACCAGAGCAACAAGAGACTGGTTATAAGGATTGAGAACAGAGAAAGAGCACTTGCAGCGGCAGGATTTCCCATCATCCTTGCTTGCCGGTAGATTTCCACTTCCATGGTCGTGAACTGGGGCCCTCCCCCAAGCACCAGGATAATGGCGAAGCTGTTGAAGCAGAACAAGAAAACCAGGCTAGCAGAGGAGACAATGGCAGGTATGAGTCTGGGAAGTGTGATGGAAAAGAATGTCCGTACCTTGTTTGCTCCCAATGTCCAGCTTGCTGCTTCGCAATTCTCATCCAAATGTTCCCAATAGGAGGATACAAGGCTCATGATGATCGGAAAGTTGTAGAAGGTGTGTGCAAGGATGATGGCAGGGAATGAGTAGAGAATTCTCAGTGGTGGTTCCTCAAGTTGGAAGAGACTCATCAGTGCACGATTGAGAAAACCATTATTACCGAAAAAGATAACGAAACCGAGTACAACCAGAATGGAGGGAATGACAAAGGGGATGGCACTCAGTGCCAGAATCATACGCTTGCCTTTGAAAGAGTATGTAGCGATCAAGTAGGCTCCAGGTAGTGCGACTGCAAGTGAGGCAAGGGTAGAGAGCGTTGCCTGCAATAGGGTGAACCCCATGATTTTTTGTGTATACGGGTCGCTGAAAACACTGATAAGTCGGGAGAACGAGAAGCCCTCCTCAGTAATGAATGCTGAGGAGAGCGTGAAAAACAGAGGAACAAAAAACAGCATCAGCAAGACAACCATCGATGGAATGGGCATGGTACGATAGAATCGTCTGTACTGAATGCTGTTATTCTCTCTCATTTACTCATTACCTGTGTCCATTCAGTAAGCCACCTATCCAGGTTTTTTGCAAGAGTTTTGCTATCCATGGAGAGGTTCTTTTCCGGTTTGGGTGCATAATCGAAGGCATCAGGGAGTTCTGTCTTGCTGTTGACCGGGTACATTGAATTTGCCATGGCAATGGTCAATTGTCCCTTGGTCAAGATAAAGTCTATGAACTGCCTGGCCTCATCCTTTTTCTTGCTCGAAGCAAGCAGGCCAACTCCTTCGATGGTTGTACTATGCCCTTCCTCGAAGAGTGCTACCTGGTAGCGGGTGGTATCCTCGTAGGTGACATGGTACACAGGACTGGTGGTATAACTGAGAACCAAGGGAGCTTCTCCCTCAGTGAACAGACCATAGGCGCTGGACCATCCATCGGTGATGGTAAGTGCCTGATCTTTCATGGTCTCCCACCAAGTGAGGTATCCCTCTTCTCCAAAGACCTCAATTGTCCAGAGAAGCAAGCCAAGGCCAACGGAGCTGGTCCTCGGATCGATCAGGATAACCTTGTCTCGGTACATAGGATCAGTCAGACTGGCTAGAGTGGTCGGGACCATATCACTGTCCATTGCCTCCGTATCCACTACAAATGCAAAGTTTCCATAGTCGAATGGGATCAGCTGATAGGTAGGATCAAAATGCAAGAATTCAGGAATGTCAGCAAGCACCTTGCTCTTATAAGGTTCCAACAATCCTGCCTCATAGATTTTTGAGGCCATATCGTCACTGATACCCACCACGACATCTGCCCATGGGTTATTTGCCTCTGAGATGAGTTTGTTCATCATCTCCATGCCATCACCTGAGCTTACCAAGTTTACCTTGATACCAGTCTCTTCCTCAAACATCTCGACCAGGACAGGGCCAGGACCCCAATCTCCACTGAAGGAGTCATAGGCATAGACTACAAGCTCCTGCTGTTCTTGCACACCTTGAGCCGCAAGCGGAATAAAAAGAGAAAGGATGGCAACCAATACACAGACGAACTGATGCTTTTTCATAAGCACCTCCATATAATTTAGTCTGCCATGGGGATTGATTTTGTAAGATATGACTGTCTCCCTCCGCTGGTATGATCCAGATCAGGTTAACGGGTGTAATCTCAGGCCAAGAGGCCACCCCAGGACATCCTTAGCCTAACGGGATGAGGAAAAACTGTCAATATACGTTCTGTTGACCGCTGTCGATCGCTCATGTACAGTGAGAATTATGAAAAGACTTGTTCTCTCCAGTGAGGTTTCTGACATCGATGCAAAGGCTCAAAGCCTAGCAAAAATACCCGCTCTCTGTTTGATGGAGAGTGCGGGATTACAGATTTACCAGAAGTGGAAATCACAGCTGGCATGTTCTGACCGTCTGGTTTTCCTTTGTGGTGGAGGTAATAATGGTGGCGATGCCTTGGTTGTAGCCCGCTACGCCTACAATGATGGATTCCATAACATGCTGTTGGTTTATACCGGGGCACATATCTCACCATCTTGTGAGGTGCAGCGTAGTATTGCCGAAGCGTATATGATCCCTCAGTTGGACTGGGATGTTGCAAACGATTCTGATCGGCATGCATTATTTGAGAATGCTTCCTGGATTGTGGACGGCCTAGTAGGTACAGGCCTGAAAGGACCGTTGAAGAAATCTCTGCAGACCTTGGTTTTACAAGCGAATAAGAGTCCTGCAAAACGATTGGCCATCGATATCCCCAGTGCTGTAGGAGATGCTGTTCCTGTCTCCTCGGTACATATACATGCAGACATGACAGTGACGATGGGGCTGGAGAAGATGGCAATGTATCATCCCGCCAGTCGAGCCTCCTGTGGTCGTATCATCTTGGTGAATCCATCCTTTCCTCAATTTCTTCTGGATCAGTGTAAAGCGACTGTACTGCTCTGCGAGAGAGTTCGTGCGGCACTGCCCATACTTGCTGAGAATGAGTTCAAGACAAGTAGAGGCCATATAGCGATATTTGGAGGGAGTAAACAGTATAGTGGAGCTGCTCGCCTCTCTTCCCGTACTGCCTTTTCCTCGAGAGCAGGACTGGTAACCTTGTTTTGTGATAAAGATGTGTACCCGGTGGCTTCATCTGAATCGGCTTCCGTTATGGTACAGGTGTATGAAGGACAGAACCTGGAGAGGTTCGATGCAGTTCTAGCCGGACCAGGGTGGGGAGAGGGAAGAGAAGCCCTCCTGGAGACTCTTCTAGCCTCAGGATTGCCCATGGTTCTTGATGCTGACGGGATCAGGGCCTATGCGTCAATAGTAAAGCAAGGAAAGCTGCCATCCCATGGCCCCATGATACTTACGCCACATCTAGGGGAGCTCAGGACGCTTGTGTGGGCGCTCTTTCCTGATGATGCACACGATTTGGCCAAGGATGATACCCCCTCTTCTTTCTTTAGTGTCTTGGAACGTACTGCCTCTCTTCTCGATGCCACGCTTGTGGTAAAAAGTCAGTTGGTATATGTAGTTTCTCCTGGAAAGCAGACCGTGGTAGTGGAGGGGAACAATCCATCCTTGGGTGTAGCAGGGAGCGGGGATGTCCTCTCAGGCATTCTTGTTGCACTGCTCGCCAAACTTCGGGATTGTACTCAGGTAGCGCTTGAAGGTACCTTGATCCATCAGCGAGCAGGAAGCCTTGCAGCAGCTCAATATGGATACTATGACAGTGAAACACTCATCTCCTATGTAGGAAGGGCTACCCAGGAGGCTGAACGGTGATGCAGCTCTATGTACTAGCGATTGCCTATCTGTTGTTTGGGGCAGGACTCTTGCTTGCCGACAGCTATGGGCTCTCCTTTGCCTTGTTGTTGTCAATGCGTTATGCATTCAGGACAAAGAGAGCACTGAGAAGATTGCTCATAGTCCTAGGAATGGTGATATCTCTCGGTCTTGGCTTTTTCCCTATGGATCCAGGCCCAGTGTTTCTAGGGGATTTTGTGCCTATGCTCAATATATTTTCCCTCATGCTCTACTATGTGTTCAGGTCTATGAGAGGGTTGGAAGAGGGAAATCGTAATAATGAAGACTCGGTGTTGGATGCAACAGGTCGCTATATGGAAAAAAATAAGCGAAATGTAGGATTTTTGACTGTTGTGATAGCAGCAGTACACTTTTTGGCCCCACAATTGGTTTTACTGTAGGAGGAGAGCGATGCAGGAGCGTATAACAACAGCTGGGATTTTGATACAAGATGGGAAGTATCTTGTCGCGAAAAGGGAAGAGAAAGGGTCTATAGGGGGACTCTGGGAGTTTCCTGGAGGAAAGAATCGATATACAGAAACCGAGGAAGAGACGCTCAAACGGGAATTCCAAGAGGAACTTGGTCTATCGATCTCTGTAGGGCCCCTTATCCATACCCATGATTTTACCAACAAGGACACCCTGTATCATCTGAAAGCCTATCTGGTATCAGCTCCTCCCATTGGGCATCTCGATCTATTGGTTCATAGTGAGTTTCGCTGGGTTGCCTTGGAAGATCTTCCTTCCTATAAATTCGCACCAAGTGACCAGGAAATTGTAAAGACGTTGCTTTCCGTTGAACCCAGTCAGGGGTGAACATGAGGAGGATCCCATGAACGTTTTAGGTTCGTATACCAGCACGATAGTTGCAGTACTTGGTACCATCGCCTTGGTTGTAGTAATCCATTTCGTATTCAGGAAGACCGTAGAAAGTTCAAAGCGTTGGCCATATCAACGCCAGTTTCTGGTATTTTTAATCGTTCTTGTCGGACTGTTCATGTCAATCGCATTTCTCCCCATTCATAATGAGGTAAAGAACCAGATACTCAGCGTCTTGGGGATATTGCTCAGTGCAATCATAGCACTTTCCTCGACAACCTTGGTAAGCAACGCCATGGCTGGGCTTATGCTTCGTGTTACAGGAGAGTTCCGTGGTGGTGATTTTATTGAGGTTGGAGCATTGGTTGGTAGAGTAACAGACTTGGCCATCTTCCATACGGAGATTCAATTGATCAACCGAGATGTAGTGAGTCTTCCCAATCTCTATCTGGTCCAACAATCTGTTCATGTAACAAGAAGGGATGGCACCTTCATCAATCTCGCTGTTTCCATCGGGTACACTGTGAGCCGGATAGAGGTGGAAGAGGCCTTGCTGGAAGCCTCCAAGCGATGTGATCTCACTGATGGATTTGTGTTCATTGAATCCTTCCTTGACCATGCAATCTCCTATCGTCTATATGGACTTCTCAAAGAATCCGGTGAGAGACTGAGCAAGCTCAGTGAGCTTCATAAGACGGTGCTGGATGTTTTCTGTGAACGAGGGATAGAGATTGCATCTCCTGCATTGAATGATAGAAGAGAGCTGGAGAAGGACAGTGTATATCTTCCAAAGGTTTCAGCCAAGAAGGAGAAACCGACCAAAGAGACAATTGCTGCTGAGAAGGTAGCCTTCGATAAGGCAGATGAGGCGCAATCCATTGAAGACCTGAAACAACAGTTGGAAAAAGCAACCAAGAAACTCGAGGGAGCTACCAAGACTGCTAAAGAGAAGTTGGAGAAACAGATCAAGGTGTTGGAAGAAGAGATAACCAGACGAGAAGAGAAGAAAAGCGAGGAAACATAGGTTGTACATCAGGAATGACTACCAGAAATTGCCAATATTCGGGATTGTTCCCGGTGGCAAAGCTAAGGAAATTGGTTGTTTTCCCGAGCAGTCCTTTTAGGAAACAATGCAACAACCAGTGTGGATCAATTGTCTTCGATTGGGAATAAACAATCCTTACGGCTTAAGGCATGTTTCTTGTTCCGTCATCACATTCTCAGGGAGAATAATATCGATTGGAACACAAATGGTGGTTTCTGGAAGCTGGTTCAGCAACCCTTTTCGATACAATTGGTAAATGGCAGTATACCCTTGGTACTCTGGGCGTTGGGAAAGCAGGCAATCCACATGCTTGTTTTTCATGGCCTTGCAATTTTGTGCAATAGCATCATATCCGATCATGACCGTCTGGCTTTTCCTGCCAAGTTGTACCACGAGTTCCGCTACTCTGTGAATTGCATCATTGACAACAAAGATACCGCTCATATCAGGGTGGTTTCTATAAAACGAGTCCAGCTCACCTAGAGGGTTCTCCCCTCCGAAATGAATTTCCATATCATATGTTGTATACCCAGGCTTATCCGCAAAATAGCTGAGAAAACCTCGTACACGTTCTGTTGAATTGTATGCAGCACGATGGGTCTGTATTGCTAATAGGGTGCCTCCGTTCGGTTGGAGTAGATGCATCATTCTGCCTGCAAGGTATCCGCCTTGGTACGGGTTCTGGATAACACTGCACACTGGTGTAGCATCTGGCAGTGGGCTGTCAATGAAAGCGTAATCAAGGGTAGGGTGGTCAGTAAGCAAGGTTTGTGCCTCTGCTGGGACGACAGGGGCCAGCAGTAGTGCATCAACCGGTTTCTCAAGGATTCTTCTGCCTTGTGCCAGTAGTGATCCTTCCTTTGTCCTGTCAAATTCAAGCATATCAATAGATACAGCTAGGGGCGAGAGTTCCTTTGCTGCTTTCAGGATGCCCTCATACATCAGATTCCAATATCCATACTCGCTGTGGAGCAGAGGAAGTAGGACACCAATGGTAAATTGTTTGCTCAGCTTGAGGTTTCTCGCATAGGTATTTGGTTGGTATCCGTGTTCATCGATGATACTCATCACTTTCTCGACAGTCTTGGGAGCAACCCTTCCTCGTTTATGGAGTACTCTGTCGACAGTCCCTATTGAAACGTTTGCTAGTTTGGCAATCTCAGATATAGTCATAAGTCCCCTGCTGATCAATATGATTTTCAGAATATAATTGGTTAACGATAACGCAGATGCAGTATAGCATATCATCTTGTAGGTGGATAGAAACGGTCCGACATATTTCCACTCATTCAGCGATATTACAGGTTTTACTGTTTGTTACTTGACAGAATTGCATTCAGAGATAACAATGGAATCATATTTGCGTTTACGTTAACGCATCGTTTTATATCGTTCTTATGCAATGAGCTTAAGGGGGCAACCATGCAAAGAAAATCAATTGATATGTATGAGTTCTGGTTTTTGGTAGGATCACAGTTCCTGTACGGACCAGAGACACTCAATGAAGTAGCAAGTCATGCACAGCAGATGGTGGAAGGATTGAATGCTTCTGGTAAGCTGCCTTGCAAGGTCGTGTACAAGGCGACACTCAAGACTCCTGAAGAGATTGAGCAATGCATCAAGGATGCAAATTATGATGATACCTGTGCAGGAATTATCACTTGGATGCACACCTTTTCCCCATCAAAGATGTGGATCAATGGTTTTTCCTTGTTGCAGAAACCATATTGCCACCTTCACACCCAGTTCAATCGCATGATACCCGATACGGAAATTGATATGGATTTCATGAATCTGAATCAGTCTGCCCATGGGGACCGTGAACATGGATTCATTGCTGCCAGGATGCGTATGGGTCGAAAGATCATCACTGGGTTCTGGGAAGATGATGAAGTCCAGAAAAAGCTTGGTTTCTGGATGCGTTCAGCAATTGGTGCTGTAGAGAGCAGGAAGCTGAAGGTGATGCGATTCGGTGACAATATGAGGAATGTAGCAGTCACTGAAGGTGATAAGGTCGGGGTGCAAATGCAGCTCGGCTGGCAGGTGAATACCTGGGGTGTGGGTGATTTGATCAAGGAGATCGAGGCAGTCACTGATGCTGAAGTTGATGCGCAGATGGAAGCCTACAGAGAGAAATATGAGTTCTCCACCAAAGATTTGGAAACCGTTCGTTATCAGGCTCGGGAAGAGGTTGCCATGCGACATTTCTTCGAGCGGGAAGGAATCTCTGCTTTCTCAAATACATTCGAGGATCTGCAGGCGATGCGGCAGTTACCTGGCCTTGCGAGTCAGGATCTGATGGCCGAAGGGTATGGCTATGGTGGGGAAGGGGACTGGAAAGTTTCTGCCATGACCAGCTTGGTAAAGAGGATGACCGAAGGTATGGAAGGTGGTACTACCTTCATGGAAGACTATACCTACCATATGGAGAAAGGCAACGAGCTCTCACTTGGAGCGCATATGCTCGAGATCTGTCCTTCCATCACCAAAGAGAAAGCACGGATTGAGGTCCATGAACTAGGTATCGGGGGGAAGGAACCTCCAGCCCGTCTTGTCTTTGAAGGACATCCGGGAAACGCAATACTTGCCTCCCTGATTGACATGGGGGGACGATTGCGACTGATAGTGAATGAGATCGAGGTAGTAAAGCCTATATACAAAATGCCAAACCTTCCTGTTGCGAGAGTTATGTGGAAACCCGAACCAGATTTGTACCAGGCAGCACATCTTTGGATGCTCGCAGGAGGTGCTCACCATGCAGTGCTGAGTTATGATGCCACTGCAGAGATGTTGGAAGATTGGTGTGAGATCATGGGTATCGAATTCGTACATATCCATAAGGATGTAACTGTTGCTTCCATGAAGCAGCAGTTATTCCTTTCTGATCTTGCTTGGAAACTCAAGTAACAGAAATAGGTAGTAAGCAATAAGAAGAGGTCGACTCCGTAAGGAATCGACCTCTTTAATACATTTATGCTCTCAGTTATGTAAGATGAGCTACTGCAGCCTTTTCAACTGGAAGACCCTGCTTGTATCGTGCAAGGAATGCATTGAAGCCAGCAATATCCTCTTCAGTCGGTTCAACGGTTGTTACCTCAGCAGAGGCAAATACCTTTGAATCGAGGTATTCAGAGAGTGTCTCATCCTTCTTCTGGGCCATATAGGCAGCAAGCAGTGCGATACCCCAAGCACCACCTTCTCCTGCAGTCTTCAGCACAGAAATAGGTGTATGCAGAGCACTTGCCATCATCTTCTGCCCAACTTCCGCTGTCTTGAAGAATCCACCATGTCCGTTGATGGCATCGATTGCCACATGTTCCTCTTCAAAGAGTATATCCATGCCGATTCTTAGTACCCCAAGCGCAGTGAAGAGCTGGGAACGCATGAAATTAGCAAGGGTGAAGGAGTTCTTGGTCTCCCTGACAAAGAGAGGTCGTCCTTCATTGATATCGGTCATGGTCTCTCCGCTGATGTAGTTGTACGGTAGGAGCCCGCCACAATCCTTGTCACCTTCCAGTGCCTTGAAAAGGAGCTTGTCATAAAACGCTCCCTTGGAAACTGAGAAGCCTAGGGTTTCAACCACCTCATTGAACAAGCGCATCCAGGCATCATACTCTCCCGTGCAGTTGTTACCGTGGCTCATTGCTACCAGTGACCCATCTGGGGTGGTGACTAGGTCAATGAACTTGTTATAGCTCTTGGAAAGAGGCTTCTCCAGGACAATCATGGCAAAAACGGAAGTGCCAGCAGATACATTACCTGTTCGCTTTGCCACCGAATTGGTTGCAACCATTCCAGTACCTGCATCTCCCTCGGGAGGACAGAGCGGAATACCTGATTCCAGTGTACCACTTGGATCGATCAAGGCAGCACCTTGCTTGCTCAATATGCCTGCCTGTTCTCCTGCCGGTAGAATGGAGGGCAGTATTGAGGGAAGATCCCATCGATAGTTCCGATCTTGAATCTTGTCTGCGAATCGGTCAAGCATTTCAGCATCATAGTGTCCGCTTGCTGTATCAATTGGGAACATACCTGAAGCATCACCAATACCCAGTACTTTCTCTCCGGTAAGCTGCCAGTGAACGTATCCAGCAAGGGTAGTGAGGAATGATATCTCTCCCACATGTTCTTCCCCACTGAGAATTGCATGGTAAAGGTGGCTGATGGACCAGCGCTCTGGAACAGGATAATCAAAGAGGTCACTCAATTCTTCTGCTGCCTTGGCGGTAATCGTATTTCTCCAGGTTCTGAAGGGGACAAGGAGTTGTCCCTTTTCATCGAAGGCAAGATAGCCATGCATCATTGCACTGACACCCATTGATTTTAGTTTTTTCAGTGGGACACCATAGTTACTCTGAACCTCTTTTTGGAGATTGGCAAAGCAGGTTGAGATGCCTTTCCATACATCCTCAAGACTGTAGGTCCAAATTCCGTTGAGTAAGGTGTTTTCCCAGTCATGCCCCCCTTGGGCAATTGGCTGGTTTTCCGAGTTGATCAAAACTGCCTTGATTCTTGTGGAACCAAGTTCAATACCGAGCATTGTCTGGCCATTGACAATCTCTTGTGTAATTGCATTCTTCAGCATGTGCTACTCCTTCCGATAATTATAGCCTGTATAGCAGATTATGAAAAGTGTTGAAACAAAGAAACAGCGGAAGATTAATCTCTTCCGCTGTGTAGAAATACCTATGTGTTATTACATTACCGTTCCATTTTTGATGATGGCATTCTTATTAATGACGATAATTCCATCATGAATGGAATACATGGCAAAATCCCCTTCCTGACGAGGAATGTCATCAATTCCTATTCGGCATCCATCACCAATACGGGCATTCTGGTCGATGATGGCCTTACGAATAATGGTACCCCTGCCGATACCTATGTTGGGAATGCCTTTCTTCGCATTCTCAGCCTTTTGTTCCTGGGTCTCATAGAACGAGGCACCCATACAGTAGACGCCATCAAGAGAGGCCCCGGACTCAATAATGGTACGAACACCGATGATTGAGTTCACGATGTAAGCATTGGTTATGATGGAACCTTCACTGGTAAGTGAGTTTGAGATATTACAGAAATTCACCTTCGTAGCGGGCAAGTGTCTGCGGTGGGTGTAGATTGGCATTCTTTCATCGTAGAAGTTGAATTGTGGATTGATCGAGGCCAGATCAAGATTGGTCTCATAGAATGCCTTAATTGTTCCGATATCCTCCCAGAACCCATCGAAGAGGTAGGTGGCAACCTTTCTTTGTTTGATGACATCGGGAATAATCTCTCTTCCAAAATCAGTCTTGTCATTATTGAGGACCTCTTCCATCGTCTGTGCGTTGAAAATATAGATTCCCATACTTGCAAGATACTCATTGCTTGGGCCTGTATGTACTCCCAAGGAGGAGAACATGAATTCATCACCAACCTTGTATTCACTGATATCCAGGTCGATGGCTGGTTTCTCATAGAAGTTGGTAATCATGCCTTCCTTGTCACAGCCAATGATACCCAATCCCGTTGCCTGCTCCCTGCTAATGGGCTTGGACGCGATAGTCAGTTCGGCACCACTCTTGATGTGTCTGTCGAGCATTTGTCCAAGGTCCATTCTATAAAGCTGGTCTCCACTGAGAATAATATAATAGTCAGCATTCTGGTCGTGGAAGTGTTTCATGTTCTTACGAACAGCATCAGCAGTACCTTGATACCAAGTATCAGTTTGATTAGTCTGCTCTGCAGCAAGAATCTCAACAAACCCGTTTGAGAAGGTGTCGAAGATATAGGTATTGGAGATATGGTTGTGAAGAGAGGCGGAGTTGAACTGGGTGAGGATGTAAATCTGCCTGATTTCACTGTTGATACAGTTCGAGATTGGAATATCCACCAATCGATACTTTCCAGCAAAGGGAACTGCAGGTTTGGCACGATCCATGGTGAGAGGATACAATCTGGTACCTTTTCCCCCGCCAAGTACAATCGCAATGGTTTTTTCTCTAGTTCGCATGTCATTTCCCCCTTAAGCTGGATCTATATACTGTTTGATATGCCTTGGCCGACCGTTCCCATGAACTGTCCCAAAGCATGCATCGTTCTCGAATGGTCTGAAGTGTCTTTGGCCCCTTCTCCCACCAATGTATTGCCCTCTCAACTGCCTCAAGTATACCACGAGCGCTCATACTCTCAAAGAGAATGCCGGTTCCTTCCTTTGGTCTCTCATCCAGATCAATAATGCTGTCGGCAAGACCTCCTGTCTTACGAGCCACTGGCAAGGTGCCATATCGTAGGCTGTACAGTTGGTTGAGCCCACATGGTTCATATCGGCTGGGCATCAGGAAGAAGTCTGCTCCGGCTTCAAGACGGTGAGCCGCCTTGTTGCTGAAGAGGATATTCACTGAGAGATTTTCATATCGCTCCCCGAGTTCCCTCAGCTTGATCTCCATCGCCGAGTCACCGGTACCTATAAGGATCATCTGCATGGTGTGCTTTTGCAACATCTGCTCCAAGGCACAGGGAGATCCTTCAAGCAATTCGACAAATCCCTTTTGTTCGGCAAGTCGGCTGATAATGGCAAAGAGTGGTATGGCGGGGTCCTTCGGAAGATTGAACTCCTCTTGCAGTTCTGCCTTGATAGCCTGTTTTCCTTGCTGAGCATGTGCAGAGAAATGATGTTCTATGAAGGGGTCTGTCTCAGGATTCCACTCATCAGGATCGATACCATTGATGATACCATCCAGGTCAGCTGCACGTTCAGTGAGCAGTCCATCCAAAGAGCAACCATACTCTTTGCTTTGGATTTCCTTCGCATAGGTTGGGCTGACGGTAGTGATACGATCGGCAAATTCCAAACCGGTTTTCAACATATTGGTGCGCTTGGTCGGAGTCTCTCCACTGAACATCCTATTGTCAGGCAAGATGTCAGTACTGAGCAACTCCAAGCGTGAGAATTCACCCTGATAGGCCAGATTGTGGATGGTCATTACACTTTTGGTTTTCTGGTAAAACGGATCATCATGCAAAGAGAGAAGATAGGGAAGGAATCCACATGTCCAATCATGACAATGCATGATATCGACTTTCCATTCGAGTAATTTGCAGAGAACCAAGGCAGCCTTATTCAAGAGAGTGAAGCGTTTTAGGTTGTCGTGGTACGGGGTAAAAGAGGTATCTCCATAAATCCCCTTCCTGTCCGTATAATAGGGGTGTTGTACAAAATAATACGTTACCTTTCCAAGACGGGTCTCACAAAAAGTAACTTCTTCCGTGCTACCCAGAAGAGAGACCTCTCCTTGAAACGGTAAATCGGTGAAGGTTGTTCTATCGACACTCCCATAGAGAGGAAGCACTACTCGGACCTCTTCGCCAACCATGGCGAGGGCTCCCGATAGTGCCCCAACTACGTCTGCAAGCCCCCCTGATTTAGAAAAGGGGACAGATTCACTCGATACCATACAAATATTCATGCCTCAATTAGAACACTAAGGCTAGGTCATCGTCAAGGAGATTTGTGTGATATATGAGTTAGGAAATGCACCCTAACGGTATGCATTTCCCTCCAATTCGTCGATATACTCACTTGAACAGTGGGCAGCAATGGCTCCATCACTGGCTGCTGTTACCAGCTGCCTGAACACAGTGTCTCTCACATCTCCTACAGCATACAGACCAGGAATAGAGGTCTCCATCCGCTCGTTGGTAAGAACATATCCGCTCTCATCAAGCACTGATTTGTCAAGGAGTTCCGTCTGTGGAATCATCCCGACAAAGATGAAGACAGCATCAAATTCACGTTCATACTGCTTGTCATTTGCCAAGTCATTGAGCAGGACAGAGGTGACTTTCTCTCCATCTCCGTTGATGCGCTCAACGGTGTGCTGCATGACAATTTCAACGTTCTTGTTACGTTCAATCTGCTCAACCAGATGATCTTGTGCCCTGAAACGGTCCTTACGGTGGATCAAGGTTATATGCTCACTGAGTTTGGATAGATAGATGGCATCAGTAAGTGCTGTATCACCACCACCTACGACCAAGATTCTTTTCCCCTTGAAGAAGGGCCCGTCACAAGTACCACAATAGGAGACACCCTTGCCGTTGTACTTTTCTTCGCCCTCAACTCCCAGGTGTCGGTGTTTTGCTCCAGTAGCAAAGATGACGGCTCTTGCCTTGTAGGTTTCCCCGTCAACTGTCTCTGCAGTAAATACCTCGCCCTCTTTCTTGAGTGAGGAGACCGTGGCATATACAAGGTTTGCGCCAAAAGCCTCTGCTTGGGCATGGAACTTCATACCAATTTCATAGCCGCTGATCGGCTGATCAAAACCGGGATAGTTCTCGATCATATCGATGTACATGGTCTGTCCACCTGGAGCAATAGACTCCAACAGGGTAACTGAGCGACCAGCACGTGCTGCGTATTGGGCTGCGGACATACCTGCAACCCCTGATCCAATGATCAGTACATCTTGTTCAATCATGTGAAACCTCCAAAGAATGGATTAACTGTTGTAATGCAATTTCAGCGTCACTTTTACGTACATAGGAAGGACCTTTTCCCACGTCGTTACTACCTCTCTCCAGATACTGCTTCCTTCCCATCTCTGCAAGTACCAGAGCAAGGTTTGCACCAGCATAGGTATCAACGCGAACCTTTTCTTGTAGTGGCTTGCTGAGTTTGTGGGCAAGGAGGGATGCATCGGCTCCCGTAAGAAGGACGGAAGGGTATCCTGAAAGCAGCTGTTCAATCTGCTGGGCAGTGAGATCAAGATCTTCACTTTTACGTTGTCCATCGACAAATAACGCTGCATAGAAGCGCTGTTTTTTCGCATCGATGGTAGCAAGTACTGCTCCCGGGTATGTGTTGACGCACCCTTGGTAGACATCCAGAGTTGGGACGGATACCAAGGGTTTACCTGTCGCAAGAGAGATCCCTTTGAGGGTGCTCATCGCAATTCTGAGTCCAGTGAAAGAGCCGGGTCCGCTGGTACATACCAGCAAGTCAAGATCTTTTAAATCGATGTTACATCGACCACAGAGCTCAAGAATTCTAGGAATCAGCAACTCTGAATGTCTGTTTCCCAATGTGGTTGCACTGGTTTCATAGAAAACCGGCTTGTCTTCTTCAAAGCGGACAAGCGAAAGGTGCATAACTGCTGTTGCAGTGTCACATGCAAGGACATTCATAGTTGGACCCCTTCAAGGGTGATGATTCTTTCTTGATTAGGCATAATTCTAATATGCACAAAAATTGTTGAATCGGGAAGCAGCTCCTCAACCTTTTCGCTCCACTCTATGAGGGTGACCCCCTTTCCATAGAGCAGTTCCTCCCCACCGATCATCTCAAACTCTTCAATGCCTTCGATACGATAGAGATCCATATGGTAGAGTGGAAGTGATCCTTCATACTCCTGGATGAGTGTAAAGGTTGGACTGACAATAGATTCCCCAATTCCCAATCCTTCGGCAAGACCCTTCGCAAATACGGTTTTCCCAGACCCGAGACTACCGCGTAAGGAGATTACCGTGCCTGGCTTGCATTGCATTGCTATGCTTTTCCCCAGGTTCCTCGTCTCTTCTTCGCTGTGGGTGGTGACGGTCATCGCTCCTCATCCTCCAGGGAAAAAGCGGCCTCAATGTCGTCGGTCTCTTCCTTTCCTTGAATGGAGAATGGGTGTTCTTCCTTGCTCTGTGTGATGACTTCTTCTGCGCTGACAAGCTCTTCAACGACAGGGGAGGAGAGTACCTCTCCACTCTGATTCTGGTAGTCCTTCATCAGCTGGATGATTACAGGATCATTGGGGTCAATGCCTCGAGCCATCTCGAGAAACTTCCGAGCTTCGTCCAGTTCCCCATCCTTGAGATGGAGGTAGGCGAGGTTGCTCACCAGTGTAATATTTTCATCATCGAGGTCCACTGCTGTATTGAGGTAGGTCTTGGCAAGTTCTGCTTTCCCCGTTTCAATGCTACAGAGCGCGAGTTCATTATAGATGTCACTGCTTCCTTTCGTCCAAGCAAGGGCTTGTACCAATGCTTCTTCAGCTTCCTGGAAGCGAGAGAGGCGCCTAAGTGCCCAGCCTTTGAGAAACCATGCATTCCAGACCTTTGGGTTGTCCTTGATATAGGATGCCAAAAGCTCCAGTGCTTTCTCTTCATCATTCATCTGGATTGCATCATAGGCCTGCATGAGGTTTGCATCATCATTGAGCTTGGTTTTGATGTCTTTCATGATGTTCATGACATGCTTTTTTTTCTCGCCTTCTTCAGCAAGCTCAAGATACTGGTCAAGGTACTCCCCAGCGAGTTCTACATTTCCTTGGTAAAGGTGGAAGAATCCTATTTCACTATAGAGCGAGGCATCTTCTCCTACTACTTCCAGTCCTTCATGCAGGATGTTGATCATCTTCTGCTGATAGAGATCATAGACCTCGCCCTTTTCACTATCCTGGATAGCCATCCTACTGTAGAGAGTAGCCAAGTTGATGAACGAAGCACTCTGTGGAGCGAGTCGGATCACTGAGAGGAAGAGTTCTTCAGCAAAGGTGTAGTTGCCTTTCTTCTCTTGGGCAATTGCAGCTAAGGTAAGCTCCTGGGGAGCGTCTGGTTGAACTGCAAGTACGAAATCACGGTAGTAAGACGCATGTTCGTGCTCCCAGTTGAAAGCGATGATTTTCAACATTCCCGCAACAATCAACTCAATGGAAATTTCAGTTGTTGTATCTATCTGGGTCTTCCCGTCGGGAAGTTGAACCGGAATCTTGATGGAACTATCGACATGAAAATCACCAATGTCTTGTTCCATTGAGGAGGGGAGGGAAATGAAGATACAATGCTTCAAAGGGTTTTGTTGTTCTGGCATGGATTATTTATTCCTGTAAGCAAGAGAAAACCTGCGGTGCCGTACCCGGAGATTGCTCTTGAACCTTTGGTTCAAGGGGGAAACCAGTTTGGCTGAAAATTCTGTTCCGTTAAACTCCCAAGGAAGTTGGATCAATGCAAATCAGCTATGCCGCATCCCGTTTGTGTATGTTGAGCCAAGAGACTATGGCTCCAGGCGCACACCGCAGGAAAATAACTTGTCAAATATCAGAGCAGGTGTCTGCTACACCTACATCGTACAATAAGAACCCACTTTGTAAAAGGGGGCATAGATAATAAAACGGGACCCGTAGGTCCCGTTTACGACAGTGTCCTAACACTTGGACAAGGATCAGAGAGAGGGACTGTCCTCAAGAAGGGCATCCAGATCGACTTCCTCATCAATGAGGGCATCACCACTGGTAAATCCATCTGCGGCTTCCAACTCAATCTGAGCATCATCTAGGAGGGGGACTTCATCCAGTCCTTCGATGGTAGACAGATTGTCCATGGCGTTTGCAATACTATCCTCAATAAGTTTGTTGCTCGTCTGGAAACTCTCAACGTACTCTTCAAGCTCAGCATTGTGTGCATGTACCAAATCAAACTTTTCCTGCAACTCTTCCTTCTCCTTGCGGAGCATTGCAATCAGGCCTGCAGCCTTCTTGGTTCGCAGTTCAAGCATTTTTACCGAATCGACAACTGACATGGTTCCTCCTTACAGCGTTTGGACGATTTGCCAGGAGTTAGTTCTCCAAGGCAACCTTGACCTGTGCAACGAGAGCAGAGAATGCAGCCTTGTCTTCAATAGCCATATTGGAGAGGGCCTTTCTGTTGATCTCGATGTTGGCAAGTTTCATGCCATGCATGAACTGGGAGTAGTTGAGACCCTCAGCGTGCACAGCTGCGTTGATTCTTGCAATCCAGAGCTTGCGGAAATCCCGCTTTCGCTCTTTACGACCGCGATAGGCATACTGCCCAGCCTTTGCAACTGCGTCTTTAGCAACACGGTTGTTTGTGCTTCTGCGACCATAATAACCTTTGGCCAGCTCAAGAATCTTCTTTCTTCTGTCTTTGTGTTTCGTTCCGTCTACTGCTCTAGGCATATCCCACCCTCCTTACGCGTAGGGAAGCATCGATTTAGCTCGTTTTGCTTCCATGTCTGCTAGGATTCCAGTTGCACGCAGGTTGGCCTTGCGCTTGCTGCTCTTCTTGGTGAGGATATGGCGAAGACCCTGCTTTTTATAGCGGACCTTTCCAGTTCCAGTCACACGGTACCGCTTTGCAGCGGATTTTCTTGTTTTCATCTTGGGCATTGTATTGCACCTTCCATTCTTGCGCTCGCAAGGAACAAGAACCCCTTGGAGCTGCATATTCACCATCCCATGCGGGATACTGTTACTAATTCTTTTTCTTGCCCGATCCAGAAGCACTCTTGGAGGGACTGACGATCATGCTCATCATTCTTCCTTCCATCATCGCTCCTCGGTCAAGGTTGTACCCTACACCATTTTCGGTGAGCTGGGCAAGTATCTTGTCCAGGACAACCTTACCCAATTCAGTATGGGCAAGTTCACGGCCACGGAAGCGTATGCTTACCTTGACCTTGTTCCCTTCGTCGAGGAAGTCACCGATGAACTTTGATTTGGTCTCAAGATCGTGTCTTTCGATCTTGGGCTGCATCCGGATTTCCTTCATCTTGATGATGTTCTGGTTCTTTTTGGCTTCTCTCATGCGCTTTTCTTGCTCATAGCGATACTTACCATAATCAAGAATCTTGCAAACCGGTGGTCTTGCATTTGGAGAAACCTCTACCAAGTCCAATCCCTGTTCATCTGCAAATGCGACAGCGTCATAGACGCTCATGATACCTTTTTGATTGCCATCTGCATCAATGACGAATACTTCTCGTGCACGGATCTGTTTGTTGATCCTCAAATCCTTTGTAGCCAATCGAGCTCCTTTGTTTTCGGTGAAAACCATATCGTTGAAGGTAAGTCAGCCTAAAGGGCCGACGCAAAACAATATAACACATGCCTAGGAAGTGTGTCAAAGTATCTCCCCTAGGCAATATGCGAAAAAGGCCACTAGGGTTTCCAGTGGCCTTTTTAGAACTATAGAAACTTACGCGTGATTGGCAGAACCAAGCACGTTGATGTTCTTGTGCATGTACATCTTCTTCAGCTCATCGCGAGCAGGTCCGAGATACTTGCGGGGATCGAACTCTCCGGGTTTCTCTGCCATGGTCTTGCGAATAAGAGCGGTCATTGCAAGTCTTCCATCGCTGTCGATGTTAATCTTGCATACAGCACTCTTTGCAGCCTTGCGAAGCTGTTCCTCAGGAATTCCAACGCTGTCCTTGAGCTGTCCACCGTACTGCAGGATCATGTTTACATACTGCATGGGAACAGAGGAAGAACCATGAAGGACAATGGGGAAGCCTGGGAGCTGTCTCTCGATTTCTTCGAGGATGTCGAAGCGAAGTGGAGGTGGGATAAGCACTCCTTCTTCATTGCGGGTACACTGGCTAGGCTCAAACTTGTTTGCGCCGTGGCTTGTTCCGATGGAGATAGCAAGGGAGTCACAACCGGTGCGGTTGACAAAATCCACAACTTCTTCGGGCTTGGTGTAGTGGCTTACCTCAGCAACGACATCATCTTCAATGCCAGCGAGCACGCCAAGTTCACCTTCAACCGTTACGCCACGCTCGTGTGCATACTCCACAACTTTCTTAGTGACTGCAATGTTCTCTTCATAGGGGAGGTGGGAACCATCAATCATGACAGAGGAGAAACCGTTGTCGATACATTCCTTACAGGTCTCAAAGCTGTCGCCATGGTCAAGGTGCAGGACAATGGGAATCTCACATCCGAGTTCCTTTGCATACTCACCAGCACCGCGTGCCATGTTTCTCAGCAGATTAATATTGGCGTAGTCTCGAGCGCCCTTGGAAACCTGAAGAATTACTGGGGATTTGGTCTCAACACAAGCCTGAATAATTGCTTGAAGTTGTTCCATGTTGTTAAAATTGTAGGCAGGAATTGCATACCCACCCTTGATAGCCTTTGCGAACATGTCTTTGGTATTTACCAGACCAAGTTCTTTATAGGATGTCATAGGTTACTCCTTGTATGATGGTAGGTTCTTTTCGTTACAAATGTAGCCAATATGGTGGAAGTGGTCAACCAGTATCCACTTGTTTATTGACTGCAGGCAACACGATTGGTACAGTTTTGGGCATGAATAGAAGGATTGTGTTGCCCTTGTCTCTTGTATTGTTGCTCATTGCAACAATCTTGGTGTTCTCTATCTTCTTGCCTCGGGTAACCTTTCTTGTGGATACTCCTTACAGTAAGACTGTGCTTGCAGTGCAGAGACCTAAGCTTTTCTTTTCTCTTTTGCAATCAGGATATATCCTCGCAGTTGAGGAAGTTTCTCTGACGTTGGATCCAAAACAGTTGCTGGATGCAGTAGATGAGAGGAGCCAATTCGTCATTGCTTCCCCCTTGGTGAGTTCGAAACTGAAAAACACTGATGTTCCTCTCAATCTGGTAGGCCAAGGCAAAAGCTCCGACTATGCCAGTACCTTTCATCAATTTTGGTTTATTGATGATGAGTCCATGCTCAGCGATTTGAACTATCCTGACCTGCTTGCTGCATTGGTAGGGGATGAGGATGTAGAACGTTTCTCTCAATATTTCCCCAGTGATTTAGTGTTCATCAAAGGGAACGATGAAATTGAAAGTCAATTTGCGGAGCGCATGTCTCGCACCTTGCAAGAACGCCAGGTGATAACAGTGGTTGCCCCCTCTCTAGGCTCTTGGGCAATACCCTTGTTGCAGGATGCTTCCATGCAATGGGTGGTCCCTGCAGAGTATCTGTCCATGATCCCCCCAAAGCAGCAAAGTGGGGTACTGGTACCAGATCTTGTAGCTGGGGTACATGCATTGTTCTCAGGCAAAGATGAGATCCACGTACTTACGTGGAGGATGATCAGCCTCTAAGGAAGGAATGGAAGTTGGTTTTTACTTGCTGAATCAGATCAGCTAGCTCAATACCCCGCAATTCAGCCGCAAACCGGTAGATATGCTCCATATGCAAGGGGGTATTCACTCTTCCTCTCATGGGATTCGGGCTAAGATAAGGGCTGTCAGTTTCCAAGAGAATACGCTCTAAAGGCATCTGAATAAAGAGTTCCTGCATTGCCCTGTTTGCCTTGTAGGTTAAAGGTCCTGCAAAGGAGAGAAAGAATCCTTTATGGATTGCGAGCTTTGCAAGCTCCTCGCTCCCCTGGAAACAGTGAAAGACACCCTGTCTGGAGAATCCACGACTTCTCAGCAGTGTGATGAACTGCTCGTCTGCTTCACGGTTGTGGAATATGACGGGGAGATTTCTCTGTTCTGCTATGTCAATTTGTGAGAGGAGCAGCCCTTCCTGTGCAGTTTTGGTCCCATAGTCCCAGTGATTATCCAACCCAATCTCACCAATGGCCACTGCATTGTTTCCCTCGAGCTGTTTCTGCAGAGTTTCCAGCTGGGTCTCCACCGGTATTTCTCCTTCTTTCACTCCCCATGGCCCTATCCCCCCACTCAGATGAACAAAGGGGTAGCCCGCAAAGCGCTTAGCCCGCGCAGTCAGGTCATCGGCTTCGAGTCCAATGTCGATGCCTTCCATGGAGTGTTCCTGCATGGTGTTGAGAAGGGAATCAACCTCGATGCCTTTTCGCTTGATGGACAATAGATGGAAGTGAGAATCGATCATATGAAGGGGTAGTGTCTGCATATGCTCTGTTATAACTCAGCCCAAACTTTGTTGCAAGGTAGTGAAATATCTCATGGTCTGACAGCATAACTCATGGTACACTCACTACATGAATACCATTGCAGTTGTTTTCTATTCGTTGGAAGGTCATACGAAGTATTTGGCAGAGCAGCTCGCCGAGAGATTAGGTGCTGATCTTTTCCAGATTCATCCAAAAAGAAGGTATCCTACCAAAGGATTCCCGAAATTTTTCTGTGCTGGCAGGGACGCCAGCCTCAAATGGAAGGTTGCATTACAACCACCGGTTCCTGTGCTTGAGAGCTACGGTTTGGTTTTGCTCTGTACACCTATCTGGGCAGAGACTACCAGCGCCCCCATGTACTCCTTTCTCAGACAGACTGATCTTACTGCCAAGAGAGTGTTTTTCATCGCAACTTGTAGCGGAGGACCAGCAAAACGATGCTTCCAAAGAATGCGAAAAACCGCCAAAGGCGCATCTATCCTGGGTGAGGAACGATTTGTACATCCAAGTGAAGAAACTGCAGCGCGTGATGAAGCGCAGATTGCGTCAATTTGCAATATAGTTAATGAGCATAGCAAAGCCTTGTGAGGAGGGGTTGCATGGATTTTGATGTTCTGGTAGTTGGGGGTGGACTGAGTGGATTGAGTGCTGCTTCCTTGCTTGCAAAACGGGGATTGAAGGTAGCTGTTGTCGATAAGGCAACCCACCCTGGAGGGAGCTGTGGAGCTTTCCGTCGTGAGGATACCCTGTTCGACCAAGGCTCCTCCATGCTCTTCGGTTGGGGAGAGAAGGGCTTCAATGCCCATCGGTTCCTTTTCAACTGCCTGGAAGAACCCATAGATATCATTCAGCATGAGTTGCTTTATTGTATCCATTTTGGCGATACCAAGGTGAGGTTCTTCCCTAATATTGAACAGTTCATTGAAGAGCTGGTCCCGCTCTTTCCTGACGAGGAACAGAACCTAAGAAGGTTTTACCATGATATGGAGAAACTCTATACCCATGTAATGGTGGAGAATCCTTCTTATACCACTCCTGATGAAGTGGATAGGAAAGCAGCGCTTGAGTCTATGCGTCACCATCCGATTTCCTACATCAGGTTTCTTTCGTACTTGAATAAGAGTGCAAGAACACTTCTTTCGAAGTATTTTTCCAATCCAAAGATTTTCAACTTCTTCGACAAGCTCACCAGTACCTACTGCTACACCACTGTAGCAGAATCTCCTGCAATACTCTCATCGGTAATGTTTGTCGATAACCATGTCGGGGGTAGTTATTATCCTGCTGGTTCGACGCTCTTCTTAACAGGAAAGCTAGAGAAGGTCATCGAGGAGCATGGCGGGACGATGATCAATAAGTCTGAGGTAGTGTCCTTTACTACGAATCAGGGAACAATAACCGGGGTGAATCTTGCTGATGGAAGAAAATTGACAGCTGATCAGATTATCTATAGTGGAACTGTATGGAATCTATATGGAAAATTATTACCTGCAGAAGCCACGACTGAAAAAAGAAGAACGTGGGCAGAAAAACAGGTGCCTACCTACCCAAGTGTTGCCTTATATCTTTTGGTAGATAAAGAGGCCATTGATGAAGGGACCATTGCTGTAGAGATGCTGATCGGGAACATTGATGCGTTGGATGAAGCGGAAGTGACTGTCTATATCCCGAGTGTGGATGACAAGACCATCTGCCCGGAGGATGCACACGTGGTGATGGCAATCGGCCCATCGTTTGCAGATTGGTCTCCCCTTGATGAAGACCCCTATAAGCAACGGAAAGAAGAGGAGATCAACCGTCTGATCACCGTCCTGGAAAAGCGTTGGCCAGAGATAGGGAATCATGTAAGGCATGTTGAACTTGCCACACCTAAGACAATCGAGCGGTACACCTTGAAAAATGGGGGAGCCGTAGCCGGTCCAAAACAGATGTTGGGGAACCACATGTTCAAGCGACTCCATATACGAACAGAGTTCTCAAATCTCTTTTGCTGTGGTGAGTCCACAGTTATGGGAACCGGAACACCGACTGTAACAACCAGTGGTATTGCTGCCGCAAATGCTGTACTGAAGCAACGCTCTCTTGAACCTTTCATTTACGATAACAGACGGAAAGCGTATGTGCGCCTTATTGACCCTCCCTTTACGAAGGACCTGCTTTTTGCAGAAGATAGCCCAGAGCTCCGAACGATTCGACTTGCTGCCAGGCGTTGTCTCTACTGCGAGCATCCATCTTGCTGTGAGGGAACAGACTTGGATGTACCAGGGATCATGAGAAGGGTGACTGTGGGAAACCTGAAGGGTGCAAAGAGAAAAATGGCATCTGCAGGCATGGACTCTTATAAGGTCCTTGAATCTTCCTGTATCAGGGAAGAGGCTGTAGAGATTGAGAGGGTGTGCTTCCACCTAAATAGCCTTACCTGACCACCTCTGTAGAGAACAGACGGCGCATGCCTCCATCGAAAATTCCTGGTTTACCGAGAGCCTCGATCATAATGAAGTGCCCCTTGTCAGCTTCGGTGGTTGTGTATTCCAAGCCGGTCTCTCCTGTTATCAGTGTTGTCTGGTCAAAGTCATCAGCCTTGACTCGATACCACTGGTAAGTAAGCCCATCCTCCAGCAAACTATTGTCTGTCACTGCCCGTACGGTAAAGGAAGCCCAGAGGCCATATCCTGCATTCGGCATCATGACTCCGGTGTTGCCAAGAGACTCGTCAAGGGTTGTGTTGTTGAAATAGTATGCATCTATTGCATGAGGGGCAAACATGGAATTTGAATACTGACCATCATAGGTCCCTCCGGTAATCTTGAGACGGACATAACAGTCAGCGCCTAGATTGACACTGAAGTTGTCTTGGGATGCAGTATCGGTTACCAATATCTCATAGTTGTAGGTAAAATCCTCCCATGTTTCATTATCCAAGGATGTTTGCAAGGTATAGCTGGTGGCGTCCAGATCCTCGGGAGGGGAGAACCAGATATCCACACTACTGGTTCCTGATGTTTTATGGCTGGTATCAGCTACCAGAAGATTGCTCGGAGTAATGGTAATCTCATTTGAATCTGAAGAGGGATTGTCCTCACAACCAATGAACAAGAAAAGCAGAATCGTCGATATCAACACGAAGCGTTTTACCATAGGGGTACCTCATAGCATACTTACAAAAACGACGCACTTCGACACATCTACTGACATGTCTAGTATATGCTTGCTAAGATTGTATCAACAAGTGAGAAACCCTCCTGTGGTATGAAACTTTACCCCATTTTTCAGTGCTTGCTGTACCTTTCTCTGCAAGCTGGTGGTTGCATCGAAAGAGAGAACATCGGCTTCAGTCATTCCAAAACCAAAGACTCGCTCATAGATCTGAGGAACTTCATGCATTACCGGAAATTTCCTGAATCGATGCATGAACTCCCTGGTGTTGCTCTCTTGGCTGGTTACTAAATCCAAGGCAGGGTCCAAAAGCCAAGAGGAACAAACAACAAAGGAAATTGATGGGAAATATATCTTTGCAATTGCTAGTGATTCGTCAACAGATGACGGGGTGAGAGGACTGCCGGAGGGTATGTGTAGATGTAGTACTACTGTCTCACTATCTGCTACGAGACCAAACCTTTGTAAAGGTAGTTGCTTAGTTTGTCTATCAATCGTGCCCAGTGTAGTATTTGCCAAGTGACCGGATACCTGACTGGTTTCATCCTGGAATGAGGTATAAAACGCTGCATGCTGATCATCTATAAGATATCCATCCCTATCACAGGAGAGTTCTCCGCCCGCAACGATAATCATCGTATCATCTTTTGAGTCTCGGAAGATATGATAGGGATAACCAAATGCCTTAGGCTCAAACTGCAACCGACCCAGGCGAAGGATATTTGCACAGAGATGCCTGCTGATCCAGAATACTCGGTCCAATCCAATGGTTCCATTATGTTGGGATGCGTACTGGTCCACCCAGAGACGTACATCACGCAAGGTTGCATCCCTGACAGCATCGTCTATTCCAGCATCGGCATACACTGATTTGACCACATCCTCTACCTCAAGGATGAGGGCAAGTGGATAGAGTGTGCCAAAGCTCTGGAGTGCATCGTTTAAAATGGCTGCAGTCTTACTGGTATCCCTGTTAGAGATAGAGGCAGTGAGATCAGCGACCCGCTGTGTATGGTCACTGCCGAAATTTGTTGATCGCAGATGATCCTCAATAGCCTGAAGCTGGTTTGTGTCTAGTCCAAAAACAGTACTGTCCATGGGATGAGCTTGCCTTAGGATGGGAGGAGGGTCAAGCTATTAGTATGATAAAGGGATTCTTGACTAAAAAAATAAAAAATTTTCTTCCAGTGTGACAGTATATGACACATACAGCATGTGATACTGCTAATGAGTCATAGTGATTGTCTAGTGAGAAAAATAATGAATTTGACATGTAGTTAAGATAGATATAGTCTGTACCCATGTCGATAAATGATTGCTAAAAGCAAATGTAAGGAAGCAAATATGGATGCATATGACGAGATTGCTCATGTAAAACAAGATATTGATGGGTCTTGGTCCCAACCACAACCATTGATAGAGCATCTCGAAGGAACTGCTTTACTGTCTTCTCAATTTGCTGAAGCTTTTAAATCGTCTTCTTGGGGAAAACTTGCTGGGCTGGCACATGATCTTGGAAAAAGTACTACAAGTTGGCAAAAATATATCAGAGAAAAGAGTGGGTACGAGGCAGAGACTGATGGTATCCAGCAAAATAGGATTGACCATTCCTCACCGAGTGCATTACTCATCGAACAGCTGTATCCGAATTATGTAGGAAGGATTCTGTCATACATAATTGCGGGTCATCATACAGGACTTCCTGATTGGCAAGGGACAACCGCCTCATTGCAATTTCGACTTCAACAAGCTATATCCTCCGCTTCAGAAATCCCTAATGCATATAAGGAAATAGTGAAAAATATCTCTCCTAGTCAATGTCCTTGGTTGTTTGATCCTAATGGGTTGGATTTTTCGCTATGGATACGTATGCTTTTTTCTAGCTTGGTTGATGCAGATTTTCTTGATACAGAACGATATATGATTAACTCATCCTTCAATCTTAGGGGAAAATTTTCTTCTATTGAGCAGTTATTTCCTCGTTTTAATAAATATATGGCCAAATTGCACGAAGATGTTACAACAAATGGATTATCTCGTGTTAACCAGATGCGTCAAGAAGTATTGTCAGACTGTAGAAATGCAGCGAAGTTGGCTCCTGGTTTTTTTTCCCTGACTGTTCCGACTGGAGGAGGAAAAACCTTATCCAGTCTTGGATTCGCGTTGGAACATGCCAAACAGTATGATAAGAAACGAATAATCTATGTAATACCTTATACCAGCATTATCGAGCAGACAGCAGATGTTTTTCGCAGTGTATTAGGGGATGATGAAGTAATCGAACATCAATCAAATTTTGATACAGATTTTACTTCAAAAGAAATACGTCTAGCCTCAGAGAATTGGGATGCTCCTGTTGTGGTGACAACAAATGTCCAGTTTCTCGAATCATTATTTGCAACACGTCCTGGGCGGTGTCGGAAACTACATAATATTGTTGAAAGTGTTGTTATCTTTGATGAAGCACAACTGCTCCCTACTGATTACTTAATTCCAGTCTTAGAAAGCTTAAAGCAATTGGTTGCTCACTATGGAACTAGTATAGTATTTTGCACTGCTACTCAACCAGCTTTTAATAAAACCCCAAAATTTCCTTCTTTTCCAGGGTTTGAGAAAGGATTGGTGAGAGAAATTATTCGTGATGTTCCCGCTTTATATAAAGCGTTGCAAAGAGTGGAGATTGAGCCCTGTGATCCTCTAGATGTTATCTCTTGGAGTAATCTTGCAACTACACTCTCATCTTATGATAAAGTTTTATGTATAGTATCAGACCGGAAGAGTTGTAGGGAGCTTTATAATGTGATGCCTACTGGTACTATCCATCTCTCTGCTTTAATGTGCCCTCAACATAGAAGTAATGTGATAGCTCAAATTAAGCAAGATCTCAAGACAAACAAACCTGTGAGGGTAATAAGTACTCAGTTGGTTGAAGCTGGAGTGGATATTGATTTCCCAGTAGTGTATAGGGCTCTTGCAGGTATGGATTCTATAGCACAAGCAGCTGGACGGTGTAATAGGGAAGGAAGGCTTGTCGGAACTCTTGGGAAAGTCGTTTTGTTTACTCCTCCCAGAAAACCTCCTGTTGGAATATTAAGAAAGGCAACAGAAATAACCTGCTCCTTCATGAAACGTGAGACTATAGATTTCCTTGATCCTTCGTCTTATGAAAAATATTTTACAGAACTGTATTGGAAATCTAGCTCATTGGACAGCAAAGATATCATGAGCTTGCTTAAACCAGAAATGAAAACATTGGAGATTTCTTTTCGTACTGCTGCTGAAAATTTCAAATTGATTGATGATAGTAATACAGAGTCAATTTTAATTCCCTATGCTGAAGGAAAATCTCTTATCAAAAAACTTAGGTATATCGATATCGATGAGGACAGTTCCGCAAGAGGCTTATTTCGTAAACTACAACGGTATTCGGTAACAATTTACAAAAATCAATTTCAAGCATTGTTGGCCCGAGGGTCATTAATTGAAGTGTATCCAAAAGTATACGCACTACAGTGTGATGTAGAATACGAAGAAACAATTGGGTTGCTTATAGATGAATTACCTAATGATCCGATGACATATATTGGGTAAATAGGAGGATACTGTGAAAGACTGGATATTAGAGATATGGGGAGATTATGCATGTTTCACTCGGCCAGAAATGAAAGTGGAGAGAGTGAGTTATGACATTATTACCCCTTCCGCAGCTAGGGGGATTTTAGAAGCCATTTTTTGGAAGCCTGCAATCAAATGGCATATTTCTCAGATAGAGATACTTAATCCAATAAGATTTACATCAATAAGGCGAAATGAACTAGGGAATATTATTACGCTACCTTCAAAAGCCCAAATGGAGGGACCTTATGAAGATGCAATGGGCATAAATATTGAAGAGAATCGTCAGCAAAGAGCAAGCTTGATTCTCAGAGATGTGCGATATCGTGTGCATGCTTGGTTTGAATATATTTGTCCTGAGGATCGTGAAGATGGACGCATATCCGATGATGAGAGTCCAGGGAAATATGCGGCTATGTTCGAGAGACGTGCAAGAAATGGGCAATGTTTTCATCGTCCATACTTGGGGTGCCGAGAATTTGCTTGTTATTTCAGGTTAGTTGAAGATAAGGATGATTCTGTAATTCAGCCTATTCAAGAGGATCGAGACCTTGGATGGATGCTTTATGATATGGATTTTTCCAATCCCAAGGATATCCAGGCACAATTTTTCCATGCTGTGATGCAACAAGGTATTGTCAATTCCGATAGGAGAGTTGTGGAGGTCCGCCAATGATTTTACAGGCACTAAAAAGTTATTATGATCGCTTATCTGCAGATCCAAAAAGTGATACAGCCCCTATCGGATGGTCCAAGGTAGAACTTCCTTTTGTTTTTATCATCAATTACCGGGGTGAATTAATACAAATTGAGGACACCAGAGAGTACAAAGATAAGAAGCTCAGAGCAAAATCATTTTTAGTCCCACAGGGCATTAAGAAAACATCTGGAATAGCAGCAAATTTCTTATGGGATTCTTCAGTTTATGTAACTGGGTGTTTTGCAAAAGAAGGGCTTGAAGGTGCTGCGCTGGAGAAATCGGTTAAACGAGCTACTGATCAACATGCAGCTTTCATAGGGAGAATAGAAGAAATTCTGCCAGGTTCTCCAAAAAGAAACGCATGTATGAAATTTCTTAACAATATCGATGAGGATACTCTACAACAATTTGAAATATGGGAAGAAATCCGTGATAGTAATGCCAATATTGGGATTAGATTTGAAGATGATTTACATCTCTATTGTCAAGATGAAGAGGTGAAATCCGTCTACCCGATGAAGGATAGCGATTCTCAGCAGAAAGTCTGTCTGATAACCGGAGAATTGGATACTCCAAGTCTTTTACATACTGCTATCAAAGGGGTGTATGGAGCACAAACTTCTGGCGCAAATATTGTATCATATAATTTAAAGCCATTTTTATCCTATGGGAAAAAACAAGGTGAAAACGCACCAATTGGGGAAACAGCAATGTTTGCCTACACAACTGCACTAAATACATTGCTTGCTAAAGACTCGAAGCAACGTATTCAGGTAGGAGATGCTTCCACAGTGTTTTGGTCAGAGCGAGAGAGTTCGTTTGAGATAGATTTTTCACTACTATTCTCCGAGCCTTCCAAAGATGACCCCAATGCCAATACGCAATGTATTAGAAGTCTTTTTAATGCACCAAAATCTGGAGAGTTCTATCCTTCTAGTCAAGGGAACAGATTTTATGTATTAGGATTGTCCCCAAATGCCGCAAGGTTATCTGTAAGATTCTGGTTGGTTGGTGAAATTTCTGAGTTTGCGAAGCATATCCGGCAACATTTCGTTGATTTGGAAATTCAGAAGTCGGCTTCCGAACCAGAATACTATTCGATTTGGCGATTACTCATACAAACCGCTCAACAAGGAAAAACTGAGAATATACCACCGAATATTAGTGGTGATTTTATGCAAGCAATATTATTGGGCAAGCCATATCCCCAGAGTCTTCTCCAAGCGATGATAAGGAGAATTAAAAGTGATAGTGAGCATAGAGTAAATTCACCTCGCGCTGCATTGATAAAAGCATTTCTTAATAGATTAATGAGATATCACCCGGATTCGGATGAAAAGGAGTTGCAAATGGCTTTGGATATTGAACAAACGTCAATTGGGTATCAGTTAGGAAGATTGATGGCCGCTTTGGAAAAGATACAGGAGGAAGCAAATCCAGGTATCAATTCCACAATCACTGATCGCTATTACGGTGCAGCATGCAGCACTCCAGTCACCGTGTTTGGGACGCTGATGCGATTAATGCGGTATCACTTGGATAAAATTGAAACTCAGGGACGTCGAGTGTATTTTGAAAAGCTAGTTGGAGAGATTGTAGGTAGAATCTCTGAATTTCCAGCACATTTAGGAATTTATGAACAAGGGAAGTTTGCCGTTGGTTATTACCATCAGAGACAAGCTTTTTATACCAAGAAAGATAGTGAATAAAAGGAGATAAGTTATGGAAATGTCGAAGCGTTATGATTTTGTGTTGTTTTTTGATGTAAAAGATGGAAATCCCAATGGGGACCCCGATGCAGGAAATTTGCCTAGAATTGATCCAGAAACTGGAGAGGGTCTGATTACCGATGTATGTCTGAAGCGAAAGATACGTAACTTTGTTGGATTGGTAAAGGGTGATCAGCCTCCATACGAAATATATATCAAGGAAAAGGCAATTTTGAATAATACAAACAAGCGTGCTTATATCGCACTTGGTGTAGATTTGGAAAAGGATACAGGTAAACGAAAAGGAGGAGATAAGACTGAGGAAGCGAAAGCTTGGATGTGCAAAAACTTCTTTGACATAAGAACATTTGGGGCTGTTATGACAACACAAATCAATTGTGGGCAAGTTAGGGGACCTGTACAACTGACTTTTGCTCGTTCTATAGATCCTGTATTTACTGCTGAGCATAGTATTACCAGAATGGCTGTGACTACTGAAAAAGAAGCTGAAAAGCAATCTGGCGATAACAGGACTATGGGGCGGAAATTTACCATACCATATGGTTTGTATAAAGCTCATGGTTTTATTTCTCCTTCTTTGGCCAATCAAACAGGATTCTCAACCGAAGACCTTGAAATACTTTGGGATGCTCTCCAAAAAATGTTTGATCTTGATCATTCAGCTGCAAGAGGTTTAATGAGCACACAACGTTTGATAGTTTTTGAGCATGAATCAAAGTTTGGTGATAAACCAGTTCAAGATCTTTTCACCAGAATTGAAGTAAAGAAAAATACTACTGGGACACCTGCACGCTCATTCTCGGATTACTCTGTTTTACTTGATGGTTCTCCCTTATCCCAAGTAATGACAGTGGTGAAAGCATAACTGTTACTTCCAATCCCGTAGGTCAGCTATGTCCACGGGATTGGGATATACTAAAAAGGTCGGGTTTCATGAGTGAAAATGATTTCGTGATGATCTCAGCCTTGCAACATGTTCTGTATTGTGAAAGGCAGTTTGCATTAATTCACCTTGAACAAGCGTGGAGTGATAACATGTATACAGTTGAAGGAGAATTACTACATGAACATGTAGATGTCCCTCACCATGAGATGAGAAGACGTTTTAAACAAGAATTCTCGTTGCATATCCGTTCAGAGCAGTATGGGATAATTGGTATATGTGACTTGGTGGAATATGAGTTTGATGAGAATAAAACTATTCGGAATATCTCTCCTGTAGAATTCAAAAGGGGAAGGAAGAAACCATCACATGTAGATCTTGTGCAGTTATGTGCTCAAGCCTTGTGTCTCAATGAGATGACAGGATGTCCGGTTATCTTTGGTCAAATATATTACTTGCAAGAACATAGACGAACACAAATTTATTTTGATGAATCATTGATTGAAGAGACGAAAAATCTCATAGAACGTTGTAGAGCTATTCTCATCAGTCAGACTACACCTAAGGCTGATTATTCTTCAAGGAAATGTAAAAACTGCTCTCTCCTGGATATATGTTTTCCAGAACGTATCGGAGCAGGCGGAATGTCAGTTTCTCGGTATCTTGAGGAGCAAGTGCGAATAGTAAAAGAAGGGATTACCAAGTGAGAAAAATGCTCAACACTTTGTATGTAACAACACAGGGCTCCTATATCCATAAGGATAATGAGACAATTGTTGTTGAAGCTAACCGTGAAAAAATATTACAACTACCAATCCATACTATTGGAAGCATTGTATGTTTTGGTAATGTGCTTTGTTCTCCGTTTCTTCTTGGCTTCTGTGCAGAACGTGATATATCTATTTCGTTTCTCACAGAACACGGCAAGTTCTTGGCTTCTTCAAGGTCTCCTGTGTCAGGCAATGTGTTATTGAGGAGAAATCAATATCGATTCGCCGATTCTGAAGATAAATCATTCGATATTGCTAAGAATATTGTCCTAGGAAAAATTATTAACAGTAAAGTGGTGCTCAATAGGGCAATACGTGATCATGGTACAAAAATAGATGTACAAAAATTAAAAGAATCTACTCAAGGGTTAGATAGGTTACTTGAAAAAGTAGCAGTAATTAATACTCTTGATGAATTGAGAGGACATGAAGGTCAGGCAGCTGCAATTTATTTTAATGGATTCTCTCAAATGATTGTTTCGCAACAGGGAGATTTTCCCTTCATGGGTAGAAATCGCAGACCTCCTACAGATGCAGTTAATGCGCTACTTTCTTATATTTACACGATAGTTTCACATGATGTTCGTTCTGCTTTAGAAACAGTTGGGTTAGATCCGTCTGTTGGTTTTCTCCATCGTGATAGACCTGGTCGCTATGGATTGGCTTTGGACCTGATGGAAGAATTTCGTCCATTTATTGCAGATCGATTAGTGCTATCTCTTATCAATAGACGTCAAGTACAGAAACGGGATTTTACTCAAGCACTAACGCAGAGTGTTACGATGGATGATAAAGCGAGAAAAACGTTATTGGTTTCATATCAGGAACGAAAACAGGAAAAGATTTACCATCCATATATAAAAGAAGAAGTACCAATAGGATTATTGTTTTTTATTCAAGCTACTTTGCTAGCAAGATATATCAGAGGTGATATTGATGGATATCCACCTTTTATTTGGAGATGAGTATGTTGGTATTGGTGAGTTACGATGTTAAGGTTGCTAGTAGTGGTGGAGCAAAAAGACTAAGACAAGTTGCAAAAGAATGCACAAATTTCGGGCAACGTGTTCAGTACTCTGTTTTTGAGTGTGTTATTAATCCTGCACAATGGGTGGATCTTAAGCATAGATTGGAAAAAATTATTAACCCCTCAATTGATAGTCTTAGATTCTATTATCTAGGCTCAAACTGGAAACGAAAAGTTGAACATATAGGCGCAAAAGAGACTTTGGATATTGATGCTCCTATCATTATATAATCTAAACGAACAGATTTGCGAACCTCAAAGACCCATCAATTGCTGGTAGGTTCGCACCATTATTATTTCTATACAGTGTAGATTTTTGAAATTACCAGCGAAGGAAAATACCAATAAACTCCATGCTTGAGTTTGGGGTTCGCAGTATGCTTGTGTTAATTTCATTGAGTGTAGTATAATGTATTTGTGACAGTCGCACCCAATACGGGTGCGTGGATTGAAACTTTGCTATATTCTCGACCATGTTCGAGATTGCAAGTCGCACCCAATACGGGTGCGTGGATTGAAACTCTGTGTTGCATTATCCTCTCTGGCCCAAGTCTTTGTCGCACCCAATACGGGTGCGTGGATTGAAACTCCAGTTGACTATGCTGGTCTGATTGCTAAGGCCCGTCGCACCCAATACGGGTGCGTGGATTGAAACAAATGCAAGTCCTTTGAGACGTGCCTGGGAAAAGGTCGCACCCAATACGGGTGCGTGGATTGAAACATCACCTCCTTTTATACTATCCTTCAGATTTACCGTCGCACCCAATACGGGTGCGTGGATTGAAACGCTTCTGTCGATGGTGCAACCGAATGGGCCACCGGTCGCACCCAATACGGGTGCGTGGATTGAAACTGATGGTGTAGTTGATCTCATTGGCAAGCTGGCAGTCGCACCCAATACGCGTGCGTGGATTGAAACTCCCCTCCTCCGGTAATCCCTGCAACGATGGAAGGTCGCACCCAATACGGGTGCGTGGATTGAAACTCCTCCCATCCGTCTGGCAGTGACGCCATATCACCGTCGCACCCAATACGGGTGCGTGGATTGAAACTATAAGATATTGAGGGGGCAATTGCTCCCCTCCCGTCGCACCCAATACGGGTGCGTGGATTGAAACTGATGTCTTTGGTGATTCTCACTGAACGCTCGGGAGTCGCACCCAATACGGGTGCGTGGATTGAAACTATGAAGATGTATTCATCAGCTCCGGCAGCCCTTGTCGCACCCAATACGGGTGCGTGGATTGAAACATCCTCATATTGCTCATTACAGGGTAGCCAGTCAGTCGCACCCAATACGGGTGCGTGGATTGAAACAAGTCAGCTACCCTTCTCTGTGTTGCATTGTCTTGTCGCACCCAATACGGGTGCGTGGATTGAAACATCTCTGGTGTAGTATAGCACCCTATTATAGCTGTCGCACCCAATACGGGTGCGTGGATTGAAACAGCTGACTTTGGCTTAATAAAACTGCGTTCCTTAGTCGCACCCAATACGGGTGCGTGGATTGAAACCCTACAGCTGCCACGAAAGAGATTGCGAGAGCATGTCGCACCCAATACGGGTGCGTGGATTGAAACACGTTCGGTCATTTGAGTAGCTCTGGATTGTCGTGTCGCACCCAATACGGGTGCGTGGATTGAAACAAAGGTGTATCGGTAGGTGTCCAGCAATTAAGACGTCGCACCCAATACGGGTGCGTGGATTGAAACCGATTCATTACGGTCTTCCGCTCAAACGATACCTTGTCGCACCCAATACGGGTGCGTGGATTGAAACTACGAACAGCCGTTGCAATCACCCAAAAGCACCAGTCGCACCCAATACGGGTGCGTGGATTGAAACATTGCGTTTACCATTCCGCCACAGTCCCGATTGCCGTCGCACCCAATACGGGTGCGTGGATTGAAACACCTAAGAACGGTACATTTGCAAAGATAGCAATACGTCGCACCCAATACGGGTGCGTGGATTGAAACCAATGTTCCTGAGGGAGAACCGATGTAAAAGGGGGGTCGCACCCAATACGGGTGCGTGGATTGAAACCCTTTGTCATGGCCGGATTAGGCCTAGGAATAAAGTCGCACCCAATACGGGTGCGTGGATTGAAACAAGGCTCTTGTATCAATGATCGCAAACAGGGAGATGTCGCACCCAATACGGGTGCGTGGATTGAAACAAGGTGTATGTGAGTGAACGTAAAGAACGCAAGCAAGTCGCACCCCTCGTGGGTGCGTGGATTGAAACAGGACCATGGTTGTTATGACCATTGCGCTTGGAGGTCGCACTCCTCGTGGGTGCGTGGATTGAAACCCGGTTACCGCTCAGGCTAAGTAACCAGGAATGTTGTCGCACCCCTCGTGGGTGCGTGGATTGAAACACTGAACTTGTATCAAGCGTTTCCACTTACAAGAGTTGCACCCCTCGTGGGTGCGTGGATTGAAACCCGGTTACCGCTCAGGCTAAGTAACCAGGAATGTTGTCGCACCCCTGGTGGGTTGCGTGGATTGAAACTAATCGGTATTGGAATCGGAGTAGTACTGGCCAGTCGCACCCAATACGGGTGCGTGGATTGAAACGATGGCTCCTTCTTCAAGACCTTTCAGTATCCCTTGTCGCACCTCATATAGGTACGTGGATTGGATCAAAAAAATAAATCACGAATACGGTAGCGGTGGAATTTGATAGACACGCTAGCTTGAGGTGCTAGTGGGAGAATTCTTGTGCTGTTGTTGCTTTCTCCTTGGATATGTGGCTCATTTTGTTAATTTAATCTACGCAATATTTGCGTAGATTAACCACCCTAATCTCCGCAGAATTTGCGTAGATTAATAAACGTAAATGTTAATTCATTGGGAACTGTATAGTGGGTTTTTGATAAAGTAACGTATTGGGAGGATTGTAAGTAAATACAATATAATAAGATAATGCCGAAAGCGGGACTTGAACCCGCACGACCATAAGGTCAAGGGATTTTAAGTCCCTTGTGTCTACCAATTCCACCATTTCGGCTGGTGTTAATTACTTATCTTCCTCTGTATCTACCATACGGGGGAGGACATTTGCCTCTGTTTTGATCGGTATCAGACGCTTTATAAACGGCTGTACCCCGACATAGGTCTTCTGGAACTCATCTTCACTCTCCTTGAGTGCTGCCTGCCAGGCGGCACCAAATCCAGGACTATTGATCGTCAGTCGATCGACAGCAAGTTGGTAGACCTGCAGACGAGCGAGTTCCTTTCTCCCTGGTTTCTGTGAGTATGTGTTCATCGTGATGCGCAGGTTCTCATTCTGCTTCTTCAGCTCTTCATTTTGTTCTTTCAGCTTGGACAGACCTTCACTCTCTAGATCCATACGGTCAGTCAACATCCTCTTCAGACGTTCGGTTTCCTTGTTTGCTGCAAGGATCTCCTTATGCCGTTTAACAGACATGACAACCACGAGGACAATAGCGAGTACTACGCCAACTCCGAGACCGATTAGAAAACTTTCCATGCGAATCTCCTCATCACAGGACAAAAGGTACTGTAAGCGGGCAATTTTGTCAAAGGAGAAAGAAGATTGCGGTGCCATTTGGCACCGCTTTCCCCTGTTTTTTTACTTGAAACGATTTCTGACCGCCTCTTTGCTGTTCTCGATTGCCTCTGGAATGGAGACTTTACCCTCAAAAACAGCCATATCCTTGAAGCCTGTTCCCGTAAGCAAGCAGCAGACCTCTACATCCTCACCAAACTTCTCTCTAAGCATTTCGCTATCAGCTCTAAGCGCTGCCCATGCACAAGCAGCTGCAGGCTCTACGAAAATACCCGCTTCCTTGGCAAGCTCAAGCTGTGCATCGAGGATTGCTTGGTCGTCTACCTCTGTTGCCCAGCCATTACTCTCGTTAATGTACCTTACCGCCATTCTACCATTGGCAGGACTCTCTACGCTGATTGAATCAGCACGGGTGGTAGCCTTCGGAAGGTTGGTGAAATCACCGCTCTTCCAAGCGGTGCTGATCGCATTACTCTGCTTGCTCTGTGCACAAACAAGTTGAGGGACCTTCTCGATCAAACCAGCTTCCTTCAGGTCATAGAAGCCCTTGTAAACACCAGCGAAAATACAACCATCACCAACAGGTACATACACCACGTCAGGAACCTTGCGTCCCAGTTGCTCAAACAGCTCGATGGAAACACTCTTCTTTCCTTCGATGGTCATGGGGTTGTAAGCAGTATTCCTGTTGATCCCTCCGAACTCATTGGTATAAGCGATGGAGAGTGCAAAAGCATCATCATAACTGCCCTTTACCGGAACAACAGTTGCTCCATACAACACACTCTGCATCAACTTATTGACCGGAGCAGTTGCTGGTACAAAAAGAACAATCTCAAGGCCGTAAGCGGCTCCAGCACAACTCATTGCAGCTCCCGCATTCCCCGTGGATGCCAAGGCAATCTTATGCTGGTTGTGATACAATGCCTGGGCAGCGATCAGCTGACTCGCACGATCTTTGAAAGACCCTGAAGGCAGTGCACTATCCAGCTTGCAGACCAGATTCTTTAGTCCGTACTTGGTAGCAAGTCGTTTGGGTTTTGCGACAGGAGTTCCTCCAACTGGATAGACATCCTTGTCAGGGACCGGGTAGGGAAAGAAGTCATACATAGAGACATGGTCCTGCTTTGCAAGTTTCTCTACATCTTCCTTATTCAATTTTACAATGACATTTCCTTTCGGAAATGAGGTGCCATCATTCTCTTTGGCACAGGTAGGGCATTGATAGATTACCTCATCCGTCTCATAGACTGCACCGCAGTCACAACATTCATAGGTAAAACGCATGGTTCCTCCTCATCAAGAAAATGCCGGACACAAGGCCCGGCATTTGTTGCTTTGCTTGACCTATTTGGCCAAGATTTCCTTGTTGAATGCCTCGATCAACTCATCGATCTGGTCAGCCATTGCAGGAATATCTTTCCAGTAGTTCTTATCATACCACTGTGCATTGATTTCCTCATAGGTCTTGCCCTGCTGTTCAACCCAAGTATAGTACTTCAGGTTATGTACAGCCAAACGATCGTAGTAGTTGAGTTCCTTCAGGTTTTCGATGCCCTGTGCATGAGCACAAGCTGCAAGTGCACGGATTGCTGCACTCTCATCAAACTGACCCTGGATCTCATTCTGCTCCTTCAAGCGGGAGGTGTACATCTCCGAGCTGTCGGTAAGGACAGTGAAGATCACATCATCTTCTTCCATCTCGTAGTACTTTGCCATCTTCATGGCTGCCAGTACATTACCGATGCCACTGATGCCATACATCTGCAACTCATCGATTGCCTTGGAATCAACACCCATTTTCTTGAGGTACTCGATACCAGCAGGTTCGTTGAACAGGCGGTAGAGGTCCATACAATCTTGGTCGTCAACAGCAGCAATCATATCGGTATTCTTTACGTTGTGAACCCAAGGAACGTGTTTGTCGCCGATACCTTCAATGCGATGTCCACCAAATCCATTGCGAAGAAGGGTGGGGCACTGCAGAGCTTCAGCAGCTACAATCTTGAGCAAGGGATAATGTTCTTTGAGGAGGTCGCCTGCAGCCAGTGTGCCGCCACTTCCGGTAGCTGAAACATACCCACGGACATTCTCAGGTGCGACATTCTCTTGCTTGAGTGCTTCGAGTATTGCAGCTCCAGTTACCTTATAATGCCAGAGGTAGTTACCGAACTGGTCGAACTGGTTGAAGATAACAATATTGTTTCCGCGCTCTGCATCGAGCTCATGACACTTGTCGAAGATTTCCTTAACATTGGACTCACAACCAGGGGTTGCAATCACTTCGCCTGCAACTTCTTTCAGCCAGTTGAATCGTTCCTGGCTCATCTCTTCAGGGAGAATTGCAATGGAGTCACAGTTCAGCAATGCACTGTTGTATGCGCCGCCGCGGCAGTAGTTGCCGGTGGAAGGCCAAACAGCCTGCTGGTGGATAGAGTCAAAGTTTCCAGAAACCAGAGCTGGAGCGAGACATCCGTAGGTTGCTCCAACTTTATGAGCACCGGTCGGGAACCATTTGCCGACCAAGGCGAGGATTCTTGCCTTAACACCGGTGATTTCACGGGGTACTTCAATATAGTTTACACCACCAAAGGTTCCGCCCTGCTTGGTAGGTTCGTTCTTCCAAGTAATCCTGAACAGGTTCAAAGGATCGACATCCCAAAGTCCTACATGGGTCAGTTTCTCTTTAATATCAGCTGGTACGGTAGAAGGATCCATCATCTGCTTAAAAGTAGGTAGCAAGATGTTTTTCTCCCTACAACGTTGGATATTCTTTTTCCGTACTTCTTCATTGACATTCAAATTAATCAGCATGCCTATTCCTCCGTGGTGACACTTGGTTACTATTTTTAGATTAGTCAAGTATACCGTAATGAGAAAAAATGTAAAGAGAATATTCGTAAAAGTTGAATTTTTGAAAACTAATTTGCGTTAAGTGGTAGTTAGAATCGATAATACTAGCGAAAAGTGCGTTTTTTTCGATGGACATTGATGCTATACTCATACCAGAAGAGATCCTTTTTATAGACCATTGGTATTTGAGGATATACAAAGAATTTCATAGAGGGTGTTCATCGTTGGTATGAAATGTTTGTTGCGAAATGTTGCAAAAAATATTGACTTCTCTTCAATCTGCATTAGAATGAGAAAGGGTCGGGTAGTGAACCCGGCGACACCTTTCGAAGGAGTGAGTAATGGGAGACATTATGCGCCCAGTTCCCTTCACGGAACTTATTAGCCGTATCGTTGGTGAGTACAGAAATCACCATACCATATTTGGTATTGCCGAAGAACAATTTTATCATGAGAGCGGCAAGCACAGCCTGAACGTATTCTCCCAGAGTTGTGCCACACCCTGCGGACCCGCTGCAGGCCCCCACACCCAGTTGGCCCAGAATATCATCGCAAGTTATCTTGTTGGTGGCCGATTCATGGAGTTGAAGACAGTCCAGGTGCTTGATACATTGGAGATTGAGAAACCCTGTATTGATGCACGGGATGAAGGATACAACGTTGAGTGGTCCAGTGAGTTTACCCTTCCCAAAGCATGGGACGAGTATGCAAAAGCTTGGATTATCCTGCATCTGCTGGAAGCAGTGATGCAGAAAGGAAAGTTCGAGAAGCCTTCCTTTATCTTTAATATGTCTGTTGGCTACAACCTTGAAGGCATCAAGACAGAGAAGATGCAGAAATTCATTGACTCCATGATTGATGCACGCAAAGATGAACGCTTTGCTGAGTACTTGCATGAGCTGGAAGCACTGATCGAAGAGGGTTTGTTCGAAGGCACTCCTTGGGAAGGGCTCGAGAAGAAGCTTAAAGGCATCACTGAGAAGATCAGCTGGAATATCAGCCCGTCGACCACGCTCAGTACCATGCATGGATGTCCGCCAAAAGAAATTGAAGCCATCTGCAGCTATATGCTGACAGAGAAGAAGGTAGACACCTTTGTAAAGCTCAATCCAACCTTGCTTGGATTTGATACAGTTCGAAAAATCCTAGATGATCTCGGGTTTGATTACCTTACCATCAGCAAGGAAAGCTTTGAGCACGATCTGCAATACCCTGATGCAATTGCCATGTTGCATCGCCTGGTTGACCTCGCAAAGAAAGAGGGCAGGGGCTTCGGTGTAAAACTGACCAACACCCTTGGATCAGTAAACGACCAGGGAGTACTCCCTGGTGGTGAGATGTACATGTCAGGTCGTACCTTGCTTCCTATCTCCACAACTGTGGGACTTAAGCTCAGCAAGGAATTTAACGGCAAGCTTCCCATCAGCTACAGTGGTGGTGCCAATGCCTTTACGATCAAAGCCTTGTTTGAGAGTGGTATCAGGCCAATTACCCTGGCAACCGATATGCTCAAGCCAGGTGGCTACACCCGCATGAAACAGCTTGTGGAAATCCTTGAAGAGAGTGATGCCTGGAAGATGGATGGCATTGATGTCAAGAAACTCGAGAAGCTTTCAGAAGATGCACGAGCGGGTAAGTATGCCGTAGCTGAAAAAGACTTCAGAGGAACCGACACCGTGAAGATCGGTGAGAAACTTCCTCTCTTTGATTGCTATGTTGCACCTTGCCAAACTGCTTGCCCGATTCATCAGGACGTACCTGAGTATGTACAGCTGGTTGGTCAGGGACGCTATGGGGAGGCCTTGGCTGTCATCTACGACAAGAACGCACTTCCTGCCATCACTGGTCACATTTGTGACCACCAGTGCCAGCTGCACTGTACCCGCATGGATTATGAGGGAGCAGTTCGTATCCGTGATATGAAGCGTATTGCAGTAGAGAACGGATTTGAAGAGTACAAGCAGCTCTGGGAAGGCCCGACTGATAAAGCTGAGATCAAGGCAGCAGTTGTTGGGGCAGGTCCTGCCGGACTTTCAGCAGCATATTTCCTTGCGAGAGCAGGTTTCGATACCGCTGTCTTCGAAAGGGAAGAGAGTGCAGGTGGTGTGGTTCGCCATGTCATCCCTGGATTCCGCCTTCCTGTGGAAGCAATTGAAAGTGATGTCGAATTCATCAAGGCTCATGGCGTACAGTTCAATTATGGAGTAGATGCAGAGAAAATGACCGTAGAAGCACTACGTGCTCAAGGTTACTCCCGTATCTTCTACGCAATCGGAAGCGAAGTAGACAATGATATCCCCTTGCAGGGGGACCGGAGCAGGGTAAGACCTTCTCTCTCCTTCCTTTCTGCATTCAGAAAAGATCCATCAACCCTTTCCCTTGGCAAGCATGTTGTGGTTGTCGGTGGTGGAAACACTGCAATGGATAGCGCACGTGCCGCTACCAGGATCAAGGGTGTTGAGAAGGTTTCGGTAATCTATCGAAGAACGGAGAAGGAGATGCCGGCCGACCATGAAGAGTATGGAATGGCACAGGATGAGAATGTTGAGTTCATCTTCCTTGCAAATCCTGAACGCTTTGATGGCAATATGCTCACCGTCCGAAAGATGGAACTCGGTGAAATGGATGCCAGCGGAAGACGAAGACCCGTGGCTACCGAAGAGACCTTCACCATTGAAGCAGACACCATGATTACTGCAATTGGTGAACATGCTGATACAGAGAAACTTACTTGGTACGGAGTGCCTGTCAACGAGAAGGGTTGGGCCAAGGCGGATGAGGAGACCAAGGAGTCTGAAGTTTCGGATGTATACGTCATTGGTGATGCCCAGAGTGGTCCTTCCACTGTGGTAAGGTGTATCGCAAGTGCTCGTTCTGCGGTTGAAGCCGCCATCGACAAGGTGCTTGGTCCTGAAGAGGAAGAGAGCGAGCATGTACACGATGAGCATTGTGACCATGACCACGATGACGATGATGATGCATTTGAAGAAGAAGAGATGAGCGACGAAGAGAGGGTTCAACTCGAAAATGATGAGAATGAGTTCTTTGCAGACGTAACTGACAAGAAGAGCAAAATTCTCTCTTCGAAGGAGTTCGGTGAGAAGGAATTTGCAGCAACTGAGGCTGCTCGCTGTATGGAATGCTCCTACCTCTGTAATAAGTGTGTGGATGTATGTCCGAACCGCGCCAATGTTGCAATCGATGTAAGGAACCTTGGGTTGTTTGCAGACCCATTCCAGATCCTTCACCTCGATGCATACTGCAACGAGTGCGGCAACTGTGAAACGTTCTGTCCCTATGATGGCGGTCCCTATCGCAAGAAGTTCACGCTCTTCAGCCGGAAGGATGATTTTGAGAACTCAGAGAACAGTGGATTCTTCGCAGAAGGTGAGGATATCCTGGTTCGCCTCGATGGGAAAACCTACGAGTGCGAGATGGACGCAGACGGTATCCTGGTAGGGGAAGAGGAAGGCATTACTGATGAGGTTGCCGCCTTGATCGAAGAGGTATACACCTCATACAGCTACCTGCTTGGGTACGTGGAAGCGTAAGGAGGAACAAGTGGCTACAACGGTAATTAAACAAACCCGGATCATGCAGACCCAGCCGCCCTTTGAGGTGCAGGAAGGAGTTGACATCGTCATCGTCGATGATGTCATCACCAAGGTAGGCAAGGGTGCAGCAGAGACTATACATGCAGACAAGGTTATCGATGGGAGAGGGAAGACCGTAATTCCCGGCAATGTCTGTTCCCATCACCACTACTACTCAGGGCTCTCCAGAGGCATGCTTGCCTCTGCAGGTCCACAGACTGACTTCATTCAGATTCTGAAGGAGTGGTGGTGGCGTATCGACCGTGCACTTGATGAGGAAGCTTGTTACTACAGTTCCCTGATCAGCTCGATCGACGCCATCGCTAGTGGTACCACCACCTGTATCGACCACCATGCAAGCCCCTCATATATTGCAGGATCCTTGGATACTATTGCCAAGGGAATGGAAGAAGTTGGGGTGCGTGGAGCTACCTGCTATGAAGTCACCGATAGAAATGGTGGAATGAAAGAGGTTGAAGCAGGCGTCGAGGAGAACCTTCGTTTTGCCATGGCCGCCAAGAGCAGTTCCCTGGTTCGTGGAATGATCGGGGGACATGCCCCGTTCACCATCCCTGATGCTGGATTGAAGCTTATGGGAGAGGCAATGGCAGAGACAGGTGCAGGCCTTCATCTCCATGTTGCAGAGGACAAGTACGATGTGGTGCACAGCCACCATAAGTACCATCTGGATATCGTTGACCGATTGGAGAAATTTGGACTTCTGACTGATAACTCTCTCCTTGTTCATGGGCTTTGGCTCAGTGAGGCTGAGGTGGAAAAGATCAACGCTCATGGTACGTTCCTTGCACACAATGGACGCAGCAACATGAACAACAATGTTGGTTACTTCAAGCAGATCCAGAAGGTCGATAATTTGGTCATTGGAACCGATGGCTGTGGTGGAAATATGTTTGAAGAGCTCAAGATTGCATTCTTCAAGCACAAGGATCAGGGTGGTTCCTGGTGGCCCGCAGATTTTGTGACTGCCATGGGCCGTGGAAACCAGTTGGTTGAGAAGTATTTTGACGGGAAGTACGGTAAGGTTGCTGCCGGTTATAAGGCTGATTTGACCATCTGTGACTACCATGCACCAACCCCTCTGGTAGCAGACAATGCTGCAACCCATTTTGTATGGGGCATGAGCAGCAACTGTGTGGAAAGCGTCATCATTAATGGAAAGCTGGTGATGGAAAACCATCAGTTCCCAGGCCTTGATGTACAGAAGATCTATGACGAGGCAGCAAAAGTAGCTAAGCGCGTTTGGGATACAGTAAATACAATCGCTCCGTAACCGGTTCGATTACGACGAAGAAGAGAATAGAGAACGAAAGAGGTAATGTAACATGACAATTCAAGAACAAATTAGAGCAAAGGCTGCCGAGTATCGTGACTACACGGCATTGAATCTCTCAAAGATGGTTCAGACCAAGAGCTATAGCTCCCAGGAAGAGGATGTATGTCGTCTCATCGTAACCCTTTGTGAAGAAGCTGGCTTTGATGAAGTGTATATCGATGGTTTGGGCTCGGTCATCGGCCGCGTTGGCAATGGTCCCAAGAAGATTGCCTTCGATGCCCATATCGATACTGTTGAGGTTGGAAACCTGAAGAACTGGGATTTCGATCCTTTCAGTGGTGAGATCAAGGACGGAAAGGTCTGGGGACGCGGTTCCAGTGACCAGAAGGGTGGTGCAGCTTCCATGATCACTGCCGGTAGGATCCTGAAGGAGCTCGGCTACAGTGGTGAATATACCGCTTATTTCACCTTCACCGTCATGGAAGAAGACTGTGATGGTATGTGCTGGAAGTACCTCATCGAGGAAGAGAACTTCAGACCCGACCTCGTTGTTTCCACTGAGCCTACAACCTGCCGCCTTTATCGTGGACACCGCGGACGCATGGAGATCAGGGTAATCCTCAGGGGAATTTCCTGTCACGGTAGTGCTCCAGAGCGTGGTGTAAGTGCTGCTTACAAGGCTGCAAAGGCAGCTCTTGCAATCGAGCAGTTGAACAAGGACCTTAAGCCGGATGCAGAGAACTTCCTTGGAAAAGGTACCATCACCGTCAGCCAGATGGATGTAAAGGGACCGAGCCAGTGCGCTGTTGCAGACTATGCAATGCTCTACCTTGACCGCCGTCTTACCTGGGGTGAGGATGCAGACCTTGCAATCTCGCAGGTTCGTGAGTACATCAGCAAGGCAACCGGTGATGATCCAGAGTCAATCGTTGTCGAGATGCCCAACTATGAGAAGATTGGTTGGACCAAGAAGGAGTACTCCCAAGAGCTGTACTTCCCCACCTGGAAGATCGACGCAGATCACCCACTGGTAGAAGCTGGTGTTGCCGGCCATGAGGCTCTCTTTGGAAAGAAGCCCGTAGTTGACAAGTGGACTTTCTCCACCAACTTGGTTGCTACCACTGGTCGTCATAAGATTCCTGCTATTGGTTTTGGCCCTGGTGATGAGTCACAGGCTCACGCACCGAACGAAATCAACCGCGTGGATGACCTTGAGATCTGTGCAGCATTCTATGCAATGCTTCCCTATTCCTTGGAGAAGTAGTACGTAGAATAGCACTCGCTACATATGGTATACTGCAGCCACAGGGATTGACGCCTTGTGGCTGTTTGGAGCTTATGGTGTTTCATTGTTTATCTCATAAGATAATGGTGGAATACAGGAACTAGCCCGGCAGGTGCAAAAGGGGCTCTGCCTGCAGGGTATATTGAAAGAACCAAGGTTGTGGAGTTGCCCCCTTCCTTCTCCACTCCTTCCTTGCGGAACTACCCGCATGCCGTCCTTATAAAGTATTGCAAGTGTAGCACCGACGTCTTTGTGTCGTGTCCTTGCAGGAAGAAGGAGATATACAGGCATGAGTTCCTCGCTTCTCTTGAAGAACATCTACTGTCTACAACCCACATTTGATGGAAAGAAATATTGGGGCGCTGATTTGTTGATCGAAAACAACAAGGTCGCCAAGATTGCTCCTGGGGGTGGATTGGCTGCTCCCGCAAAGGGTCGTACCATCGACTGCTCAAACCATGTGGTCATCCCTGGTTTGGTAAACACGCACCATCACTTCTACCAGACATTAACCAGAAATCATCCTGCTGTGCAGAATGCAAAGCTCTTCGATTGGTTGAAATTCCTCTATGAGGTTTGGAAATATGTGGATGAGGAAGCAGTCTATTACTCATCAATGCTTGCAATGGCTGAGCTGATGAAGACCGGATGTACGCTTACCACTGACCACCACTACCTCTATCCCCGCTCATTCAAGGGCGATCTGATGGGCCTTCAATTTGAAGCAGCGGATACCCTGGGAATGCGCTTCAGTCCCACAAGAGGCTCGATGAGTTTGAGCAAGAAGGACGGAGGACTTCCTCCCGACAGCGTTGTACAGACTGAGGATGAGATCCTCGCTGATAGTGAGCGATGCATCAAGACCTACCATGACAGTGCTCCTGATGCCATGCACAAGATAGCCCTCGCTCCCTGCAGTCCCTTCAGTGTCACCAAGGATTTGATGACAAAGACCGCTGAACTTGCAAGGAAGTATGGAGTGCGATTGCATACCCATCTCTGTGAGACCTATGACGAAGCTGATTTCTGCCAGGAGATGTATGGGATGCGTCCTGTTGCTCTTATGCAGGAGTGTAACCTTATCGGGGATGATGTCTTTTATGCACATGGAATCCACTTCAATGATGAAGAGTTGAAAATCCTTGCAAAGACAGGTTCCCATATTGCCCATTGCCCGTCCTCGAATATGCGCCTCGGTAGTGGTATCTGCCGAGTCAACGAGATGTTGCCGATGGGCATCAATGTAGCGATTGCCGTAGATGGAAGTGCCAGCAATGACAGCTCGGATATGCTTGCTGAGGTACGTCAGGCAATGCTTCTGCAACGGGTGAAATATGGTTCTGATGCACTGAGTGCCAATGAGGCATTTACCATGGCAACAGAAAACGGTGCAAAAGCGCTCAATTTCTCGAACGTTGGCCGCCTGGAAGAAGGGTGGGCTGCCGATCTGGCAATCTTTGATGTTTCCACTTTACCCTATGCGGGAAGTCAAAGTGATCCAGTTGCAAGCTTGCTTTTCTGCGGCACCAATCACAACACTGACTATACAATCATTAATGGGAAGGTTGTAGTCGATCACGGGCAGCTGGTCGGATATGACGAGCAGGAACTTGCAGACAAGGCAAATGCCATCAGCAAGCGTATGATGGGTCAAGCTGCCAAAGAGGAGGCTGTATGATACAGGAATATCTCATAGCGAATACTACTGAAGACGCTCTGAACAAGAAGCGTTCAAACACCAAGAGTGTGTTTTATGCAGGGGGGACGGAGATCAACCGTCTTCATTCAACCGTTGAGGGCCAGACTGCCATCAGCCTCTCCAAGCTTGGTTTGGATACCATCACTGATGAAGGTTCCACCATCAAGATTGGTAGCATGGTGACGCTGCAGCAGCTGATTGAATCACCATTGATCCCTTCATGGCTCAAGGATGCTGCTCATTTCTGTGGTTCCTTCACCAAGCGTAATATGGCCACCATCGGAGGCAATCTTGCACTGATGAGTGACCACTCCTATCTTGCTCCCGCATTGATTGCAAGCCGTGCTCGGCTTCTTACGGCCAATCTGACCGAAAAGGGAGTATACAGTGAGGACAATATCCCCATCCGAGAATACCATGCCTATCATAAGCAGTTTGCAGGTACCTTGTTGTTGGCTGTCAGCCTCTCCAAGGATGACCGGTATGTGGGAACTGTGCGGTATGCAATGAGCAGTCAGAACCGTGCTGCGGTAACCGTTGGATTCAGTGCAACAAAGGACAGTGAGCAGGTCATAGACCACGTACGGGTCTTTGTTGCTGTATACGGAAAAGGTGTCCAACGATTGGAGAAGGTGGAGAATTCCATCGAGAACGGTGAGTTGACCACAAGAGAGGATGTACAGCTTGCTGTGCGACATGACATTGAGGTCGTGGACGATATGACTGGCAGCTCCGATTACAAGCGCTATATAGCCAGTGAAGGGGTGGGGCAGCTCTTCTCTGCATTTCTCAAAGGAGGTGCACAATGAACAAAATTGTCTGTACCGTTAACGGTAAGAAACATACAGTAAGTTGCAAGCAGTCAGAAAGCTTGCGCGAAATGCTCGTTCGCCTTGGGTATACCAGCGTACGTGACAGTGATGATAAGGAAGGCTTTGCAGGCAGTGATACCGTTATTTTCAATGACGTTCCTGTGTATGCCAATTTGATGTTGGCTCTTCAGGCTGAAGGTGCTGAGATCAAGACCGCTGAATCAATGGGTACCAGTCGAAGTCTGAATGTCATCCAGCAGGCCATGATCGATGCAGGCGTTGTACAGAGTGCTTACAATGCACCTGCTGCAGCGTTGCTTCTGACTTGGTTGCTTGAACATGAGAGTAATCCTACCAAGGAACAAATCAATCAGGTACTCAGTGGTATCTTTATACGCGATGCAGGCTATGAACACTACTATCTAGCAGTGAAGTTGGCTCTGGAAAGAATGAAGGATGGAAAATACAAGAGCGAAATTTCTCCCTCCTTTAGAGATGAGCTGACCTATGTTGGAAAGCCAAAGGGAAAGGTCGATGGACCGCAACTGGTTGCAGGCGAAGCTAGCTTCGTTGAGGACAGGGTTTTGCCGGGCTATCACTCAATGGTGATCCTTCGCAGCCCATACGCCCATGCTTACATCAAGAAGATCGATACCAAGAAAGCCCTGGCGATGGAAGGCGTGGTCACTATCATCACCCATGAGAACTGTCCTGATGTATTCTATATGCAGGCTGGGCAGGGGAATCCAGAACCCAGTCCACACGATCGAAGATTGCTCAACCGGAAGGTTAGGCATGTGGGTGACCGTGTAGCAGCAATCGTTGCAGAAACCTATGAACAGGCAGTTGCTGCTCGCTCTGCGATCAAGGTGGAGTATGAGGTACTCAAGCCGGTTTTCACCGTCGAGGAAGCAATGGAAGAAGGGGCCCCTCGTGTTCATAACGGGGTGGCAGAGTATCGCAGTGGTGCTCCCGAGAATTTGGAAGAGTACAACAAGGAAGCCGATCCCAGGGATGGAAAGGTTGTCTATCAGTTCCCTCTGCATGGTGATATCAGAAGAAATATTGCCTCAGCAGCCCATGGCCAGATCGGTGATGTGGAAAAGGGGTTCAAGGAAGCTGATGCAGTGGTCGAAAGAACCTACCAGACCAGTCAGATCCAGTGTACTCCCCTTGAGCCACACCTTGCCTATGCTAGGATTGATGGTGGAAGATTGGTTATCAATGCCTCCACCCAGGTTCCCTACCATGTGAGAAGAATTGTCTCTTGGGTCTGTCAGATTCCTGAGAACAAGATTCGAATCATCAAGGAGCGTGTTGGCGGTGGGTATGGCAGCAAGCAGGATATATTGGTTGAGGATCTGGTAGGATATGCCACTTGGGTAACCGGAAAACCAATCTACTACCGCAATACCCGTGAGGAAGAGTTTATCGCAAACTCCACTCGTCACCCGATGCGGATGACCGTCAAGATGGGCGGAAAGAAGGATGGCACAATCACAGCCGTGTATATGGATGTCAGGGCCAATACCGGACCATACGGCAACCACTGTCTTACTGTCCCGATGAATGCCTGTAGCAAGACCTTGCCTTTGCTCAAGTGCGACAACATGAAGTTTGATGTAATCACTTATTACACAAACATTCCACCTACAGGAGCCTACCAGGGCTATGGAGCCCCTAAGGGGACCTACTCACTGATGACCTGTATGGCGGAGCTTGCTGAAAAGCTGGGAATCGATTACTACGACATGGCCATGAAGAACAAGGTTGAACCAGGCTACATGCTTGAGATTCTCAAGGGCCTCGGCGAAGGCCGTGAAGGAAATGTGGTACCCGTCGGTTCATGTGGCTTGGAACAAGCCCTTACCCAGGGTGCAAAGATGATCGAGTGGGGCAAGAAAGTTGAATCCAAGGACCCCGACTGGAGAATCGGCAAGGGTTTTGCCATGATCCAGCAGGGAAGCGGGTTGCCCGGCCTCGACCACTCCAATGCATGGGCTAAACTGCTGACCGATGGAACATTCCAGATATTCAGTGGCGGCGCCGATTTGGGTACCGGGTTGGATACCATCAGCGCAAAGATGATCAGTGAAGCCTTCTGTGTGCCTTTGGACAGGGTGACCGTTACCAGTGGTGATACCGACAGCTGTACGTTTGACACAGGTGCTTATGCCTCAAGCGGAACCTACTTCAGTGGTGGTGCAAGCTACAAGGCTGCACAGGACCTGAAGAAGAATCTGCTTGATGAGGCAGCCTATCAGATGGGAGAGAAAGCAGAGGATTTGATCCTTCGCTCTCCTGGCGAGGTGTACAGTACCAAGAGTGGCAAGACACTTGATTACGCAAAGCTCAGTCATGATGCGCTTACCGGTACAGGTCGCGGTCAGGTGATGGGAAAAGGTTCCTTTACCACGAACCACAACTCCATCCCTTACGGTGCTCACTTTGTGCAGGTTGCGGTCAACGTCAGAACCGGCCAGGTAAAGGTACAGAAGTACTATGCTCTGCAGGATGCCGGTACCCCGATCAATCCGGAATTGGCACTCTGTCAGATGTATGGTGCAGCACTGAAGTCCGTCGGGCATTCGCTCTATGAGCAGATGCTCCTCGATGAGAATGGTGTATGTATCAATGCAAAACTGAGTGAGTATGGAGTCCCCATGATTGATGAACAGCCAGAGGACTTCAAGGCGGTCCTGATCGATATCAATGATGAGGTAGGCCCCTATGGAGCCAAATCCATCAGTGAGATCGCAACCAACGGAGCAGCTCCAGCACTCGCCATCGCCATACACGATGCAGTAGGAGTTTGGATGCGCAGTTGGCCGTTCTCACCTGAGAAGATCTTGAAGGAGCTTGGCAAGATTTAACGGAATCTTGCAACAAACTGCAACATAAATCTGGACAATGGGACACTGCCATGGTATAGTGCCATTGTCTGGATTTTTTATGATTCAAAACTTACGGAGGTTTCCCCACATGAAGGACAAAGCCACAATCAAACAGATGATCGAGGAACTGAAAACCCTCAAAACTGACAACATGTATCTCAACGACTTTTTCCATACCTGGAAAGAGAGTGATGACGAAATTGCTGCCGTTTTTCAGGTAGCAGAAGTACTGCGTGCATTACGCGAGAACAATATTTCCACCAAGGTGTTCGACAGTGGACTTGGAATCTCCGTTTTCCGTGACAACTCCACAAGAACACGCTTCAGCTTTGCAAGTGCTTGTAACCTGCTCGGCCTTGAGGTCCAGGATCTTGACGAGAAGACCAGCCAGATCGCTCACGGCGAGACCGTTCGTGAAACCGCCAACATGGTTAGTTTCATGGCTGACGTCATCGGTATCCGTGACGACATGTACATTGGCAAAGGCCACACCTACATGAAGACTGTTGCTGAGGCTGTACAGGACGGCTATGACGATGGAGTACTCGAGCAGAGACCCACCTTGGTCAACCTCCAGTGCGATATCGACCACCCAACCCAGAGCATGGCTGACATGCTGCACGTGATCAATCACTTTGGTGGTGTTGAGAACCTCAAGGGCAAGAAAGTAGCCATGACCTGGGCCTATAGCCCCTCATACGGCAAGCCCCTTTCTGTCCCTCAGGGCATCATCGGACTGTTCACCCGCTTTGGCATGGATGTCGTACTTGCTCACCCAGAAGGGTACAATGTAATGGCTGATGTTGAAGAAGTCGCTGCAGAGAATGCAAAGAAGAGCGGTGGTTCCTACAAGAGAGTGGAGTCCATGGCTGAAGCATTCAAGGATGCTGACATTGTCTATCCCAAGAGCTGGGCTCCCTTTGCAGTTATGGAAGAGAGAACCAAGATTGTTGAGCAGGGCGACCAGGAAGCATTGAAGGCACTGGAGAAAACCTGTCTGGCTAACAATGCCAAATTCAAGGATTGGACCTGTACTGAAGACTTGATGAAGACCACCAAGGACGGAAAGGCTCTCTACATGCACTGCCTGCCTGCTGACATCACTGGTCTTTCCTGTAAGGAAGGTGAGGTTGAAGCTTCCGTATTTGACAGGTATCTGGTACCCCTGTACAAGGAAGCCAGTTACAAGCCATACGTCATTGCTGCAATGATCTTCCTGGCAAAGTTCCAGAATCCTTCTGCAAAGCTGGAAGAGCTGCTTGAGGCTGCTGTAAAGCGCATCAAATAGTCAGTATTTCAAAGGTATCTAGAGTTTTTGAGCCGGGAGAAATCCCGGCTCAAACTCTATCAGTTGCGTTCCACAAATTGCACACGGACACCGTTTGGGTCATGCACAAAGCAAAACCGGACGGAAGGATTTGGGGAGAAGGGTCCCTCTGCGATGGGAATGCCTTTTTCCTTGAGCATTGCCATGTGGTCATCAAGATTCTTGACGCTTAATCCTATACTGATGTTCTTTCCTACGGGAGAGCTCTCTTCTCCTGGGTGATGGATCAACTCGATCTTAGTTTCTCCATCTCCTAAAAACACAATCTCAGCGGCAGGTGTTTGCATTCTGCTGGATATCGGTAGTGAGAGAATATCCTGGTAAAATTCCAGGCTCTCTTCCATATTCCCAACGGTTATTGTTGTCCAAAGAAATTGCATAAAATCTTCCTCCTATACTTGTATATGTTCAGCTACACAGTACGCTGTAGAAAATGCCGCCTGAAGGTTGTAGCCTCCACTCTGTCCATCCACATCCAAAATTTCACCACAGAAGTAGAGATGCTCAACCCTCTTCGATTGCATGTTGTTTCTGTCTATCTCTTTCAAGCTCACTCCACCACAGGTGACCATCGCTGCATTGAATCCCTTGATCCCCTTGATGATGAACCGTCTCTCTGTAACCATCCTAACCAGGTCCTGCCGCTGTGCTTTGTTCAGGTGGGCTGGGGTACTGGTAGGATCAAGCGTAAGTTCCCTGACTACCTGCTGGGCAAGGGATGTTACAAGACCTGCCTCCTTGAGGATGGTTGAAACCTGCTTCTTGGGTTGTGAGGAGAGGAGTGCAAGGAGATATTCCTGAACCTCTCGTTTGTTCTCCATCGGCAGCAGGGAGAATGTGATGGAATCGCCTGCTTTCAGCTCACGGCTGGCCGTAAGGATCAAGGGACCTGAGAGTCCATCGTGTGTAAACAGTATATCCCCAGTAGCTTGCAGGAACCGTTTTTTCTCCCCTGGATGATGAAACTCTGCATATGAAGAGCGGATTGCATTACCTGCAAGGTGCTTCCACTGATACGTATCCACCATGATGGCAGCGAGCGCTGGTTTTGGAGGAACGATGGAGTGCCCAAGCATTTTGGCTAGGCTATATCCACTCCCATCACTTCCTGTGTTCGGATAACTCATTCCACCAGTAGCCAATACCAGGTTTTTGCATGTAAAACACCCATTATCGGTGTGTATAGAGAAATATTCTCCATCCTTGCTGAGTGAAGAGATCTTGGAGTTGTACACTATGCTGGCTTTACTCTCCCTGACCAGCACATCCCTGATCTCATGGGCATCCAGTGAAGCGGGGAACACCTTCCCATCCTCCCTGGTCACGAGGGAAACCCCCTTGGACTCGAACCATTGCATGAGAGATGAGGGAGGGAAAGCCTGGAAGGAGGGAAGAAGAAAGTTGCGCTGTGCTCTGCTACCATAATGCTGCAGGAAATCCTCTTTCGCTTGGGTATTGGTAAGGTTGCACATGCCTCCACCGGTGATCAGGATCTTCTTGCCTGCTGCTTCCTTGTGTTCGATCAGCAGTGCCTTGGAAGTGGGAAGATGAGCAGCAAGAAACAGCCCAGCAGCTCCTCCTCCAATAACCACTACATCATAGAGTGTATTTCTAGTATCCATAGTATGGCTTGAACCACGAGACAAAAGCCTCAAGCCCTTGCTCAAGAGGAGTATTGGGTCTGAAATCAAAATCTTCCATCAGGTCAGTGACATCTGCATAGGTCTGGTACACATCCCCAGGTTGCATCGGTAGATATTCTTTTTCCGCATTCTTTCCCAGACACTGTTCCAGTGTTTCTATGAACTGCTTCAATTTCACTGGTTTATTGTTTCCGATATTATAGACCTTGTAGCGATCCTTTGCTTCATTCTCTTCAGGTATATTGGGAATGATGTTTTCCAAGGCGGTAATGATGTCATCGACGTAGGTGAAATCACGCCACATATCCCCATTGTTAAAGACCTTGATGCCTTTCCCTTCCATGATCCTTTTACTGAATGAAAAGTATGCCATATCCGGTCTACCGTACGGCCCATAGACCGTGAAGAATCTCAGTCCTGTGGTCGGGATATGATAGAGGTGTGTGTATGCATGGGCCATCAGCTCATTGGATTTCTTGGTAGCTGCATAGAGGCTTACAGGATGGTCAACTTTATCTTGTGTGGAGTAGGGTATCTTGCTGTTCAAGCCATAGACGGAACTGCTGCTGGCATAAACCAAGTGTTCTACTGCATGATGACGACAGCATTCCAAGATATTGAGGAAACCCACAAGATTCGATTGTAGGTATGCATACGGGTTGTCGATGCTGTATCTCACCCCTGCTTGTGCAGCAAGGTTGATGACATGGGTTACCTGGTGTCGGGTAAAGATTGCATCAAGCTCTTTCCTGTCAGCAAGATCTACTTTATAGAAGATGAATTGTTCACAGGCCAACATCCTCAGTCGCTCTTCCTTGAGAGACACCTCATAGTAATCGTTCAGGTTATCCAAACCAATGACCGTGCATCCAAGCCCAAGCAATCGTTTGCTTAGATGAAACCCAATAAAACCGGCAGCCCCGGTGACTAAATACACTTTATTCGTATCCAATCGCATCATGTTTGCGCGCATAATTTACTCCTCAACGAGTGCTATTGTACCGTAGAAACTGGGTGATGGGTAGGGGATAAAAATTGGACCCCCTGAGTAAGGAGGTCCATAAGAACAGAGCTGAAGCTCTTAGAGGGCGCCGAAAATAATCTTGATCACGAACAGAGCAAAAACAACCCAAGTCATCTTTGAAATGTCGTTGGTCTTCTTGGTGAAGAGCTTGAGCAATACATAGGAGAGGATACCGAACATGATACCATCTGCAATGCTGTAAGCTACGATCATGAAGATCATGGTCAAGAAGGCGGGGATAGCTTCGGTCATCTCGTCCCACTCGATATCCTTTACCGGGCTCATCATCATAACACCGACGATGATCAAGGCAGGTGCTGTAGCAGCACTAGGAATGGAACCGAACAACGGTTCGAGGAACAGGGAGAGAGCGAAGAGAATAGCAACGGTCAATGCAGTCAAGCCAGTTCGTCCACCTTCAACAACACCACTGGAAGATTCAACAAATGTGGTAACGGTCGAGGTTCCGAGGATTGCACCTGCGGTTGTTCCGATTGCATCAGCGAACAGTGCTTCCTTACAGTTGGGGATGGATCCATCATCCTGGATCATGTCAGCCTTGGTGGCACAACCGATCAGGGTTCCAACTGTATCGAACATATCTACAAACAAGAAGGTGAAGACAACAACGATGAAGTCAACACTCATGATATTAGAGAACTCGAATGGGAAGAAGTACGGGGCTGGGGGAAGGTAAGAGCCACCCTTGTATGCGGTGATTCCAAAAGGAATGCCGATAATGGTGGTAACAACGATACCAATGAGAAGGGCACCGTTCACCTTGTGGGCCAAGAGGATACCGGTAATGATCAAGCCAATCATGGCAAGGCCGGGAGCTCCCATGAACCAGTCAGCATTCAGAGAAACCAACGTAGCTCCATCAACGATGATACCAGCATTCTGCATGCCAATGAAGGCAATGAAGAGACCGATACCAACACCGATTGCACGTTTTAGGTTGGCTGGGATGCTGTTGACAATTGCCTCACGGATATTGGCAGCGGTGAGGATCAAGAAAATGATACCTTCAACGAATACTGCCGTGAGGGCGAACTGCCATGTGTAACCCATACCGAAAACGACGGTGTAGGTAAGGAAGGCGTTCAGACCCATGCCTGGGGCAAGAGCGAATGGTAGATTGGCCAACAGGGCCATTACCAAGGTTGCGATTGATGCAGCAATTGCAGTTGCAGCAAATACTTTGGAGAAATCCATTCCGGATTCGGAAAGGATGCCTGGGTTGACGGCAAGAATGTAAGCCATAGTTAAGAAGGTAGTAATACCTGCCATGACTTCAGTCTTGACGGTCGTTTTTCGTTCTTTGAGCTTGAAAAACTTTTCCATCGATGCACTCCTTGCAGATGTTTTGGTTGATACCATTCTACCCTATCTGTATCAAATCGTACAGAAAAATCGTTACATTTGTTATATAACCAAATTATAGGGTATAATTTTGGGAATCTGGCTAAAAATTTTCTAGAAATTTTGCTATATAGCGAAAAAAACCTACTTCATTATCAATACAAATTATTAATTATGCTGTATACCTACTACCAATATTTTCCCTTGAACAATTATCGTGAAGTGGTACACTGATAGAAAGACGTTGCAAAATGTTGCAGAAGGAGCTCGAATGGTTACGAAGAAAAGACTGCAGGAAGTGATAGAAACTGCAGCAAGAAGGCAAAAAGCTGACTTGTGCATTACGAATACCCATATTTTGGATGTATATAACAAGGAGTGGTTTGAGGCTGACCTCCTGATCCAATCCGGATACATTGCAGGTTTTGCTGAGTGTGGACAAGGAGAAGCCGAAACGGTGGTTGATGGTGGGGGGCGCTATCTCCTGCCAGGTTTTATAGACAGTCATGTACATATTGAGTCCAGCCATGCCACTCCCGAGGAATTCTCCAATCTTGTGGTTCCCTGTGGAACCACCACAGTAGTTGCAGATCCCCATGAAATCTGCAATGTATGTGGTCTTGATGGACTGTCCTATATGCTGGAGGCATCTCATGAGACAGCGTTGCAAGCTTTCTTTATGGTGCCTTCCTGTGTCCCGGCTACTACCTTTGAGCATAGTGGGGCTGTATTGGAAGCAATGGATATCAAGGAAGCCTTGCAACATGAGAGAGTGCTTGGTTTAGGTGAGATGATGGACTTCCCTGGTGTAGTCGCCGGAACAGATTTGGTTCTGGACAAGATCATGGAGGCGAAGCACCTTTCCAAGGTGATCGATGGCCATAGCCCTGCAATCGGCGGAGCAGAGCTTGATGCCTATGCAAGTGCAGGGATTCTAACCGACCATGAGTGCGAGAATGAGCAAGAGCTGCGTGACCGTATCCGACGTGGCATGTATGTCATGCTCCGTGAAGGGTCGGCTTGTAAAAATGTATTGATGCTCCTGGGAGGAGTGACGGAAAAAAACAGTAGACGCTGTATCTTCTGTACGGATGATCGGCAACCGAAAAGCATTCTCACCGATGGGCACATTAACAACAATGTACGCATTGCAGTACAGGATGGACTTGATCCAATTGAGGCCATCTGCATGGCTACCATCAATAGTGCAGATTGCTATCACCTGTCTGACCGGGGTGCGATTGCACCTGGTAAGCGTGCGGATTTCCTGCTTTGCAATGACCTGAAAGAGTTCTCCATGCATCAGGTATATGTGGCTGGAGACTTGGTAGCTGAAGATGGATCGATCTGCAATGCTTCAAAAGCAAAACATGATGATCGTGTCTCTGGCAAGATGCAAGTCAAGGAATTCTCAGCCAAGCGTCTCCGCTTGCCCCTTTCCAGATCCCATGTTCGTGTAATAGACATCATCCCAGGAGGGGTGGTCACTGGAGCGGGAGAGGCTACCGTTAAGGTGGAAAATGGCGAATGGGTCCATGACAAGAGCCAGGATATCATCAAGCTTGCAGTGGTTGAGCGTCACACAGGAACAGGAAATGTTGCTGTTGCTCTCTTACGCGGGTATGGCTTGCAGGGTGGGGCGATGGCTACATCCGTTGCCCATGATTCACACAACATCATTGTAGCAGGGGATGATGATGGGGATATGGCCATGGCTGTAGAGCACTTGATCTCCATTGGAGGCGGTATGGTGATTGTGAAACAGAAGAAAGTACTAGCTTCCTTTGCACAGAACGTAGCTGGTTTGATGAGCTATGAGCCAGGCTCAGTGATCGCTGAGCAGCTGGAAAACCTTCATCATATTGCGCAGGAATCACTGCATATCGGCAAGGAAATCGATCCCTTCATGACACTCTGTTTCATGTCCTTACCGGTTATCCCTGCCTATAAGCTCACCGATATGGGGTTGTTTGATGTAAGAAGTTTCAGCTTTGTCCCTCTGGAGCTCAATAAATAAGCGTTTTTGTACCGACTTGGGCAACGGTTAGCTCGGTATCATAGAGGGTGGTCAGCATGGTAGTGTTGACCACCTCTTCTTTTGGCCCATAACAGAGCAGAGATCCCTTCTTCACCATGGCCACATGGCTTGCCAGCTCGTAGGCAAGGTTTGCGTCATGGGTGGTAAACAGAAGGGTCTTCCCCTTCGCATGCAACTGCTTCAAGATGGTAAGCACACGTTTCCGGTTGGCAGGGTCCAATGCACTGGTAGGTTCATCGAGCAAGAGCATGGAGCTCTGTTGAGCAATGGCCCTTGCAAGTAGCAACAACTGATGTTCTCCTCCGCTCAAGGTGGTGATATGCCTCTCTGCATAGTCAGCCAAACCCACATCATACAGTGCCTGATAGGCTATCTCTGCATCCACTTCACTTGGTGTTCCCAGCCCTGAAAGGTAGGGGGAACGCCCAAACAGAACATAATCGATCAGCGAAAAAGAGAAGTTGTATTGTTCAAATTGGGGAACCAAGGCCAATGTCCTGCCAAGTTCCTTCCGTCCATAGGAGGAGATTGGTTTCCCATATAATGATACCTGTGCACTCTTCTGCCATCCCAACAGGACATCGAGCAGTGTTGATTTACCTGCTCCATTGGAGCCCAGGATAGCTACACTCTGTCCTTCCTCTACTGAGAGTGAGACATCATCGAGCGCTTTGGTGCCGCTCGGGTAGATAAAACTCAGATGGTTTACCGTCAAAGCGTTCATGCTTTGCCCTCCTGGTGCTTGAGTGAGAGGATGATCATAAAGATAATGGCACCAAGGAAGCTGGTGAGCAGTCCAATGGGAATCTCGGTAGCCAGGATGGTCCTCCCTATGGTATCGCAGACCAAGAGAAAGAATGCTCCCAGGATCATGGAACCGGGAAGGCTGGTGGAACTATCGGAACCAAACAACTTACGACCCAGGTGAGGGGTGATCAAGCCAACCCAGCCGATCAGACCGGTGATGGAAATGGTGACCGTGGTCCCTACCGTGGCAACTATCAGAAGAATGATCCTATCTCTCTTGGGGTTCATTCCCACAGAAAAAGATGTCTTCTCCTGGAGACTAAGCAGGTTGAGTTTCCATCTATATCCGAGGAGGATGGCCATACTGAGGATGACCACCCATAGGATGGAGAGAATCTGGGCCCAGGAGGCATTCCAGAGCCCCCCCATCATCCAGAAGGTAATGTCTTGCAAATCCTTGGTAGGTTCCGCCACCAATTTTATCACACCTAGTGCACTGGAGAAGAGGGCTGACACCGCTATTCCACTGAGCACCAGCCGCAACAACCACCCTCCAAACCTGAAACGGGTTGCAAGCACGTAGGATGCAAGCAAGGCCAACAGCCCAAAGAGCGTAGCACTCAGTTGTACAAAGAGGGTTGATCCCACTCCCATGACAATCATCAATGCCGCCCCAAAGGCCGACCCTTGGCTTACACCCAGGAAACCAGGTTCAACCAAAGGATTGGAGAACAGCATCTGGAACGTGAACCCGCTTGCACTGAGCATGGCACCGGCAAGCAGGGCCAGAACAATACGAGGGAGCCTGATACGCAGGAAGATACTCCTGGTCATGGCATTGGTTGACCAGTCAGTGGGGAATCTGAAACCGGCAGAGGGATACCTCCCCGCAAAGAGGAACAGGAATGCTAGAAGCAGTGTTGCTCCCAGCATTCCTAGCAGGAGTCCTGTTCGTCGTTTACGCTCCGCCTGATAGCGCTGATGGGCATTCATAGTGCGTTGATGGCAACCGAATTACTGTAGCGGTCTCTCAGGAAACCAAGCTTCTTCTCATCGGTAAGATGATAGAAATCCTGGTAGAAGGAGGTGACCTCATTCTGCATGTTCAATGCAGAAAAGTGCTCGGGATAGACTTCTGCAGCCATCCACTGCAGCCCAAGGATCCATGAGGCAACAGGTTGGATATAGTTCATCATATCATAGGGACTTGCCTTTACCTGTCTGTTCTCTACCGCTCTAAGGGTTGACCATATCTCTGAATCATAAATTGCCTCAATATATTGGTCAGTCGGGGTACGGTAGCTCACAACAATAATGATATCAGGATCCCAAGCAGCAATCTGTTCGAAACTTACCGTAGACCAGCCGTTTGCTGCCTTGTTGGCACCTTTCCAAACTGGCTCGGCACCAATGGTCTCGACCATCCATGTCTGCATCCACTCATCCGGCGCAATCTTGTAGGAGTAGGTGTTGTCGGCGGTGTTTGCCTGGAGGAGGAGTACACGTTTCTTGTCCTTTGCATCGATTGAGGAGGCTGTCTCCCTGATAGGATCAAGCCGCTGTTCGTAGAGATTAAGTATTTCTGCAGCTCTTGTATTGTTCTTCAGTAGCTTGCCAAGCTCACCTACCTCTCTCTTCCAATCCTCGTAAGATTCCAGGTTCATCGTAAAATTGGGTACCCCAAGTTGGTCAAGCTTTTGTGCAATTGAGGTAAAGTGGGTTGCCTTGGTCAGCACCAGATCACTCTGGTAACTGGCAATCTCTTCCACACTGGCTACCTGGCTGATACGTGGATTGTCATCCAATGAGGGCCTGATGAATGAGAAAAAATCTCCTAGTCCCTGGTCAGTCTTGGGAAGAGTAAGCTCCATCTCAGTCACTTCAGGGAAAAGAAATAAGGCATTTGCTGGCATATTACCCGCTTTTCCTGCAATCAGAACCTTTGATGGCTTTTCCTGTAATTTGAGTGTTCTCCCATTTGCATCGACTGCCTGGTAGTAGTCACTCTCCTGTATTGCTTGTTCTGCCGCCCCTTGTGCAAAGAGCAAAGCTGGGATCATGCAGAGTAGTAAGGCTAAGGTTCTAACTTTCATAAATTATGGTCTCCTTTGTTGCGAATGGTTGCAGTTTACCATTATACTTTTCAAAAGGCAATCGCAAATCAGAACCTCTTCAATCTTTATCACCTTGATAGCTTCCCATAATCAGTTTAGTGTATACTTACTGTATATAAGGGGCTGACTATGGAATCAACATACTTGCAACAGAGCATTCGTTCACTGAGAAAGAGTGCCAAACGCCTCGCCTCCAGTACGGAAAAAGAACGCAACCAGCTTCTCCAAATGATCGGGGAGGGTTTGCGTCGTGACTGGGAATCCATCAAGGATGCGAATGAGAGAGATATTCTCCAAGCGAAAGAATCAGGGCAGAGAGAAGCCCTGGTGAAACGACTGGTTTTCAATGATGAGAAGCTGCATACATCCCTGCTTGGGTTGGAACAAGTAGCCTCCCTTCCAGATCCAATAGGCAGCATCAAGCAACGAAGAGAGCTTGATGAAGGGCTTCTGCTCGAACAGATTGTCGTTCCGATCGGCGTCATAGGTATGATTTTTGAAGCACGACCAGATGCCTTGATCCAGATTGCATCACTCTGCCTCAAGAGTGGCAATGGCATCATTCTCAAGGGCGGAAAGGAAGCATTCCAGACCAATACTGTCCTGGTGGAATCAATCAAGAAAAGCTGTGAGTCCTCCAGACTTGGATCTGAATGGCTTTTGTTGCTGGAAAGCCATAGTGATGTTGATACGATGCTGGGCATGGAAGGGGATATTGACCTCTTGATCCCACGTGGTTCCAATGCCTTTGTACGCTACGTCATGGATAATACCTCCATCCCCGTATTGGGGCATGCTGATGGGATTTGCCACCTCTACATTGATGCCAAGGCTGATATCACCAAGGCAGTGGAAATTGCCTTTGATGCAAAGACCCAATACCCTGCAGCCTGTAATGCCATTGAGACAGTTTTGGTGCATAAAGAAATAGCTCCTCGCGTCCTTCCTTTGCTTGCAGAGCGTTTCTCTGAGGCTGGGGTTATCATCCATGGGGATGAGCAGACCTGTAAGAGTATTGACTGTATCCCCTATCAGGAAGGGGATTGGAAGAAAGAATACCTAGCCCTGGAAATCAATATCCATGTAGTGGAATCCCTCTCAGAGGCGATCAACCATATTGAAACCTACGGTTCGCATCACAGTGATGCCATTGTCAGTGAAGATGATGACTCGGTGAGAACTTTCTTTACCGGTGTTGATTCAGCAGATGTCTTTGCCAATTGTTCCACCAGATTTGCTGATGGGTTCCGCTTCGGCCTTGGATCCGAGGTTGGCATCAGTACGGCAAAGATCCATGCACGGGGACCTGTTGGCTTGGAAGGACTGATGACAACCAAATATCTCGTCAGGGGGAGTGGCCAGGTGGTTTCCTCCTATACCAAGGATGGGGGTCGGAGTTTTTCCCATCAGGACTTGCCCTTGGATGGGCCGTCAATGCTTGGTGAAGAGGTTCTATGATGAGGGACTTTTCATCAGTACGCAGGGTCGTGGTAAAAGTAGGAACCAATCTGCTCAGTTGTGAGAGTGGAATTGATGAGGGTTGCATCGATGTAATAGTCGATCAATTGGCTCAGTTGCGATCGCTTGGGTATCAGGTGCTCTTGGTCTCCAGTGGAGCAATCGGAATGGGAGCAAAGGAGCTCTCGCTCAAGGGACCCGTCAAACAGGTACCGATGCGTCAGGCTTGTGCGTCCATAGGACAGCCTCTGCTCATGTCCAGCTATCGCCGTTCCTTCAAGCGACATGGAATGGTATGTTCCCAGATCCTTTTAACACGTAATGATCTGAACAACCGTCTTACCTACGTGAATCTCAGGAACAGCGTCTTTACGTTGTTGGACCTTGGGGTAATCCCGATTTTCAACGAGAACGATGTGGTAAGTACCGCTGAGATTGGAACAGCCTTTGTTGACAATGACAGGATGAGCGCCATGGTTGCCAGCAAGATCGATGCAGATCTTTTGGTCATCCTCACCGATATTACCGGGTTATACACTGCTGATCCGAAGAAAGATAAGGAAGCAGTGTTGCTTAGTGACATCACTTCCCTTGATGCTACCATCCTTTCCTATGCCGGAGGAGCTGGTTCTACGCATTCAACTGGAGGAATGAAAACAAAGCTGCTTGCTGCAAAGATAGCGAGAATGGCTGGTTGTACCACCATTATTGCCAGTGGTTATGAAGAGACCGTACTTTCCCGTCTTCTGACCGGCGAGGTGATAGGCACGTGCATACACAGTGTGAAACGATTGAGCCAACGGCAACGTTGGATTCTCTATAACTCCCATCTCGGATCCATTGTGATTGATGATGGGGCGAAAAAGGCGCTTATTGCGAAGAAGAGCCTGCTCCCCAAGGGTATTGTATCAGTGGAAGGAGTTTTTGGTGCCGGCGATGTAGTGCAGATCTGTACAAACGATGGGAAACCCTTTGCGAAGGCTGTCCCTTACTATAATAGTACTGAGATAGCTGCAGTGGCTGGCCATAGCAGCAAGGACATCCATAAGATTATCAAAGAAGGGCATAAGGGTGTGATCTTCCGCCCTGAGGACTTGGTGTTGTTAAGCGATGATGACTAACTATCGGATCTATCGGAGAAAACAAGAGATTGGCAAGCGAATCAATCAGTTGCACAACATTGAACAGCTTGCCATCGGGATTCTCGATACCGGTACTCCTGAACAGTTGAAGGAGGCCTTGGACTGGTATGTACAGGAGATGAATTACAGTCTACATGTCGTAACACAAGAGGGTCGATTTGATATCCTTGCCATGCAACAAGAGTATAAGGATGTTACCTTCCTGGTATTTGCCACTCACGCCTTTACCGGTGAGAAGGTAAATGCGGTTGCAAATGAGTGCCATTCAAATCTATTCCTAATCGTGAGAAGCGATCTATTGCTCGTGAAATTCGATGGTTCCTTTCTATTTTCCGCTATGAGTGAGGGAGATCATCCTGCAGCGTTCGGAGCGGTTATCGCAAATGCCAAACGGGAAATAATTCCCTGTCTCAGAATTCCCCGCCTTACTGAGCGGGAGCTGGACCCTGACTCTGATTTTCCTTCTCCCGATCCGTCTGTCATTCGTTCAACACTTTATCCCATCTCCTGCCTTGGCCTCTATGACAGGGCACTGTTTCAAAGACTGAGGGGATTTGATGAGGAAATACACAGCGAGTACTGGCAAGCCCTCGATTGGGGATTACGCTGCCACCTCTATGGGTATGATCTTGCCCTCAACAGCAGTCTGATGATGCAGGTCCCTGACCGAGAGAGTGTGATCGAGGACCGTAGTGAGACCCAGGGGTTCCAGCGTTGTTATACCAAAGCTCTGAGCGTACAGCAAATCAAGGGAAAGAATGTCGCAAAACGATACAAAGGGTATGTCGACAAGGAAGTCTATAACGATGAAGTAAAGAAGCGGATGGTATGGTTACAGAAACTCGATTTCCATACCCTGTGCAGCCAATGGCCCAAGGAGGATGTGTGAAACGTCAGATTCTGATCATCCTTCTCCTCATGGTGGCCTCGCTGGGGTTGTTTGGTGCAGCTGATCCGTTCTCTTACCCCTTGGGAACGGTAATCATTGATGCAGGCCACGGAGGACATGATCCAGGGGCAACCAATGCATGGAGTTTTGCTGGTGGTACCATTTACGAGAAAGATCTTACCTTGGACATAGCCAAACGTCTTCATGCCTTGTTGGCAGTCTCCCACCCCCATTTACAGCTTGTCATGACTCGCTCGGATGATGAATTCCTCTCTCTGGAAGAGCGATGTAGTATCGCCTATAGGACTCATCTCCAACCGCAAACAAGTTCCCTTTTTATTTCCATTCATGTGAACAGTGCTTCAAGCAATCAGGCTACGGGTTTTGAGATACTGACGAAGGAACAGGATAAGCGGGTGACGTTGCTTGACGCCTACACCCCGATTGAGAATATCCCTCTCTTTGCGTCACACTCCCAACTCTCCTTGAACCGGCTGCTGAATCAGCGGAACCTGGTGGTCGCTTCTGTTTTCGAGCAGGCCCTGAACGGTTCGTTGGTGACCAGTCGTAATCGTGGTATAAAAGAACGTGACCTTTGGGTGCTCAATGGCTCCAGAATGCCTGCGGTATTGGTGGAGGTTGGCTTTCTTTCCAATGAAGAGGATGCGAGAAACCTGGTGTCTCCCCAGTGGAGGCAAAGAATGGCCCAGATCTTGGCCCAAGCAGTAGAAGAATGCTTGTAGGAGGTAGTCATGGGTATTGGAGTAGGGCGAAAGTCTCTCTATAAAGCAAAAGAGACTCCTTCCTTGGTTATTGTTCCCTCGGTTCCGTATCTGATCATTGATGGTGAGGGAAACTCGAATGAAGAAGGGTACACGCTTGCTACCCAGTTGCTTTTTTCCTTGCATGACCTTCTCTGCAACCGGGTTGGGGTGGTGGAGACTCCTTTTTTGGAGTGCGTATGGACGGCACAGGAAATTGAGAATCGGGAACCATGGAGTTGGTCGGCAATGATAGTGGAGCCTCAAGGAGTGACAGAGTCAATGTTTGAGGAAGCCAGGGATGAGTTGGCCTTCAAGCAAGGTACCCCTACCTTGGATCTCTATCGCTCCAGTATTGAGGATGGACTGTGTGTTACGCTTCTCCATTCAGGTCCATTCAACTTTGAAGGAAAAAGTTTCCAGATGATGAATGCGTATTGCAAGGAGCACAATTTAGTACGTAGTGGAAGGTCTCACCGTGAAATCTACCTTGACCATCCTAAAAGGAAGATCCGGGACGATTTGAAAACCCTGCTCCGACTTCCTGTACGAGAACTATAGTCCTTCCTTGGTCCTCTTTCTTTGAGCAACCAAAAGATCCATCTTCAGTTTTTTCAGCTTGGCAGAGAGACTGACCTTGTAGATATGTGGGTTGATCTGTCGCAAATAGCTTTTATGGAACGTTTCAAGTTCCTTCTGCACATACCTCTGGATCTCCTGGAGGCTTGGTTTCTCCCCCAATCTCTTGCCTCCCTTCATCTGCTGGTTGATTAGCGGTCTCAGATGGGTATATCTACTACTCTGCATCTCAAAGAAGTCAGCCTCAGCGAAAGGATGGTAGAAAACATACTTTCTTCCCAAGGTGATCTTTTCCTTATCCAGTGTGATCAGGTCAGCAATAGAACCAGCCTCGTCATCACTGAAGCGGTAGACCTGTTTGATGCCTGGGTTGGTGGTCTTCTCGAAACTATTTGAAATCTTCATGGTCGGGATGAAAACTCCATCATCTCCTTGCTTTGCAGCAAGTTTATACACCCCATTCAAGGAGGACTGTGAACCACCGGTGACCAGATGCGTCCCAATTCCCCAGCTGTCGATGGGAACCCCATCAAGAACCAGGGTTTGCACAATCGCCTCAGTCAAGTCGTTTGAGACCACGATGGTTGCATCATCAAGTCCTGCTGCATCCAATCGTTTTCTGATAACTCGAGGGAGGTAGGAGAGGTCCCCACTGTCGATTCTCACCCCAATCTTCTTTCCTTTTTGCTTCTGTTCCAATCCAACGATGATGGCATTGTCTATGCCGGAGCCAAGCGTATCATAGGTGTCGATCAAGAGCACCGTGTTGTCAGGATAGAGCTCTGCGTAGGCACGGAAGGACTCCAGCTCGCTAGAGAAACTCATGATCCATGAGTGGGCCATGGTTCCTGCAACCGGGATGTTGTACTGCTTTCCTGCAAGGGTATTGCTGGTGACCTGGCAGCCACCAATGAATGCAGCCCTGCTGGCTGAAAGCGCACCATCACTGCCTTGTGCTCTTCTCAGGCCGAACTCCATCAGAAGTCCCTGTTTGCTTGCAAGAGACATTCTGGAGGCTTTTGTAGCAATAAGGCTCTGGAAATTGAGGGTGTTGAGCAACAACCCCTCAATCAACTGTGCCTCGATCAGGTCGGTATGGATGCGGAGCAGCGGCTCTCCTGGAAAGACCACCGTACCTTCTTCCATGGCATACAGATCCCCTTTGAAGCGATAGTCTGCCAGATAGGAGAGAAAGTCAGGAGTGAACTTACCCAAGCTTTCAAGATACGCGATATCCTCTTCGCTGAAGCATATTGATTCAAGCTTGTCTATCAATTCATGGAGACCTGCAAAAACCACATACCCTCCCTCAAATGGGTTTGTACGGTAGAACATATCGAAGACTACATTCGGGTTATGCTTATTCGAGAAGTAGCCCTGCATCATGGTCAACTCATAGAAGTCGGTTGTTAGTGCGCTGATCTGCATCCTTCCGTCCTTGTTAACGTGCCTCTATCTTGGAGAAACCAGTATAGGGGACCAAGATGGGGGGGATCGTGATAGATCCATCTTCATTCTGGAAATTTTCCAAGACGGCAACCATTGCCCTGCTTAGTGCAATGGCTGTCCCGTTGAGCATATGAGGAAACTGTGTTTTTCCCTCTTCGTCCTTGTAGCGAATTGCCAATGAACGTGCCTGGTAGTCGGTGCAGTTGCTGGTGGAGGTAACCTCACCATATTCGCCTTCTTCTCCACGACCTGGCATCCATGCTTCAATATCGAACTTCCGATAGGCTGGGGCACCAAGATCACCAGTGCAGGTGTCTACTACACGGTAGGCTACGCCAAGTCCATTGAATATCTCTTCCTCGATTGCGAGCAGTTCGTCATGGAATGCCTCAGACTCTTCACTTGTGCAGTAGATGAACATCTCAAGCTTCGAGAACTGGTGAACCCGATAGAGTCCCTTGGAATACTGTCCAGCACCTCCAGCTTCCCTGCGGAAGCAATGGGAGAGACCTGCCATCTTGATCGGTAGCTGTTCCTTGGAAAGAATCTGGTTTGCATAGTAGCCTCCAAGGGTAATCTCAGCAGTTCCTACCAAGCATGTGTCAGTATTTTCAATGGTATAGATGTTGCTCTCTTCCCCTCTTGGATTGAATCCAATGCCCTGAAGAATCTCCTCCTTTGCAATATCGGGGGTAATGAAGGGGGTGAATCCCTTCTTGATCAGGATATCCATTGCATATCGTTCCAAGGCCATCTGCAGAATGACTGCTTCCCTCTTCAGGTAGTAGAACTTGGGTCCACTTACCCTTGTTGCTGTATCGAAATCAATCAAATCGAGCCGTTCAGCAAGCTGGACATGGTCCAGAGGCTTGAAGGAGAACTGGGGTGGGGTACCGACGAACTTGATCGCTGTATTGTCCTTGTCTTCCTTTCCCACCGGGGCGGCGGGGTGGGCATAGTTGGGAATAGTCCTAGCAAGTTTCTGAAACTCTTCCTCAACCTGGGTAAGGCTGCCCTCAATCTCAGCAATCGCTTCTTTCAGCGACTTGCCCTCAGCAATCAGGCTGCTACGGGTATCAGCATCCAGCTTGCCTTTCATTTTCTTGGCATTCTCGTTTCTCTTGGAGCGGAGTTCCTCAACCTGCTGTAGCAGTGCAGAACGTTTTTCCTGCAAATCAATGATGGCATCAATATCCACCTGCATGTTTCTTACAGCAATGTTGTTTGCTATTTCGTCTCGTCTGCTTTTTAGTTCTTTCAAATCTATCATACTGATTCCTTCTTCCTTTCAGAATTACTTATTTCCCCTGATTGGCTGCTTTTGCCTCAAGCACTTTTGACTTCTCACTCGATGCCTCGACAGCACGCATGACCAAGCCCTCAAACCCTCCCTGGGCGAGTGCTTTCATACCCTCAATGGTGGTTCCCCCAGCAGAGCAGACCCTCGTGGCAAGGTCCACTGGATTTGCCTTTGTAGCGTCGATCAAGGAGGTAGCACTCTTCATAGTGTCGCTTGCTATCTTCAGCGCTTCTGGATAGGCGATTCCTTGCGCTACACCTCCCATCGCAAGTCCATGCAGGAACGAGAATACATAGGCGATGGCTGAGCCACTGATCCCGATAAAGGCTGAGAACTGGGACTCTGGCAGAAGAAAGGAGGAGCCAAAGGAGGACGCAACATGAAGGGAGTCTTCACGCAGGGACGAGGAACAACCTTCAGCTGGAGCTACAGCGGTAACAGCAGCGCCGTACTGTGCTGCAATGTTTGGCATGAACCGTACTATCTCATCAGTGGCAAGTTGCTCTGCAAGTACTGAGAGGGGAATGCCTGCCGCAATGGAAATCCATCGTTTCTTGTCACTACCCAATGCTCTCAGTTCTGGATAGAGCGTAGAAAGTATCTGGGGCTTTACTGCAATGAGTATGGTTTGGCATTCACTCAAGAGTGCTTCGAGAGATTCTGCCACTGAAATGGTTTCCTTGCTTGATGCAAGCTGCTTGGCTTTCTGCGTATCACTGTCATATACCATGACTTCCATTTGCAGGCTTCCTGCGATTGCTCCACCCATGTTTCCACATCCAATGATGCCGATAGTATCCATGCTCAGGCCTCCCATGTAAGTCTATGTAACGTTCCTGTCCCTTGTAGGAAGGGAAAGGATTGCTGTCGTAGGTATTCATATGCTGCGATTGCTACACTGTTCGAGAGATTCAGACTTCGTGCTTCTTCCCTCATGGGGATTCTCACACAACGTTGTTTGTTTTTGACAAGCAGTGATTCGCTGATACCAGCACTCTCCTTGCCGAAGACCAGGTAGGTCTCTTCAGGGTAGGTGACTTCGCTGTAGGTTCTTGGAGCTTTTGTGGTGAAGTAGTACAACGGTTTCTCTTGGTGTACTGCCAGGAAAGCTTCAATGCTGGGATGTTCAACCATCGTAAGCAACGGCCAATAATCCAACCCGGCACGTTTCAGGTATTTCTCCTCCAAGCTGAATCCAAGAGGATGCACCAAGTGCAAGGTTGCACCAACTGCTGCACACGTCCGTGCAATATTTCCGGTATTTTGTGGTATCTCTGGCTCAAACAGGACAATATGCAGTGCCATGCTCCTCTCCCTTACACGGCAAATCTATCATTTGCAGGGAATCAACACAAGGTGGGGGAACTTATGCATGAGCGAATAACCAATCTTGTAATGTGGAACCGTTTGCTTTAGACTTGCTCAAGGTTGGAGGGGTATATGTTTCAGGAAGGTTTGAAATCATTGCTTTTGGGAATTGTACAGGGGATTACCGAATGGCTTCCCATCAGCTCAACAGGACATCTTTTGCTGTTGGATGAAGTAATCCATCTCAGTTTGGGCGAGGGGGCAAGAGAACTCTTCTTTGTCATCATTCAACTTGCATCAATACTTGCCGTGATTATCCTGTACTTCTCAACGTTGAACCCCTTCACCAAGGGTAAGGATGCCAAGCAGAAAACTGAGACATATATTCTCTGGCTGAAAGTGATCATCGCTACGATTCCTGCTGGAGTGATAGGAATCTTGATCGATGATCTGATGGATACCTACCTTTATCGGTGGGAAGTGGTTGCTATTGCACTCTTTGCCTACGGTTTGCTCTATATTGTGCTTGAGAAGGGGAAATGGGGTAGACGGGAGCACCGTGTAAAGGAGCTTTCCGAAATTACCTACCGTGATGCATTATCCCTTGGACTCTTCCAGATGCTTGCCCTGATCCCGGGTACCAGTAGGAGTGGTTCCACCATACTTGGTGGGATCATCATTGGATTGGAACGGTCGGTGGCTGCAAAATTCTCATTCTTTATGGCTATACCGGTCATGGCAGGAGCTTCCCTCTTGAAATTGATCAAGTTGGGACTCAGCTACAGCACAGAGGAATATCTTTTGATAGGCATCGCTTTTGTTGCCTCCTTCCTTGTATCCCTGCTTTGTATCAAGGCATTGGTTGCCTATGTCCGTCGTCATGACTTCTCTGCCTTTGGCTATTACCGTGTTGCTCTTGCAGTTTTGGTAACGGTTTATTTCCTCACATGGGGAGCTGCCTGATATGGCTCTTTTAGTGGTTATCTATCTTGCCTTCATCAGCCTTGGACTGCCTGATGGTGTATTGGGCAGCATCTGGCCGGTCATGCAACAATCACTCGATCTCCCGTTTTGGAGTGCTGGGCTTATCGGGGCAACCTCTTCCATCGGCACGGTGGTATCAGCTCTTATGAGTTATCGGATGACCAGTCGATTTGGGACGGGAAAGGTGACCCTCGTCAGTGTAGCGATGACAGCAGTTGCACTCCTGGGATTCTCCTTTGCCTCATCGCTTCCTCTACTCATGTTGTGGGCAGTTCCCCTTGGGTTGGGTGCTGGTTCAGTTGACTCAGCGCTCAACAACTATGTTGCACTGCACTATGAGGCGCGCCATATGAACTGGTTACACTCATTTTGGGGCTTGGGAGCAAGTGCCGGTCCTGCAGTCATGGGACTTTCCCTCTCCTTGCAGCTTGGTTATCGAAGCGGGTATCGGATACTCACCCTGATGCAAACACTCCTGGTCTTTGCGTTGATAGCCTCTCTATCCCTCTGGGTAGCCCCCAAGGGGAAAAGGGAAGGAGAACATCAGACAGCCCATCAGAAGGGGTCGCTTCGTCATAGGGCACTTCCTTTTGCCCTGCTCTCCTTCTTTTTCTATTGTGCTCTGGAAATTTCCACAGGACTGTGGGCGGTTAGTTATCTGGTTCAGGTGAAGCAGTTGCTTCCATCCGATGCTGCCTTCTATGGGTCTCTGTTCTTCCTTGGGATAACTGTGGGAAGGATGGCAAGCGGTTTCATCAGTTACCGATTGAGTAATGTCCAGATGATCTTCCTGGGATTGTTCCTCTGCCTTATCAGCATTATTGCCTTGTTCTATGCCTCCCTGGTCTTTGCCGGACTTTCCCTCTTGTTGCTTGGTTTGGGATGTGCTCCCATATTCCCGAGCCTGATTCACCAAACCCCACGAAGTTTTGGACCTGAGTTGAGCCAGCGAATCATTGGCCTACAGATGGCCAGTGCCTATATTGGAAGCACGGTCACCCCTCCACTTTTTGGGCTGGTTGGGTCTTTTGTGGGATTACAGTGGATGCCCCTCCTACAAGGAAGTATTCTGGTCTTGCTTGTCTCCAGCATCACCATTCTGGTGTTGCTTACCAGAAATAAAGAATACTAGTTCACTACCTCTACGTGTTTCGGTTTGATGGTTATGATGTGGATGCTGACGATGGTGGCAATGGTTGCGAGCATGATGATCAAGGGAAGCTTTCCTACAATATAAAATGTGATCCCCATTCCTATCCAAAGCGTTATAAGAGCTTTGATTTTTGCTTTCTTTGGGATTCCTGTCCCTTTTCGGTAGTGTTTGAGATATGGTCCCAAAATCCGGTTCTGTTCCAACCAGCCTCCGAGACGTTCACTGGAAAATGAGAAGAGAAGGCCTGCGAGCAGTACGAATGGAGTGGTAGGAAGTACAGGCAGGAATACACCAATTCCTCCCAGGACTGCTGAGAGGATGCCTAAGAAGGCAAGTATGAAACGTAGTACGTTATTTTTAACCAAGAGCTTTGCTCCTTACCAATTGTGTTTTATCAATACTATGACAAGATAAAGAAATACAAAAGTAAAGTAAAGAGCTAGGAATTGTAATGGTTGTTACTCTGATGGAGTAGTCGTTTCGAGGTTCTTGGCTTTGAAAACCTGCTTGCCCTGTTTCTGCAGGGCAAGCACTACCTGTTCTATCTTTCGTTTCTTCTGATATGGATCCTCGAAGAGTTCTTCCTGCAGAGGACGACTGCCTTCATAGAGTTGATATAACCCAACCCCGATCAGTCTGAGCGGGGTACCGTCATGCCATTTCTGCAACAGGAGCTGTTTTGCCAGATGATAAATCTGTTCAGCACTGTAGATGGTGCCCTGTGGGGTGATCTGAAGGGTGTAGGTAGTAAAATCAGGTAGTCTTACCTTGATTCCTATGGTCCGCCCGATTTTCTTCTCTTCCAATGCCCGGAACATCACCTCATGACTCATGGATAGCAGGGTCTGTTCGAGGATGGAAAGGGAGGAGACATCGCTCTCAAAGGTTGTCTCAGTAGAGATGGAATGACTTTTCGATTCACCAGAAAAGATCCCAGGATCAATACCTCTACAGGCAAGATAAAGAAAATGCCCCATGCTTTTTCCGAACAGTGATTGTAGGGAGTCCATGGTAAACGATCGTAGTTCTACGGTTGTTCTGATGTGGTGCTTTGCAAGCATTGCTTGGGTGACCTTCCCCACACCCCAGAGTTTTTGTAGGCCCACTGCATCGATAAAGGCAATCTCCTTGCCTTGGGATACCCTGCATAGTCCGTCTGGCTTATCATAGTCACTTGCCATTTTTGCAATGAATCGGCTAGGTCCAATCCCCACTGAGATGGTCAGCCCTGTCTCATTCTTGACTCGTTCTTTCAGCAATATTCCTGCCTGGCGGGGAATGCCGAACAATCTTCTTGTTCCCGTCATATCAAGGAAAGCTTCATCGATCGAAATCTGTTGCAGATCAGAGGAGAACTCCTTAAGGATATCCATGACTTGTAAACTGACCTGGCTGTAGCGCTCCATTCGTGGCTTAACCACCACTGCATGGGGACAGAGACGGCGTGCCTGTGCCATAGGCATGGCGGAGTGAATGCCGTACTTTCTTGCCTCATAGCTTGCAGTGGCAACCACCCCTCTGGAACTGTTTCCTCCGATGAGCAGGCAGGTGCCAGCGTAGGCAGGGTTGTCGAGTACCTCAATCGCTGCATAGAAGGCATCCATATCTACATGAAATATGACAGGTTCCAAGTCACTCATTGTTTTGGCGGTGTGAAACAACGCCCTCGCTCCTCTCTGTTTCGTTGTATTGCGTGGTTTATCAGGCTGGTTACTACGCTGGGTAGATCAAATCCGATCGAAGCCATCAAGACAGGGTAGTGACTAAGCGCTGTCATCCCCGGGCTGGTATTGATCTCATTCAGGTAGATGGATTCCCCCTGGACGAAGAAATCCACCCTCGCATACCCGTCCGCCTTCATTGCCAAGAATGCAGTATGTGCATACTCCCTGATTCGGTTCTCCATGGCAGGTGGCAATCCAGAAGGAACGCGAATATGCGCAGTATCGATCTGCCCATACTTATGGGCATAGCTCAAGAACCCTTCTTGCTCTTTTGCCGGATCTACGACGCTTCCCGGTCCTGCTACATGCAGGGTGCCGTCTTCAGTTCTCAGTATGGCACACTCTACCTCGACAATGGAACTCATGTATTGCTGTACCAGTACCCGCTCGCTGTATCTTCCTGCATCCTCAACAGCTTCCAGAAAATCGTGATATGTCGCATTGATCAGCGCTTTCACACCCACCGACGATCCTGCATTCTCTGGTTTGATGAACAGATCCTGACCGTGAGTAGCACAGATGGTTTGGAATAGATCGCGGCTGAGTGATGTCATCTGGTAGCAATCAATCGTGGTCGAGGGAACCGTCGGGATACCATGAGCAGAAAACAGGGTAGAGGCGATAGCCTTATGCATACCGATTGCACTGCTGAGTGTATCACACCCACAAAGCGGTATATTACAGAGCAGACAGGCCCCCTGTAGGTTTCCATCCTCTCCCTGGTAGCCATGGGTGGTTGCAAAGGCTGCCCCGACCTGGAGTTTCTCTTCTCCGTTGTATATGCCCAAACCTGGCCTGAGATTCAGTGGTTGGGTTGTGTCGAATTCACGATTCAGTGTTTGTTGCAGGTACCATCTACCCTTGATGGTAATGGCAATCAAATGGACCGAATAACCAGCTTGCAGGAGTGCTTGATGGATCGTGAACGCACTATTGATGGAGACCTCGTGCTCTGCTGAGCGTCCTCCATAGAGTAATGCTACTTGCATTGTCTTCTTTGCTCCTCGGCTCTCAGCGCATTCTTTACTTCGGTAATTTCATCCCAGGGAATTTTACCCGAATCTCTCTCGATGGTTTTCTCATGTCCTTTTCCCAAGAAGAGCAGAGTATCTCCTGTTTGAGCAAGGGAAACTGCTTTCCGGATTGCCTCCCTCCGATTCTCAATCTCGAGAACGGTACAGGAGGGATTATGCATCAGGAAACGAAGGTCGCTGAAGATTGCTTGGTTTCCTTCATACCTTGGGTCCTCTTCGGTAAGGATAATGGTCGAGCAGTACCTGTTTGCAATTTTCCCCATAGGGGATCGTTTGGTAGTATCGCGTTCCCCTGCTGAACCAAAGACAGCAATCAGGTCTCCCCCTTCACTGGTTCGTTTTGCAAAGAAGAAGATACCTTCATATGCATCTTCAGTGTGGGCAAAATCAATGATCGCACGTACCCCAAGCGTGTTCTCGATCAGTTGCATCCTTCCCTTGACCGGTTCAATGAGTTCTATGAGGGGAAGCAGTTCCTCCGCTGGCTTACGTACGAGGTGGGCGGCACAGAACACTGCAAGCAATGAATTGGTTGCCAGGCTGGGAAGCAGCAATGGTGTGTGGATTCTTTTTCCCAAGATTTCCACTACCACTCCCTGATAGCCCATGAATTCTATACGCATTGGTACATCAAGGCCTAAGATGATTGCTTGTTGGGTAGGTGAGAGAGCTTCAGTGAATGCACTGATCCTGGCATTGTCGGTACTGCTTACCAATACGCCGTTCTCTTTGAGTGCCCGGACCAGATTGACTTTTGCATTGGTGTATTCCTCCAGACTATGGTGGAATTCAAGGTGTTCACTGGTTACCTTGGTGATGATTGCGGCGCTGAATTCAACACCCCCAAGCCGGTCAAAAGTCTTACTCAATGCATGGCTGGTGCACTCCAGGACCACGTGGGTTGCTCCATTCTGGGTGCATCGGTAGAGGAACTCCTGTAGTTGGTCTGCCTCCGGTGTGCTCTGACGGAAGGGGGAGTCCTGCTTTCCTGATCCATCATCCATATTGACGGTGGTCAACAGGCCTGTCTTTACTCCCTGCCTCTGAAGTATCTGGTAGAGGTAGTCGCTGGTGGTGCTTTTCCCATCCGTACCACTGACACCAATGATGCTCAGTTTCTTCTGTGGGTAATCATAGAAGGCAGAACACATCAAGGCAAACGCTGTATGCGGGTGCTTTACCGTATAGTAGCGAACAGAGGCGGGGAGCCTTGGACGTAGGTTTGTTTCCTCTGCTATGATGCATACAGCACCATTGTCTATGGCGTCGTTGATATAGTGTCCTCCATCAGTTCTGAGGCCGCGAAAGGCAAAGAATACTGAGTGAGGTTTGCACATCCCTGAGTGTTGGCAAATCTGATCGATGGTCTGTGTATCGGGAACGCTCGAATCGTTGATGCCGACGGCGTTTAAAAGTGTCCGTAACGTTTTCATGTCTCTATGGTAACAGCAGTGTGGGTGTAATCACAATAGAAAGGTTCAGCAAGTATTGGTGTCCTTCTTTTGTTTTTTTTGCTATGCTGGGAGGGAAGGAGCATATGATCTGATGAAACGCTGGATATTGGCCGGAGTGCTGGCAATACTTCCTCTCGCTTTCCTACAAGCTTTCCCCTTGGATTTTGCATCGACTGCTTCCTGGGGCATGGGAAGTGCAGGTCTTGCCCTGGACTATGAATCAGACTCCTTTGTTGCCAATCCCGCATTGCTGGCACTTCCTGGGAGGGAGGATACCCACCTGCTTGCCTCCTTGCGCTATCAGGACCAGATAGAGACCACTTACTTGGTGAACAATGAACCGAATCCAAGACTGGTGCAGCCTGTAGCCGACTGGACCGTTAGTTTCAGTGCAGGGAGTCTTGCATTCACTGTCCAGAATCGTAATACCCTGCTGGATAGGCAGATTGCATCGACTCAGACTCAATACAATGGTCACAAGATCACGATGTTTCAGTTTGACTGGGCTACCGGTAGGGCTCCTTTCTATTTTGGGGTGTCTGTACGTGCTACCGCTGAGAGTGATCGAGCGATGATTGAGATCAGAGATGACAGAACGTTTCTTGACTATATTGTGGAGACCTCCATTGGGCGTTATGAATCCCTGAACAACAGTTCCAATGTTGCTTTCGGCATGGGATTGCTGCTCGATTACCAGTGGTTCAAGATGGGGGTGGTAAGCAATCAGTTTGCCTATGCCAGGGCTGATGATACCCTTATTATCAGCGGTGACTCAGTGCTTAAGACCCTGGACTGGGGATTTTCAGTCAGTTCCCCGACCTATGATGCCTCCAATCAGTTGCATCTTGTTAAATTGCAAGGTGCCTATGATTTCCTGAATATTGGAAGTGATGAGGACCGCCAACTTCGTCTTGGCGTCTCGATGAAGCTACAACTACTGCCAACCTGGTCTGTCAGCCTTCTCTTTGGATACCAGGAGGAGAAACCAAGCCCTTCCGATCTCCTTGCTATCAGTTTCAGCAGGGGATTGCAAACCATATCACTTGATGCACAGTTGGATACACTCAAGATTGGCCTTGGGTATGGGTACCCTACTGCCTGGTATGTGGGATCCTCGGCTGATATCAATCCTCGCTTCGTAATTTCCCTTGCGCTAAGCTTGTAATTGTTCGTACTTGACATGCAACGTCGACCACCAGTATAGTCAGATGAGTGAACATTTGAACCTGTAAGGAGTAATGTATATGTCCAAAGCACATAGAGGTAGTGGTATTCGCAATGAAGAGGTGAAAGGTGGCCGAGGCGAGTGTCCCGTTTGTAAGAGAACTGGTGTAAAGGTGCTCTACGAGGTAACCATTGACGGTGAAAAAGCCAAGGTTTGCAAGCCTTGCAACGCCCACCTCAAGGCTGCAGCCTCAAAATAAGGCACCATCCTTGAAGCTGAGACTGTCTTTCGTGGCAGTCTTTTTTTATTGGAGAACGTAATGCAGAAAATGGGAACTCTCTTGTTCTTGGTAGGCATCAAAGGGACTGGCATGTCCAGTCTGGCATTGTTGCTCCAGCACTGGGGGTTCTCTGTCTGTGGTTGCGATACCTCCGAGATATTCAGCAGTGATGCTGTGCTCAACGATGCAGGCATTACTGTATACGAAGGGTTTGAGGCGTCATTGCTCCCTCCTAATACAGACGGGGTAATTTTCAGCAGCGCCTACAGTGAATCGCTGCCAATTCTCCAGGAAGCGCGTAAACGTTCCATCCCCCTCTTTTCCTATCCACAATACCTGGCCCATCTCAGCAGACAACAGGATAGCTATGCTGTTGCCGGAACACACGGCAAGACAACCACCTGTTCGGTTGCAACCCATCTGCTCAAGCATGCATGTGATGGGCGATTCCCCTTTTATGCTATCTATGGAGCCCCACAGGAAGATATGACAGGGGGAAGGGAGTGTGCACTCTTTGAAGCGTGTGAGTACCAGGACCACTTTCACTCCTACAAGCTTCGTGGTGTGTTGATTACCTCTGTGGAGTACGACCACCCTGACTATTTTTCTTCCAAGGAACATGTCATGAGAAGCTTTGAGACCCTTGTCGATAATCTGATGGGTGGTGGCTTCCTGATCTATTGCAGTGATGATCATGGTGCAAGTGCAATTGGCTCCTATGCAAAGAAAACACGCCCTGATCTGACTATACTCAACTATGGATTTTCCTCAGATGGGCCCTTCAGGATAGAGAAAGGTATAGGCGATACATATAGGCTTGCCTTGCTTAAGTATCTCTCCTTTTCCCTAACCAGCAAAGCGAAAGCACTGGTGGATGACCATGTAGGAGCATTGGTGCTCTCCCTTGCCATGCTGCTTGACCGAAGCGAACCCAAACTCTATGTAGAAGACAAGGGACTCATTACAGATGAGGTATTGCCCACCCTTGCCTCCCTTTTCTTGCCTCATCTTGCCAGTTATCAAGGATGCAAGGGAAGGACGGAGGAGCTGTTCAGAGATGGGGAAGTCATCTACCTCGATGACTATGCCCATCATCCCAGTGAGATCAAGACTTCGCTGGAAGAGATTCGTCTTCGCTATCCTGGATATCCACTTTTAGTGATCTTCTCTGCACACACGGCAAGCAGGACCTTTGCCTTGTTGGAGGAGTTTGCTGAAGTTCTTGCCCAAAGCGACCAGCTTATCCTCCAGAGTACCTATGCATCAGCCAGAAACGATGGTTCAAATACTAACGACCCTGCCTTGATATTGTTCTCCCTGCTCAGGAAATCCATTGGGGATGGGGTGGCCTATGCACCAAGTGATGAAGCAGCCTTGGAGATTGCAGCCGCTTGGTTGCAAGAGCGATGGTTGTGTATTACCATGGGTGCTGGTAATAACCGGTACCTGGGACCGAAGATTGCCGAAAGGCGAAGGAGTCACCATTGAACAGCATGACAGGATACGGATTCTCTGAATCCGTGTGCGAGAAATTCCAACTCGCGGTCGAGTTGAAGTCATACAACAACCGATATCTCGATATCAATCATAATATACCTTACTACCTCTCTCCCTTTGAGATTGAGATTGACAATAGGGTGAAAGCCGTTGCAAAACGTGGTCATGTTGAGGTGAATATCCGGGTCAAGAATCTTGTCAGTGATGTCCGTCTTACGGTCGATCCTACAGCTGTCAAGCAATACACCGATGCATTTGCTCAAATTGCTGCACTCTCTGCCAAGGCTCTCAAACCCCAGCTCTCGGACTATCTTGGTAGTGAAGGGGTTCTCTCCAGTGTACGGGAGAGTGATAGTGAGCAATATCGGCTCCTGCTTTTCTCCACTTTGGAAGAGGCGCTCAGCCAACTCGCAGAGAGCAAGCAGCGGGAAGGTAATTCCACCAAAGCTGACCTGAAAAGGTTGGGAGAGGTTATCCAGGCAGGATTGGATGTAGTAAGCAGTCATGCCGATGAACTGGAAGCGTTGGTCAAGACGAACCTTCGAAGTCGTTTCGAGGAGATGCTGGGAGACCAGAACTATGATGAAAACCGCATTCTCAGTGAAGTTGCGGTAATGCTGGTCAAGTATTCGGTGAGTGAGGAGATCAAGCGTCTTTCCATCCACCTGAAGGAGTACTTCTCTCTCCTAGAGGAGACAGAGCCTGTGGGTAAGCGCCTCGATTTTCTCTGCCAGGAGATGAATCGTGAGATAAACACCATTGGAAGCAAGAGCCAGATGGTTGCATTGAACATCCAAGTGGTCAGGATGAAAGATGGATTGGAAAATATCCGGGAACAAGTCCGTAATATCGAGTAACGGGGGAAATGGTGCGTATAGCAATCAGTGGAAAGAGCGGCTGTGGGAATACCACGGTTTCCAGCAAGGTAGCCCAAGCATTGGGCTTTGAGATGATAAACTTCACATTCCGAAACCTCAGTGAGGAGAAAGGAATTGATTTCTGGCACTTCTGTAAGATGGCAGAGGAGAGTGATGAGTATGACCTGGAGGTAGACCGCAGACAGGTGGAGATGGCACTTGCACGAGAAAATTGCGTGCTGGGCAGCCGTTTGGCAATTTGGATGCTCAAGGAAGCTGACTTGAAAATCTATCTTACTGCCACTACAGAGGAGCGGGCAAGACGTATTACCGAGCGCGAAGGCGGATCCTATGAGAAGCGTCTCGAGCAGACCAAGATGCGTGATGCCAATGACAGTGCTCGTTATCTCAGGCTCTATGACATTAACAACAGCGACACATCAGTCGCCGACCTGGTGATTGATACCACCGAGTTGCAGTCGGATGAAGTGGCAAAAATCATCATAGAAGAGGCAAGGAAGCGTGAAACACAGTAGGCTGTTCCTCACTCTATGTATGAGTATTCTCTTCGTTCCTTCGCTCCTGTCGGCAGGGCCTTTTTTGGGCGTCAGTCAGGGATTGGAATCAACAACACTTGAGGTGGGAATCCTTGGGCGGAGAGCTGAGCAACATCTTTCATTCAGCCTTCCTACCATTAATGCTGCACCAGAGGATTACTTCAAGGCTCCGGTACTTGGCGTGACAGTTTCTGTGAGAACCCTCCGATTCAAGCCGTTGGTGCTATCTGCCGGGATCAAGAGTCAAATAAGCTGGGAATCCACAGATGGATATGTGCTAGGCCTTGGGGGAGCGATAGCTCTCTCCTATGAGTTCATCGGAAGAGGTGGGGTGCTATTCCTGGAAGGCTCGTACCTTCCATGGATCACAACCCAGGGCTCCCTTTCCACCAATCTGGGCGAAAAGCAACTTAGGCAATGGATACGCTTGGGGTACCGTCAGGCATTCTAAGGGCTGTACATTATTGACAAAAATCTCTATGATTAGATAGTTGTAGCAAAGTGACCTTTTACAATCAAGGAGTTACGAGGTGAGCATTCCACTCAACAGTCTTATTGACTATGAAGATAATATCTACCAGATAACCTGTGTAGCCATCAAAGAAGCCAATATCTTGAGCAACCCAGGATGTGGTGGCGAAGAAATTGAGAAAAACAATGGCAAGATTGTCAGCGAAGTCCTCACAAGAGCGCTCAAAGGTGAAATCCATTTCGAAGAGTCTGACGAGTAGCAACGCTTTCAGCCGCATTATTTTTCTCTTCGGTCCCACTGGGGTCGGAAAAACAGAACTTCTGCTGGATCTTGATCCGCAGAGGTTTTCTGTTATCAACGCAGACTCCATCCAGGTTTACCGGCATCTGGACATAGGTTCGGCAAAGGCTTCCAAGGAAGTACAGAATGCGATAACTCACCATCTCATTGATGTGCAGGACCCGTGGGAACAGTTCAGTGTAGGTGATTTCATCAACTACGCAGATGAGGCATGTGAGAACATCCATCGGGAAGGGAAAATCCCCGTCATCAGTGGTGGAACCGCTTATTACTTCAAACATTTTCTCTACGGCCTCAGTGAGGCCCCTCCCAGCGATGAGTCCATTCGAGCCCAAGTATCTGCAGAGATTGAAGCAAAGGGAAATGAGTGGGCATATAGACGTCTTGGTGAGGTGGACCCCATCTCAGCTGAGCGAATTCATCCAAGTGACATGTACCGGGTGAGCAGGGCCCTGGAAGTCTATGAGGCAAGTGGTAAACCCCTAAGCAGTTTTTCTCTTCCTACCATTGCCAGAAATGGTATGCAGCCTCTGGTTATTGGCTTGGTGCGTGATAGCGCTCTTCTCCGCAGCAGGCTTAGCCTGAGGATTAAGATGATGTTCGACGAGGGCCTGGAGGATGAAATTCGTTCCCTTATAAGAATGGGAGCTAAAAGTTCCTGGCCAGGATTACAAGGTATCGGTTACAAGGAGTTCTTTCAGGCAATGGAACATGGCGAGTGGTCCCGTTCCATCATTGCCGACCAGATAGAGAGAAACAGCCGCTTCTATGCGAAGCGGCAGATGACATTTTTCAAGAGCTTTTCAGAAGTAATGTGGATGGATCCTGCTGATAAGGAATCAATACTTACTGAGATTGAGCAGTATTGCTGTTCTTGATGTAGGTTTCCACCATCAGCTTTTCCAACGGTTGGACCGAGGCTCTCGTGATATCGGTTATCTCATACCATCCTCTTTCTCCCATTTCAACTGAAAATTCCTGATTCAGTTCATAGGTATACACCGCAGTAGCCGTAGCATTTTGCTCTGGTTCCTCATCGCTGTAAGCGTAGGGAGTCCACATAATACCCTTTGCCAGATATCTGTTCTCTCCAATCTGCTCGATGGAGAGATCGGTAATGCCATAGAGGAAGGTTCCCGCCATGATTGGAGGTCTACCCTCTGCTATCCAATCATTGGGATCGATCTGCGAGTTGATACCCTCATAGGCCTGCCTGGTCTGACGGGTAACATAGAGGTTGGTGACTTCCATTGATGCTGGGTTCTTTACCCCTTTTGCAAGCGACGCCTCCATGTTCTCCAAGCTTAGTTCATTCATGCTGTCATAATACGCATCAATGATCTGTGAAGGTTCCATGCCGGCAGTGTAGGGTGGTTTGCGCGATTCCTGTATCCGTGTGGTGGTGAACCAGCTCACGGAAATGATGATCGCTGCAATGGTAATGACCAACCAACCTTTCTTTCTCCAGAAAACCCGGCGTTTTGCTCGTGTATGCTGACCATCCAGGAATGAGGCACAAGCCCCTATCACTCTGAGAGACTCCCTGGTTTGGACCGAGTCGGTAGCTTCCAGTGTCCATTGCAAGGATTCTGTCTGGGAAAGAAACCAGGACAGTGCCTTCTGGGGCTCCTTGTTCATGACAGCATCCCGTTGCTTGGTAAGGCTAAGGGAAAGCGTTCGGTCGATGAACTGTATGGTTGTTTGCGGTAACGCGACTCCTGTCAGGGATAAGGGGAGTGGTCTGAAAGAGTCCTCCCTGCTGTCTTTGTCATGGAATGGTGGAAAACCCAAGGTTGCATAGTAGAGAAGGCTGGCCATCTGGTCGCAGAGTGTGAAAGGCTGATGTAGTCCATGATGTACCCATGAGGAACTATGGAAGTAACGGGTCTCCTCATCACTGCAGGCAGCAAAGAGGTCTGCCAAATCCTGGGGAAGGATCAATAATCTACCATCTTCCATACCCCATACTCTCCAGAGCGGAAGAATGCCGCTTGAGAGGTCAAGGAAGGAGTAGGGTAGTGATTCCAGTGCTCGGGCAAAGTCCCTGACCAAGGTCAGAGCCTCGGATCGTTTTTTGGTGGCAATGTCTGAAAAAGGAAACAAGGGGAGCGGATCAAAGTAGAGACAACGCTCTCCTTCGACTACACTTAACCCCTTCCAATACCATTTTGTGAGAGTTCCGTCCTCATAGATATAACCACAGGCTTTTTCTCCCTGCAGTAGGTAGGAGGGAAGATCCATTGATTGAGGGCCTATCACGATGCATTGCATCTTCTGTCCATCAATCTCACAGGGAAAGGTCCGGCTCATCTTATGCATTCGTTTCTCCTTGATATGCACTGATGTGCCAAACATGTTTTTCCTTCATATCGTTATAATCCTTGATCTCTGGTTGTTCACCTTGCTTGCCAAAGTATCCATTCATCGTCCAGTTCCCAGAGAGAACGGTCAGTCTGCGTAGTGCTTCTAAGCTTGAGCTATTGCAGCTGCTAATCCTCTCTCCTCTCCTGTTTTCCAGGAGGCTCACACCTGTACTCAGACGCGAAATGAAAGTCCTTGCATCTTCCTCCGCCTGTGGAGAAGAAAGTAGTGCGTTTGCATTAGAGGAGACGATGAACAGTACGTTTTTCTCTTTTTCTACAACAGACTCAAGAACCTTTTGATAGGTCTGTATTTGTTCACTGGTACATGAGGAAGCAAGAATGGGGAGTACCGGGACATCAGGGAAGTAGCTGTGAATCATGGGAAGCGTCAGCTCAAGAGCAGGCTCCTCTACCAGGTAGCTGTCTTCTTGGGCAAAGAAAGGAGCATGGGAGGCAGTGAGTTCCTTGATCAAGGTATTTGCAAATCGATGTTCAACACCGGCTATGGATATTCCATCCATACTGCTGGTGAACAGGAAAGATGGAGCATCTGCTTCCAGCACTTCCTGATGCAAGGGTCCAAGAAAAACAATCAAGGAGGGCTTCAGGTGACCTGCCACTGAAAAGCTCCTATGCAGAGCCTCCAGTGAAAACTGGTAGGCCGCATGAGGTACAAGAATTGCAGAGGGAAGAGAGCGTAGATACACTTCCGCTTCTCTCTTTGCCGTTGCAAGGGAGAGTGTTTCTTGGTCCTCAGGGTAGAAGATCATATGGTGGTAACTGTCAAGCATGCTCATGTCCTAAAAGTAATCGTGAAAGTCTCCCTTCGTCCAGTGTAACTGTTAAGTTTTTCTCCTGGGTAGGAAGAACCAACCCGGTTTTCCCTCCCTTTGCCCTTCTTAGATGCTTTACCTGGGTATAGTACAGATCTGCACGACCCTGGTTTTTTGCCTTGCTGAAGATAAGTGCGAGGTTTGCTGCATCAAGCAGGACCTCCAGTGGCACACTCTTTCCCCTGATGTACTTGATGAATACATACCCTCCAGGGACATCTCGGGTGTGCATCCAATAGTCATTTCCCTTCACGTAGTGACGGAGCAATTCGTCGTTTTCCTTGGCATTACGGCCAACAAGCAGGGTGAACGAACCACTTTGGATGGTGAGGCCCGGACTCTGGTTCTTTTGTGGTTCACTCCCAGAGCTCTCTTCCAGTTCCTTTGTCAGGCTCCTGATCGCCTGTAGTTGGTCACGGTTGGGGTCAAGCAGCGCCAGGTAGTGTGATTCTCTCTGGACAATGAGCGCTTTGGTTTTCTCAACCTCTCCCATGGCGTTCTCGTGGGTTTTCTTGGCTTTCTGGTATTTCTCATAGTAGAGATGAATATTCTCGCGAGAGAGGATCTTGTCATCCAGGGGTATGGTTAGTGGTTCTCCCGTCTCCCAATCTTCCAAGGTTATCTCATCCAGTGTACCTTTGAGTAGATGCTGGTTTGCACTGAGAAGATCGCCGAACTTTTTGAAATGGATGAAATCCTGAGTGTTCGCGCTGGTGCGTATGAGACTGTTGAGTGTGGTATTCAGACTCTTGAGCTCCCGTTCCATCTTGCGCTCAACGCGTCCAACCAGCTCTTCACGGGTAAGTGTATTGCTCTGCTCTCCGTACGCTTCCTCAATTTGCTCATTGAAGGAATCGCCGGTTCTCTCTCTGACAAGAAACACTTTTCCCTCTTCCGCTTTCGGCTCAGGAAGCGTGAATGGTTGTCCACTCTGTTCCTCTCGTCCTGGTCGTCTATAAAGCAGGTCGAGGAGGATATCATGCTCATCGGTGACCAGGATATTTGCTCCTGGCCCACTGTAGAAGCGAAGATAGAGATTCAGTATCGTACCATGGTTGTTCATACGTAGGCGTACAACCCGGTCAAAGGGTTGTTGATAGACTGATTCAACCTGAGCACCCTCCAGATTTGCACGACAAAACTGGATAAAACGCTGGAGCTTTGCTGTCTTTCCCATCTGGTTTGCAGTAATGGGTTTCCTAAGTTCATGGAGTCGGCTGAAAGGGGTGCCTACCTCGGTGTACAGAGTCCACCTCCCTGCCTCAGGGTGATAGAAGTGCCAGCTGAGAGAGTGGAAGTCATGTTGGGTAGTGCGTTGCAATGAACTGCCCACCAAGGGCAGTTCCTCCAGGATAAGTGCTATCTCACGCCAGTTGAGACTCATGTGAACTCCTGACCTGCTCATAGGCAGATGTTATACCTCCGGCAAGGTAGAATGATCCACAGGTAAGGATGGCCCCTTCTTTTGCCGTATGGGAAAGTGCTTCTTTCAATGCTGAGAGATTGTCCTCGATCAAAAGAATTTCGTACTGTTTCTCTCGCTTTGCTGCAAGATCCAAGAGAAGCTCATACAGTTGATTGATATCACTCTTCTTGAATGTACCTGGCCTGCTGATGATGATTCTCTGGAAATAGTCGAGCAGGAGTGAGAGCATGTGGGTATGATCCTTGTCCTCAAGTGCTCCAAAAATCACCGTATTTTCCTTGGTAGGATGCAGGCTTGAAAAGGAAGAGAGTAGGGCTTTCAAGGATCGGGTGGTGTGTGCACCATCCACATAGAGACAGGGGTCTTTTGAGAGCTGCTGGAATCTCCCTGGTATCTGATTTGACTCGATGGCAGGGAGCATCGCCTTGTCAAAGAGATTGAGTGTCTTCAGTACAAGCATGGCCAGCGCACTATTCTGTGCTTGGACCAATCCTCGCATGGAAAGGCAGAGATGCTCCTCTTCCCCATTCTTCCACCGGTAGTGGACTTTTTCCCCATCACTGGTAGTGCTGCTTGTCAGGGAACCCAGATGTTCCTTGAGTAGGTAGGGAGTACTGTGTTGCTCCTCTGCTTCAGTGAGGAATACATCCAAGGCTTCACCCTCTTCGAGGCCAATGAATACAGGTACTCCTCTCTTGATGATCTTGCTTTTCTCTGTGGCAATTTCCCTGATGGTGGAGCCGAGAATCTTGGTATGCTCGAGCTCAATGGGGCAGAGCACACTTGCCTCAGGGATGATGGTATTGGTTGCATCAAGACGTCCACCGAGGCCGGTCTCAATAATCGCCCAGCTGCAGCCGCTGTTCTTGAAGAGCAGATAAGCATAGGCGGTGAAGAGTTCAAATGTGGTAGGATTTGTCTCCCCCCATTCATCGCGGAAGGTGAACCCCTCAATGCTGTCTGCCAACTCCTGGCCGGTTGAAACGAGCAAGGAATCGTCAAAGAAGGTACCACTTAGGGTAAACCGCTCCCGGTAATCAACCAGGTGAGGGGAAAGGTATAAGCCTGTTTTATACCCCATGCTGGTAAGGGCACTTGCCAGGTAACTTGCCGTTGAACCCTTTCCTTTTGACCCTGCAAGATGAATTTTCTTGAAGGCCCGTTCAGGGTTGCCCAAGTGGGCAAGCAGGTCGTGCATCCTGTCAAGTCGATAAGTGCGAGTGGTATAGTGGGATGTCTGCTTCTCGAGATTGGTGAACTGCTCGGTGAAGCGGATTACATCTTCAAAGCTGGAAATTTGCATGCTGGAAACTACCTCGCTTGTCACTGTAGACGGTAAGGCCCTCCTTGGTCAACGCAGTGAAAACCGGTAAAAACGGTCATATCTGTTGATCACAACACCGAAGGTTTCTTCGAGGATTCCACAGGCAACTGCTTCTTGGGGATTCCCATCAAATGCGACCGTTTGCTGGTCGATAAGGATGATCCTACTTGCAATCCTCAAAGCTTCTGAGAGGTCGTGTAGGGAAGCCACAACGCAGTGACCCTCAGATGCCAGGTCCTGCAGGAGCTGGTGGACCATATACACCTGTGAGATATCTAGATGGGCATCCGGCTCATCAAAAAGGAGATAGTCTGCTTCCCTTGCAAGGGTCATCGCGAGAAAGGAGCGTTGCTGATATCCTCCGCTCAAGTGTTTAAGAGGGGTATCCAGTACATCCTGGAGTTGCATTCTCTTGGTTGCCTGCTCGATGGCTTTATGGTCTCTCTCATCGAGTCTCCTTACAAATCCTTGATAGGGATACCTGCTGTGGGCAAGCAGGGTTCTGGTATTCATATCTGGAATTTCATGACGTTGCCCATGGTAGGCTATACATCGTCCCAGAAGCTTCGGTTCATACTCAGAAAGTGGTTTTTTGTCCAATAGCAGGTTTCCTTGTTCTTTCGGTAGTAAGCCAGCCAAGATTTTCAGAAGGGTTGATTTACCACTCCCATTTAAGCCCAGTATTGCTATGAGCTCCCCTTTCGCAAGGGAGAGGGAGGCATTCTGGATAACCGTTTTTCCTGGGTATCCTCCACTAAGGTTTTGTGCTTCAAGCATACCTATCTCCTCGTCTGTACTTGATCAAGACAACCAAGAAGCTTGGTCCTCCCAGAGCAGAGAGTACAATACCTACCGGTAGCTCATAGGGTGCGAATATCAATCGGGCAGTGGTATCTGCGAAGAGGGCGATGCACCCACCAAGCAAGGCGGTGAAGGGAAGATGGAGTGCCTCGTGGGCTGGTATCATTTTTCTGGCTATGTGGGGTACCAACAGCCCAAGGAACCCGACCAGACCACATAAACTGATCGCAAGTGCGCTAAGTATTGCACTTAAAGCCAAGAGCAAGAGACGAACCCGATTGACCCTGAGTCCAAGAGATGTTGCACACTCATCGCCAAGACTGAGCATCGTTAGCGGACGACCCATCAGGCAGGCAATGAGCATGGCCATCACTAAGAGAGGAGAGAGCAAGGAAAGCTGAGCGAACGTGATATGGGCAAAAGAACCAACAAGAAAGTCTACTTTCACAGCCACAAGATCAGGAAAGATTGTCAGTAACGCATCACTGACAGCACCAAGTACGGTAGATAAGGCAATACCACTGAGTATGAGGGTGAGTCGGCTGAATCGATACATGGCTGCGAGGGAAAACACGATCAAACTGCCAACGAGTGCCCCCACTGATGAGAACAGTGGCAAGAGCTGTGCAAGAGAAGGGAAGAGGAGCATACCAAGCAATACCGAGAGCGCCGCTGATGCGTTTATGCCCAAGAGGCTTGGACCGGCCATGGGGTTGTTCAGGGTCTGTTGCAACAAGGAACCTGAGAGCGAGAGTGCACTGCCACAGAGTAATGCGGAAGCTATACGGACCATGCGCAGATGCATGATCATGGAAAGGCTTCCCCCGTTTGTAAGACTGGAAGTCAACCCAGCAAGCAACTGCCCTGGAGAGAGGGCAATAGCACCCATGCAAAGCGAATAACATGCACCGGCTAAAGCGAGAGCGAACAGTCCGGTTAGTTTTCCCTTAGAAGAGTGAGGTAAGATATGCATAACTTTCATCCCATCTATCGTTTGGTTTATAGCCGAACAAAGCTTTTGGCAGTAGCTGTACACTGCCTGTCTTGATTGCCTGCACGTTGGAGAGAATCGGGTTGTCACGGATAAAGGTCTGTACCTGTGCTTCTGCTAGTGAAACATCTCCCATGGGGACAACCAGGATCAGAGTGGGGTCCTCTTTCAGGATAATCTCCCAGCTCAGTTGATCAAGAAGGGAAGGGTACTGGTCAGAGAGTGTCTCGATCTCCAGGTCTCGAAGCATGGCCCCTACCAGGGAACGTTCATCAAGCGCTTTTACCTTGGTACTATGGGCTCTGAGCAAGAGAACTCGTTCTTCTTGAGAAGGGGAAAACGATGAGATGATTGATTGAGTGCGTGTTGCAGTCTCCTCTCCATGAGTCCAGTAGGCATTATCATTTCCTGTTATCTCGCTACACCACCGCAAGGCTTCCAGGTAAAGTTCCATTGTATCAAGATCAAAAGCTTTGCACTCTATCTGGAACGATTCCAGCTGACCCTTGATACCTTGGTGACTTGGGAGCATTGGGGAGAGCAAGACCAGATCCGGGTCGAGGGAGAGGATTTGTTCGATGCTCGGGTTTTTTACCGATCCAAGGTTGATGCAATCCTCACTCACTCCAACGGGGTGTTCCTGGAAGGCATCATCAGTTGTAGCTGCAACATCACCCCCTGTGAGGATCCAGAGTTCAGCCAAGGAGGAGGAGAGTGCAACCACCGTCATCTCACGCCCAGCCTGGCTGGAGTGCGCCTTGGTACCGCATGAGACAAGCAGTACCATGAGTAAAGGCACTATCCACTTATACAGTTTCATGTAGTACCCTCGCAATATGGTCCATCCCGAGGCGTTCCACCACGGATGAAAAACGCTCTCCTGGTCTTCCCTCTTCTTTGTAGAGGTTCAATATCCGGGAGATCAAAGGGAAGAGCTGTTCCTCACTATACAATAGGGGAAGTGGTGTCCCATACCGTTTCTGCTTGCCCCATCGGCCTCCGAGATAAAGTTTGTAGCGGGGCTCATCTGCATTTATTTTTCCAAATGGGCAGGTATCGAGGCATCGGCTACAGTTGTTGCAGAGGCTGCGGTTAATATACCGTTTCCCATCTTCACGTTGCTTGATTGCTCCCATCGGGCAGCGCTTCTCACTGATGCAACGGCCACAAGCCTTGCACTCAGGTGATAGATGCATCATTCTCTGTCCTACAATGCCAAGATCATTGAGCTCAGGCTTTACACAACTGTTTGGACATCCTCCCACTGCTATCTTGAATTTGTGGGGAAAGATGACCTCATGCCAACCTTCATAAAATGCTGTATGGATTCTCTGTGCAAGAGATTGGGTGTCAGCCAGTCCATAGATGCAAGTGCTTCCCTTACAGGCTACAACCGGTCTGACCTTCGCTCCTGTACCTCCGGTTTTCAGGGAGAGGGAAGCAACCTCCTCCCGGAATGCAGGAATACGGGAGTAGGGGATGCCGGGGATCTCAACGGTGAGCCTACCGGTAAGGCTTACCATTCCATCCCCATAGGTCTCACTGAGGTTGGAGAGTTGTGAGAGCCTCTCTGCCTGTAATGTACCGTTCCCTGTAATGATACGGGCGGAAAAGTTCTCTGTTCCTCTATTATGTAGAAACCCTTCTGCCTTCAATGCTTTGATCGTTTGTTCTGTAAGCGCCATAATTCCTCCAAATCGTGTTGCAGTCTAAAAGGGTTTTGGTATAAAGTAAATAATGAAAAACGTATGCAATATATAGGTAAAAACAAATGACTATTCGAGACCTTTCCATTTTCATTGCAGTAGCCGAACAGCTATCCATGAGCAAGGCCGCAGAGAAACTGCATCTTGCCCAGCCAACAGTCAGTGCGGTGATCGGTTCCCTGGAGAAGGATTACGGGGTTTTGCTGTTCGACCGGTTGGGACGGGGATTGCATTTGACCGATGAGGGGAGGTTCCTCCTTTCACGAGCCCGTTCTATTGTTGGTTTGGTCGATACCCTTGAAAGTGAGCTTGGAGCTTATACCCGGCAGCAGACAATCAGGATGGGTGCAACCATCACCGTTGGAAGTACACTGCTCGCTGATCTTATTGCACGCTTTGAAAGCGAGCACCCACTTTTGCGTGTCCAGGTACAGGTTGACAACACCCAGACCATTGAGAGGCGGTTGCTTGATGGCAGCTTGGATTTGGCTTTGGTAGAGGGAATGGTACAGAGCAAGTCACTGCTATGCACCCCCTGCTTTGTTGACGAATTGATTAGCGTATGTGCTAAAGAGTTTCCTGCCCCTTCAAGGCTTGGCTTGAAGGCATTGAGTGACTATCCACTCATCCTCAGGGAGGAAGGGAGTGGTACACGGGCGTTGTTTGTTGGCTTGTTGCAAGAAAAAGGAATTCCCTTTGAGGAGAAATGGTCATGCCACAGCAGCGATGCCATAGTAAGTGCAGTATCTGCTGGTCAGGGGATCACGGTTATTTCCCGACGCCTGGTGCGTCATCTGATCAAGGAAGGAACTCTCAGGGAATTGTCATTACAGGGAGTGGATATGAAGCGGTATTTCTCACTTGTCCACCACAAGGACAAGGTATTTACTCCCTCGATGGAGAAGTTATTGCATCTACTGAAATGTGATACGATGCAAGAGTGAGGAGTGCATTACACAATTACGCATTGTGAAAACTTGTCACAATAATCTTGATTTTTCATGATGCTTCTGCCTATAGTATAGAAAGATTGGAACCAGAAATCGAACACAGGAGGTGGGAACGATGGCAACACGCAAGAAAGGTGAGAAACCTTGGGATTTCCTTGAGGCTTATCGGGGTAAAAAGTTCAAAGGTGCATGGCCTACTGTGGTGGAAATGTTCGAGATTTCAGTCGAACGCTATCCCCAGAACAAGTGTTTTACGGCCTTTGTTCCACAGTACGAAACCTTTTCCTATTCAGAAGTGCATTCATATGTCCTCTCTGTTGCAGATTATCTTGTCTCCAAGGGTGTCAAACAGGATGACAAGATTGCAGTAATCGGAAAGAACAGTCCTGAGTGGGCTATTGCCTACCTGGGTATTCTCTTTGCCGGAGCGATTGTAGTACCCCTGGACAATACCCTGGTCAATAAGGATATGTCCAAATACTTGGAGTTTGCAGGGGTGAAAATTCTCTTTGCAGATGCTGACCGTGTGGAAACCTTTGACGCAGAGAACAAGCTTGGTTTGACTGACCGGATTTCCCTGGAGAAAGAAGGAAAGATGCCTTTTGTCCTGGACCTCAAAGCAAAGGCTCAGGATAGGCATAAGGCAGAGAGCGAGGATACCGCTGCGATTCTCTTCACCAGTGGTACTACAGGAACACCAAAGGGTGTCATGCTGAGCCACAGGAACATGGTTGCAGACTGTTACCTTGCACAGGGAAATATGACGCTGTACCCCACTGATGTATTCTATGCAATTCTTCCAATCCATCACTCTTACACCATGATGGCGGTCTTCTTTGAAGCCATGAGTGTAGGCGCTTCCATTGTCTTCGGCAAGAAATTGGTGATCAGCCAAGTATTGAAGGAGCTCAAGGATGGAGATGTAACAATGTTCCTTGCTGTTCCCATGCTCTTCAACAAGATGATTGCCGCACTGATGAATGGAGTAAAGGAGAAGGGCATTGTTCTCTATGGAATCATTCGATTCATGATGGGAGTCTCCGGCGTCCTGAAAAAGATATTCAAGGTGAATGTCGGGAAGAAGATGTTCGGATTCTTGCTCAAGAAGCTCTCCCTCGATACCAACCGTATTTGTATCAGTGGGGGTGGCCCGCTTCCTGCCTCTACCTTCAAGATGTTCAATCAGCTTGGAATTGATTTTGTGCAGGGCTATGGGCTTACCGAGACCAGTCCTATCACCCACCTCAATCCAGTGGAAGCCTATATTGAAAGCTCGGTCGGTAAGAAGCTGCCCCAGACTGAGGTCAAGATCATGAATCCGGATGCTGAGGGTAATGGAATCATATACATCAAGGGACCCATGGTCATGCAGGGTTATTACAACAACCCAGAAGCTACTGCTGAGGTGCTTGAGGATGGATGGCTCAATACCGGTGATGTCGGCCACCAGGATGCACAGGGGTATCTCTACCTGACGGGAAGAGCAAAGAACCTCATCGTGACCGAGGGTGGTAAGAATGTATTCCCTGAGGAGATTGAGGATCATTTCCAACTCTACACTGAGATAGATACCATCTGTGTGATCGGGTATCTCGTTGACAAGAAGAACAAGAGTGAAGGGATCAGGGCCTTGATATATCCTGCTGAAAAGTATCGTGACGAAGTGGCAAAAGAGCACGGGGATTCGGCCAAGGCGAAAATTGAGGAGAGGATGCAGCAAATTGTGAGTGAAGTGAACAAGGAGTTGCAGTCCTACAAGAAAATCACTCGTGTCACCGTGGTTGATGAGCCACTCGAGATGACCAGTACCAAAAAAGTGAAGCGCTTCGTAGTTGCACAAAAGTACAAGGACTAGGTATAGTACTTCCTATGAATAGCAGTGTGAGAAATTTCCTTCGGTCGCAAGCACACTCCCTTAAGCCGATTGTCATGGTCGGCAAAGAGGGTGTTGATGACCGAGTGGTATCTGCTTTGAATGAAGCCTTATCCAGCCATGAGCTGGTGAAGGTCAAGTTCCAAGCGCAAAAGGATGAGATGAGACCTCTCTCAGAACAGTTGGCCCAGAAGACGGATAGTGATTTAATCAGTATCATCGGCTTCATTGCCACATTTTATCGCGAAAGCGAGGAGCATCTCATACATATTCCCAGGGAACTTGCCAGAAAGGGTGAGTAGGATTGGGTATCGTACATGAATGCAAGGCTGTTTCCTTAGGGAGGCAGCTTTCTTTTTGAACAAAGTAAAAGCAGGCCCGCATTCCAACGGAAGCAGGGCCTGCACTAGAGAAAATCCACCAGAAGGTGGTACCCTAGTGGTATCACAGCTCTCTGGTGGAAAGCAAGAGGTCAGGCAAGAGGACCTCTATAACAATGTATTGATAGAGCATCACAAACCTTATACAAAAGAGGGATTCTGTCCAAAGTCTTTTCTGGTTCCTGTGGGTTCCATAACCGTTCAGCCAGTACCATCAACCTGGGGAACAGCATATATTCTGCTTGTCGGCCGTTCGTGATTTTTTCACTCCAAAGATTTCCTTGGCTTCCCAGTACCCGAGCACGGTCCGTTTCACCCTTTAGTCCAGCAAGTGGATCGAATTGGGCTACCTGGGTGATGCTGCTCACACCCAAATTCCCCATCTCTTCCTCATCATCAGTATGTTGATAATCAAAATAACATCCATCGGTATTGGGGCACATGATCACCTCATGTCCTCGCTCACTTGCTTCAATACCACCGGCAACACCTCTCCAGGACATCACGATCAAATCCTCGGGCAGACCAAGGGACTCGGTACCCTCGAGGACCTCATCCCAGCCGATAGGGCGTTTACCTGCCTTGTTTACCATTGCACAGATTTTACTGGTCATCCAACTCTGGAGTTCCTTTTCCTTGGATAATCCCTCTTCTTGCATTCTCTTCTGGCATTTTGGGCAGGATTCCCAAGCAGTGTGAGGACACTCATCCCCACCAATGTGGATATAGGGGTCGCTGAACAGTGCAGCTATCTGGGTAATGGCATCCTCGAGGAATTCCAGCACCTGGTTGTTCCCTGCACAGAGTACTTCGTCAAAGATTCCCCAGCGATCCTGTACCTCATACGGTCCTCCACTGCACCCAAAATGGGGATATGCTGCAAGTAGGGAAGAGACATGCCCTGGAGTCTCAATCTCCGGTACCACAATCATATGGCGAGCATGAGCGTAGGCTTGGACCTCCAGTATCTCCTCTTTGGTGTAAAGCCGTCCATATGTCCTCCCGTCCGTGTATTGCAGGAGAGTTCTCTTACTCGCTACCTTTTCCAATTGAGGCCAACCATCCAAGGGAATTCTCCAACCTTGGTCGTCGCTCAAGTGCCAATGAAAACGGTTGAGATGATACAGCGAGGCTACATCGATCAGTTTCTTCAGGAATGCAGGGCTGAAGTAGTGCCTGCTGCAGTCAATCATGAACCCTCTCCAAGCGAAGGAAGGGGAGTCCTCAATAGCGCAACAAGGGAGCCTATGGTCAGAGGTGTAGGTAAGGTTTCTTAGGGTAGAGATCCCACGGAATGCACCTACCTCATCGCTTGCCTTGATCACTATCTGCTTCTTGCCGATAGTGAGACTGTACCCTTCACTTGGAAAGCCATCTTGTTGTTTTACCAGGATGTCTTCACCACCTTGTTGTATCTGCAGAAGAGCAGGAGCAGTCTCAATGAGGGATGTAAAGGAAGGATCGACTGCGATGGTAATCCCATCGTGGAAGCGAAAGAATCCTTCTTTATCTAGGATGGTTCTGGGTGTGGGAAACAAGAGTTCACTTGCTTTTACTGTATTTGTTTTGGCCATGATCTTGTCCTACCACGGCTGGAAGCTGAAGTCAAGTACAAAGGTTGTACAAACTTGCGTAAATATTGCTTGACAGTGGGGAGGGGCAGTGTTACGCTTAGTTTGTACAGAGAGCGAACAAACAAATCCTACGCCTATGTACCTGGAGTATACAGAACCAGCATGAGAATCAACAACAACAATTTTCAGAAAAATGCAAATACTTCCTTGGTTGCACAGTTGATCTGGAAAAGTCCAGGTATCAGCAGGGTCGATATTGCCAGGGAACTGAACCTTTATCGCTCCACCGTTACCAATATCATCAGTGCCTTGATTGATGACGAGGTAGTCTATGAGGGAGAAGAGGGTAGTGGAGTAAGCAGGGGAGGACGGAAGCCGATCTGCCTGAAGCTGAATGAACGTTTCGGCTGTGTTGTCGGTTTCGATATCCAGCCTTCACACTACAGGGCGGTTATTCTGGATATTACCGGAGGATTGCTTTACCAGAGCAAAGGAAAACTACCGGAAGTTGGATTTGATGAAATCCTTACTTTCCTGATGGACCTGGTGCTCACAGAGATCGAGAAGCTCTCCATCCCATTGCTTGCGGTCATTGCCGGAATTCCCGGTATTGTGAATGCAGAGGATGGCATCATTCTTTATGCAGAACCCTTTGGTCTCAAGAATTATGATTTCTATGACTTCTTTGCAAAACGTTATGACGTACTGGTCTTTGTAGAGAATGATGCGAACTGCACTGCCTGGTTGGAGATGACGATCAACAGGAATGTGAATCTGGGCGATTTCATGTGCATGATCGCAGACTACCATGAAGGGAACTACCAGTTTGGGGACCGTGCAGGTATCGGTGTTGGTATCGGGCTCTCCATTGGTGGGAAAGTCTATCATGGATCCCATCACAGCAGCGGTGAAATCTGCACGCTGAGCTGGAGGGAGCATAACAAGGGACAGACTGGTTTACCCGAAGAGCTACTGATCAAGTCTGTCTCTGATGAAAACGCATGGAAGACATTCATGAAAGATCTATTCGGATCACTCGTTCCCATCCTTTCTGTACTGGACCCCCGTGTCTTTTTTGTCCATGGAAAACCGTTCAGTGATGAAGGAAGGATCAGGGAGTTCCTCAAGGAGGAGTGTCCTCAATTCCTTGCTGTCATGGACAAGATTGGCTGCAAACTGCTTTTCGATACCAAGGACGAGTTTGTGGTAGCAAAGGGAGCTGCGACCATGTTCTTGCAGAAGCTATTTGCAGTTCCTGAGCTCTCAGAAATTGAAAGTCGTACTCATTTCGATTGGGAGGATGTCATCGATCAAGCATACCCTATGAAGAAAACGTATAAAAAACCCAGGTTGGAGGTTACGCATGCCTAAAACGCATACGCTGGCAGATGCGAAGCGAGAGCAGAAAAGGGCCTATTGGACCTTGGTGCTTCCCGGCTTTCTCATCTATATATCGGTCATGGCATTCCCCACAATTTTTTCAATCTTTCTCAGTTTGAGTGATTATAGCGGAGGAAAACTCTTTGGTGGCAAACCAGTCCATCTGGTTGGCTTCAAGTGGTATCAGAATCTCTTCGCTGATGAGTATTTCTACCTGGCATTGAAGAACAATATGTGGATTGTCTTTGTATCAGTGTTTGGACAGATCCCCCTCGGATTCTTTCTAGCCTATGTGCTGTACCGAGGAATTGTGAAGTTTGCAGATTTCTTCCAGACCATGATCTATCTACCCACCGTCATATCCACTGTTGTCATTGGTATTCTCTGGAAATCATTCTTCGCCCCCTATGGTGCATTCCCTGAACTGGTACGGTTATTTAATCCTCAGTATGAGTATGGGATCAGCAATCACCCAATGTTGCCGGTTCTCTTTGTAATCCTCTGGATGTATACCGGTATGTATTTGATCATTTTCATTGCCAACCTGCAGAAAATTGATAGTGCTGTCATTGAAGCAGCCCGGATCGATGGTGCGACTGAGGGGCAAACGCTTCGCTATGTCATTCTTCCTGCACTTTCGGGGGTACTGGTTACCACAGCGATTCTCGCTATCAGCGGGTCGTTGAAGAGTTTTGACCTCATTTATGTTATGACTGCCGGGGGACCGGCAAATCGTACCAGTGTGCTCTCCATCTACATGTTCGATAAGGCCTTCAAGGGAGCCCCGAGATATCCTCTGGCTAATGCAATCAGTACGGTGATGGTAGTGATCAGTTTTATTCTTATCGGCTTGACCAAGTGGGTTGAGAAAAAGTTCGGGGGGAGGGAGTAACCATGCGTGATGTAAAAGATACCCGCTCAACCAGGGCAAAAATCAATCTGGGGTTGACCTACGCCGTCATGATTTTCTTTACGGTTATGGCTATCTATCCCCTGCTATGGCTTGTGATGAACTCCTTCAAGACCACAACCGAGTTTCAGTTGAATAAGCTGGGCATACCGCAGGATTGGGTTCTGATCAACTATCAGGATGCCTGGGTCAGGGGAAAATTCCCCAGTCTGATACTCAACAGTATCATTTACACAGGTATTACCACGGTAGCAACACTGATATTCTCCTTCATGGCAGGCTTTGCATTCGCGAAGATTCCCAATAAGGCCACCAAGTATATCCATGGCTCCTTTGTTATAGGGTTGCTCTTAACCCTACAGTCAATCATGGTGCCACTCTTCCTGATCATTAACTGGGTGGGACTGTACAACTCCCGCCTCGGTGTTCTGATCCCCTATATCGGTATAGCAATGCCGATGGGTATCTATCTTGGTACTGAGTATATCAAGTCCATCCCCACTGCCTTGGTTGAGTCTGCACGTATCGATGGCGCAACCTATATGAAGATATTCATCTCCATTATTGTCCCGATGGCGGCCCCGGTCGGAGTGACTGTTGCAATCCTTACAGTCACCGGTACTTGGAATGAGTTTATGTTGATCAATATCCTGACCAGTAGTGATGCTCTCAAGAGCCTGCCGGTCGGAGTTCAGAAGTTTGCAGGAGCTCTGAGTAGTGACTTTGGAAAGCAATTCGCTGCATTGGTGATTGGACTGATTCCGATGTTGCTCTTCTACATGTTCTTCCGCAAGGAGATCACCAAGGGTGTCGCCGCCGGCGCTGTGAAAGGCTAACAGGTGAAACTGTTTGACAGCTGGTGGATGTGATGGTAGCATTAGTTTGTACAAAGTATGAACTAATAGATAGGGGATTACTTCACACCTGCAATATGGTGTGGTGAAACAAGAACCGAGCGGGTGGGGAGTCCAACCGCAGGAATGTAAGAAGAAGTCATTAGGAGGTAAAAATGACTGGTTTGAAGAAAATTTCCGTATTGGCGCTTGCGCTACTGATGGTAGTAACATCAGTTTTTGCTCAAGGTACCAAGGAAGATGCTAGTGCATCTGGGCAAGTAGAGCTTACCGTGTTGAACTACATTGACATGTCCGAGCCAAACAGTGCCAATGAAATCAAGATGGTTTGGGACAAATTCGAGGAAGAGAATCCAGACATCAAGCTGGTCCGTGAGGATCTGTTCAATGAGCCTTTCCACCAGAAGACCGAAGCCTATGTTGCTAGTGGCCAGGTTCCTGATGTATTGTACATGTGGCCCAGTGGTCGTTCCACCAGCCTTCATACCACAAATAGCGTGAAAGACCTGATGCCGTTCCTCGAGAAAGATGGCTTGGTTGATCAATACAATCCAGCAACCACCGCTCCTCAGTTCGCAGGATATCTTGCAGAACTTCCCAATGGTGTCACCACCACACACATGCTCTATGTGAATGCAAAGGTGCTCCGTGAGAATGGTTTCGATATTCCCAAGAGCTATGACGAGATGAAAGCAATGGTCAAGCCATTGAAGGCAAAAGGCATTGATTTGATCGCCATGGATAACATGGATGCTTGGGTCATGCAGAGTTGTCTCTTCTCCATGGTTGTTGGACGTTACGGTGGAGTTGACTGGTATGACCAGCTTGCTGCCGGCAAAATCGACTTTACTGATGATTGGTTCGTGAAGTCCCTTGAGTTGATCGATGACATGTATAGCTCTGGAATGCTGAACAGAAACAGCCTGAGCAGCCCCTATGGCTCCTCTCGTGGTAGTTTCGCAAGCGGAAAAGCTGCCTTCTACATTGATGGCGACTGGTCCACTGCATCCTTCCAGACTGATATCACCACCGGTAAGGCTCTGATCGGGCCCGAATCCCAGCAGAACGATTTCGAGCTTATGGTCATTCCCAACCTTCCTGGCGAAGTGATCAAGAACTCCAATAGTGGTGTTGTAGGAACTGGCTGGGGAATGAGTGCTAATATTCCTGCTGGCTCTGCCAAGGAAGCTGCAGCTTGGAGATTGATCAAGTACTTGCAGGGCGAGTATGTACAGACTTACCGCCTGACCACTGGTGCTTCCTTCCCCTCCAACCTCAATGTTGATGTTGAGCAGGTTGTAGAAGAGAAGAATCTTGAGCCGTTCATTGCCAAGAGAGCTGCCTACTATGCCGCCCACACCCCGATTACCCCGGTTATCGACGGTGTCTTGCACAGTGACGTCTACAATGTCATCAACACCGGTTTGCAGGAAATCGGCCTTGGAGACAAGGCTCCCGCACAGGTTGCTTCTGAAGTACAGAAAGCTTGGGACAGCTGGAAGAAGAACCAGTAAGTTCAAACAAGCATCATAATCAATGGGGGAGCCGTGAGGCTCCCCTGTTTGATTGCACATTTCTATCTCAGGTTAATTTCTCAACATACACAGAGAGAGAAACTTCCCTCTAGCTATTAAAGATGATTGCCCTTAGTGACTACTTCCCCAAAGATCATATATCTTCAGTTGCTTCTTGAAATCTTCCAGGCTGACTTCTCCTCTCGGCTTGAAAATGACCACTTTCTGTGCGGTAGGGCGGATTGCAAACAGATTGTCACTGAATACACCACTGATACCCTCAGCTTCCAGTGCGACCTCGAAAGCAGGATAGGTACAGCTAACAGTGACGGAGAATCCTCCTGCTGTTTTTGAAACTTCGCTCTTTATCTCAGGATACTTCAGGTTGCTCCGCTTTGGCTTCTCCAACATCAGTTGATTCTCGATGTAGAGTTCATCGCTTTTCAGTTTCAGGTAGATGAAGGTATTCTCCCGATCAATCTTGCGTTTCTTGTGGAGGTTGATGGTACACATATGAGAGCTGCTTCTTGCCTTGCAGTCCATATGGTATTCCATCTTGCTCAGCTTCTTGCCTTCATAGGTACAGAACTTGACCGATAGTTTTGCATCCTTGATCTCTTTTGGCCCGTCATTTACCACATAGACCTCTACGATGCCATCTTCCTTCATGTAGGCGATCGGGAGGGCGGGACTATAGAACCGTTTTGCCGCATAGTGAAGCAGTTTCCAGTTACCGTGGTAGTCGATGGAGGACCAGGAGGCAACAGGCCAGTTGTCATTCAGCTGCCAGTAGAGTGCTCCCATGCAGTGTGGCATGGTAGTTCTCCAGTACTCGATTGCCATCTTCATCGCCTTGGCCTGCTGTACCTGAGAGAGGTAGAGCATTTGGGCGAAAGAAGAGGGGAAGCGGTAGTACCTGGTAAAGTTTTCCATGATGATGGAGTTGCCGCGTGGATTCTTCTGGTGGTGTTCCATCACCTTGCTGGTAAGATTCCACATCTCTTCTGTGGCGTAGCTTTTCACCGTGTTAAGGAGCGGAAAACTCTGGAAGCCGAACTCACTCACAAAACGTGGGTTGATGGAGTAGTACTCCTCGAAGCTTTTACCTTCATGCCAGACCGACCAGAAGTGCATATCGCCCTTGCTGTCATCATGCCAGTTGTCAGAGTAGTCATTCTCTCCAGCACTTGGGCTGCTTGGCCACCACTGCCTGCCTGGGTCAAGTTCCTTGACGACCTTTCCTACCACCCCCTCATTGAGTCGGTCGTAGTCGATGACATAGCGGATATGATTCTTTCTCGACTCTTCGTACCAGGAGATGGCACCCAAATCCTCATTGTTCCCACACCAGAGGGCAAGGCTTGGATGATCCTTCAGCCTTGTCACCTGATAACGGAGCTCTGCCTCCACACTGGAGAGGAACTCAGCATTGGTTGGGTACATTGAGCAACTGAACATACAGTCCTGCCATACAAGCAGTCCCTTCTCATCGCAAAGGTCATAGAATATCTCTTTCTCGTAGAGGCCACCTCCCCAGACGCGAATCATATTCATGTTGGCCTCAACACAGGACTGCAACAAATACTCATAGCGATCGGGGGTTAACCGACTGGGGAGGGCATCAAGTGGGATCCAGTTGGTGCCTTTGGCGAAGATATCACGCCCATTGACATTGAATACCATGGGCTTGCCACCATCTGGTTCAGCAACGGTGCGTACAAGTAAGGTCCTGAACCCGATACGTTTTTCTGTCTGTTGGCTTCCCACGCTCAGTTGCAAAGGATAGAGCGTTGCCTTTCCTTCTCCGTTGGGCCACCATCGTTTTACCTGTTTGCACTGAAGACGGAACTCTAACTTGTTGAGCCCTTGCTTCATGTGCACTGTCCCTTCTTGCTCTGAGCCAGCCAGCATGAGACGGCAATCAAGGCTCTGTTCCTGTTTTGCGTTGTAGATTACCCGCACTACTGCGTCCCATTGGTCTTTTCCCATCTCAATGGTATCGCAGGTCAATTCCTCGATGATACCTTCATCAATAAAAGAGAGTTCAATCGGTTCATAGACCCCCATGGCAAGAATGCAAGGGCCCCAGTCCCATCCACTGTGACATTGACTCTTACGTACCAGGTTGCGATGCTTGGCACTGACAGGATACTCAGAGTAGGGAATTGGATAAGGAAGGGTTTCTGCCAATGCTATTGCTTTCTTCTCTGCGCTGGTGAAGGTCAGGGTGAGTGTGTTCTCTCCTGGCTTGAGTATATCTCCTAAGTCAAAACGCCAACGACGGAACTGATTGTCCGATCTGCCAACCTCTTCACCGTTCAGGTGGATGGTGATTATGGTATCAGCCATCTTCAGGGTGAGTATCGCTCTTCCTGCAGTGAGCATTGACTGATCCACCTTGAATGTCTTGCTCAGTACCCAGTCGTGTTGTCCGACCCATTGTATGTCCAGTTCCTGCTGACCGATATAGGGGTCTGCGATTACATCAGAAGCCAGAAGTGCTGAGTGAATATCGCCAGGGAGATTACAGGGTATGGACTCGTGTTCCAAAAAATATTGACAATAAGGAGCAATTGCCTTGTTGTCCAACGGGCTCAAACGCCAGATTCCATTCACATTGAGTGTTTGCATGTCGAGTAAACCTCCAAAAATGAGTATAGCATAGACACCTTATATAGGGGCGAATTGTTCATTGCTTCTCTCTTGAGGCTTTCCGTCAACGAATCTATACTGCAGGAGAAAACAATCTGAAAGGAGAGTGTAATGAAGGCAAAAGCCAAGTTGCAATGGAATCTGAAAGCCTTTATGCTGGCATCTCTCCTGACCTTGCTTTTATTGCTTACAACCTATGGGCTCTACACTGCCTGGGAGTCGCAGTACATAGAGGAGCGGAAGCAACGTGCCCAGACAGAACTCCTAAACTTACGCAAGAACATGTTTCTACTCCTTGGCAACCAGGAGATGTTCACCACACTCTATGGCTTGCGCCTCGAGGAGAGCCTGCAAGAAGGAATCATTCCCGATTTGAAAGATCTTCGCTCATACCTCACCGTTTTGGAGAAGGATAAGCAATCCTTCAGCTTTGCTACCCTGGCCATGGATGGCCTTGTCATCAACCAGTATCCTGAGGATGGAGGTCATGAGGTAGGCTTCGATATGAAAACGCTTCCCATGTATCGCCAGCATATTGAACACCTTATGAGACAGGAAACTGTGAGCATTGACGGTCCCCTCTATCTGGATGATGGGAAGCCGTATTTGGTGTTTCGTTACCCACTTCTGGTGGAGAATAAGCAGGCATGGGGATTGCTTAGTCTCTACTTTGAAATGGAATCATTTCTGCTTGAGGCAGGGTTGGAAGATCTCTCCACGCAATATCGCTATCATTTCTCTTTTTCTCACCTTGGAGGGGATGATACCTATATATGGGGAGAGCAGATCCTGGATGATTGCGACCCGGTTTCCATGATCCTTTCTTACTCCCTCCTTACTTGGAAGATGGAAATTGCCCCGGCAGATTCATGGTACAACGGTGAGTTGGTCTTGGTCCTGTACGCGATCTTGGGTAGCTTGGTTTCCATTGGTGCAGGAGTATTGAGTTATCTCAGGCAAGTCAGGCTGGAAACATTCATGCATCGCTCCTACACCGATAGCCTTACTGGACTCCTGAACAAACGGGAATTCCTCGTCCAGCTACATGAAGAGCTCAGAATTGGGAGACCCTTTGCTCTTGCGCTTCTCGATATCGACAATTTCAAATTGCTTAATGATACCCATGGGCATCTCAGTGGAGACAAGGCACTGCTGACTCTGGTGTCAACCTTGAAGGAGCGCCTGCGACGTGATGACCTGATAGGTCGTTTTGGGGGTGATGAATTCATTATTATCCTTAGGGGGTGCTCCCAGAAAGAGACCTGTCTTCGTATCTATGAATACATCTCCCATGTCTCAGTTCCCATGGATGGAGACAGCATTGAATTTGCAATCAGCATGGGGGTCTCCTTTTCTCCCAAAGATGGCTGTACAAGCGAAGCATTGCTGGAAGTTGCAGACAAGCGGCTCTACCAAGCCAAGCGCGAGGGGAAGGGAAGAATTCGCTGTACTGACTAAAGAAAAAACCGGATTACCATAGGTGGCAATCCGGTTGAATGCAGAACTGTTTATTGGTTATTTTGCCTGCTCCAAGGCAAGAGTTACCGTTGTCAGGTCGCATACCTCTGCAGGTCCATAGTACTGTACGGCACCTGGGTAGGTGTAGCAAGTCTCACGGCCCCACGTGTTACGATGCTCTGCAAAGTACTGGAAGGGCTTTCCCTTAAGTTCCACCAGGGCTTTCTTGATAACTGGCTTGTCTTCCCCGTGGCGTACCTCCATGTTCATCATCATGGTGATGGGGATACCACCAGCTTCCCACTTCCCAGCAGGTTCTGCGAGGTTGGTGACCGATGAAAGATATCCAGAGAGACCACTAGCGATCAACATGAATGCATTATAGCCAAGGCTGTAGCAGTAATCTGCATCAAAGTTGGTTGGGAAAGCACAACGGCCCTCATAGCCAAAGAAGTGGGTCATGGAACTGAATTTGCCAGTATAGGAGCCTTCCTTCTTCATCACTGAGAGCTTCTCTTCCACCATCTGGGCAAGCAATTTATCTGTCTCAATCCTGGAGACCTGTACGTTTCCATGGGGATCACGGTCCATCAGGAGCTGCTTCTGGATCTCTTCAGGCAGAATGGTAAAGACCTGCGCTGCTTCCTTGCTGAGTCGCTCTGCAACAAAGGCAATACGCTCACTGCTGTCTACGATCTTGTTGAAAGCTTTCTCTTCCTTGGCAAGGAGATTGTTGATCTGGCTGATCAAGACCTTGATCTCAGGGATGAATTCAATCAAGCCCTCAGGAATAAGCGCAACACCAAAGTTGTTCCCATCTTCTGCACGCTCAGCAACAACCTTTGCAATGTAGTCCACAATGCTTACCAGACTCTGTCCCTTTGCCTCAACTTCCTCGCTGATCAGGCAGATATTGGGCTGGGTTTCCAGCGCACATTCAAGGGCGATATGACTGGCAGAGCGGCCCATGAGTTTGATGAAGTGCCAGTATTTCTTTGCACTGTTGGCGTCTCTCTCAATATTGCCGATCAATTCACTGTAGGTTTTGGTAGCAGTATCGAATCCAAAGGAGATTTCAATGGATTCGTTCTTCAGATCTCCATCGATGGTCTTCGGGCAACCGATTACCTGAATGCCGTGGTTCTTGGCAAGGAAGTATTCAGCCAAGACAGCCGCATTGGTGTTTGAATCATCTCCGCCGATGATAACCAGGGCACCAATCTCATGCTTCTTGCATACTTCAGCACAAACCTCAAACTGGGCTTCAGTCTCAAGCTTTGTTCTCCCGCTTCCGATGATATCAAAACCGCCGGTATTGCGGAATGAGGCAAGATAGTCCTCGTCAATGATCCTGTAGGAGTCTTCCAGAATCCCGGAAGGACCACCTTTGAAGCCATAGAGAGTATTCTCTGTATTGGCTGCCTTCAGTGCATCGAATATTCCACTGATGACATTATGTCCACCAGGAGCCTGGCCGCCGCTCAGGATAACTCCAACGTTTCGCTTCTTGCTGATATCGGTATTATCTCCGGCTATGAACGAAACTCTTGGGAGTCCGTATGTGTTGGGAAAGAGTGCCTTGATCTGATCTGCGTCAGATTGTGCACTGGTAGCTTCTCCCATCTTGGGGGATACCTTGGTGATGCTCTCCCTCAAAATTGCGGGTAGCTTGGGTTGATAGGCATAACGTACTTTCTGCAAAGGGGAAATGTCCATGCTGAACTCCTCTCTAATTTGGTCTCTGAATTCCTTAACCATAGAACAAAAAGGCTCCCAGTTTCAAGCATCGTCGCTTGCTCTGGTGCATTTGCTCTGCTATACAGAGAGGGGGAGGATCCAATGTATCAGGAAAAACCGGTCAACGACCTCTGGCTGTTCCGCCAAGGCTTCAGCGAAGACTTTATCGGTAGAGAAATAGACGACGCTGCCTGGCAACAAGTCTCTCTTCCCCATACACCTGTGCAATTTGCTCCTGGGTATCATGAGGAGCAGTTTTACTGGGGACCCTACACCTACCATAGGCAGTTCTCCCTTGCCTTGACCGCTTCCCAACAGGTTGCCATACGATTTGAAGGGATTGCAAATAAAGCAGACTTCTATGTGGACGGGGTGTTGTATGGAAGCTGCGAAGGAGCCTATCTTCCCTATACGCTGGATTTGGGTGCTCGCTCCTCCTTTACCCTTACCGTGGTGGTCTCAGGGGATGAGGATCCCTCCTTCCCTCCCTTTGGTGGGAGTATGGACTACATCTCCTTCTGTGGCATCTATCGAGAGGTAAGCCTGATAATCCGTGAGGAAAGGTATTTCTCCTTCCTCGGTGTGGAAAGCCAGAGAGCGGATTCATTGACACTCAAGGGTAGAGCGGAGAATGCAGAGGACCAGAGCGTGTTTGTTACCCTGAAAGACGGGAGTACAACGATGGAGGAGGCAAGTACCACGGTCAAGGATGGTGTTTTTTTCCTTGAAATGAATGGCTTGGATTTGCAGATGTGGACCTTGGAGAACCCGTTTCTCTATACCTTGGTAGTCAGGCTAGGAGAGAGCGATGAGAGAGTACTCACCTTCGGAAGTAGGAGTGCACAGTTTACCAAGGAAGGGTTTCTACTTAACGGAAAGTCCATTCCAATCGTGGGGTTGAACCGCCACCAGGATTATCCCTTCCTGGGATATGCTGCCCCACCTTCACTACAAAGGGAAGATGCAAGCATTTTGAAGGATCTCGGGGTGAATCTGGTCAGGACAAGTCACTATCCACAGCACCCGGCATTCCTGGATGCCTGTGACCGACTGGGCTTGCTTGTCTTCGAGGAGATACCAGGATGGCAACATATCGGGAAGGAGAAACATTGGAGAGAACAATGCCTGCAGAGTGTGCAGGGTATGATCGAGCGTGATTACAATCATCCATCCATTATCCTTTGGGGAGTGAGGATCAATGAATCCCCGGATGACGAGAGTCTCTACCAGGAGACCAACCGCCTTGCCAGGACTCTTGACCCCAACCGTGCCACGGCAGGGGTTCGGAACCTGAAGAAGAGCCAGTTTCTCGAAGACGTGTACACCTACAACGATTTCTCGTATGCAGGGAAAGGACGTCCTCTTCAAAAGAAGAGCCAGGTTTGCGCTAAGGATGTTCCGTACTTGGTGAGTGAGTTTTGCGGCCATATGTATCCCTGCAAGTCATTCGATTCCCCAGAGATGAGGGCTGAACATGCATTACGCCATGCAAGGGTGCTTGACCAGGGTCTGGCCACAAAAGGCTTAAGTGGAGTCATCGGTTGGTGTATGCATGACTACTTCACCCATGCCAATTTCGGAAGTGGGGACCAGATCTGCTACCACGGGGTGATGGATATATTCCGAACCGATAAGGCTGCTGCCCATATCTATCGAAGCCAGAAGGATAGCCCCTACATGCTTTCTGTGCTCTCTTCCATGGATGGTGGGGATTACTCGGGCGCAGCGCTACCCCCTGCAGTGGTTGCCACCAATTGTGAAGAGGTCAGGTTGCGCTACAATGACCGTGTGGTAGGGGTCTTTCATCCCCAGAGAAAGACGTTTCCCCATCTTTCCCATCCACCGGTTATCGTTGACGATTTCATCGGGGACCGACTGAAGGAAGAACCTTACCTGAGAGAGCGGGAGATACCATCCCTTGCCCGTCTGCTTGGAAAAGTGGGCAGGCAGGGAGGATCACTGAAAACCGGGGATCTTCTCAAGATGGGGCTATTCCTGAAAAAACATCATCTTCGTTACCAGGATGCGGTCGATTTATTCACCAGGTATGTGGGTAATTGGGGGAGTGAGGGAGGCCTCTGGGTCTTTGAGGGATTGGTAGGAGGCAAGGTTGTTGCTACAGAGACATGCAGGCAAGGGGGCAAGCCTTCCCTCCATCTTATTGCTGACCGTTCCAATCTCACCGCAAAGGAAGCGACATACGATATGGTCTCCGTACGCGTGGAGGTGAGGAAGGAAGGGGGGCGGTTACCTTTACCGTATGCACATATACCCCTCTTGGTCTCTATCTCCGGAGTGTTGTCCATGGCAACACCTCCACAGATGAGCACCATCGGAGGTAGTGCGGTAATCTATCTACGTACCATGGGGCTGGTGGGTGAGTCAGTATTGCATGTCTCATCTCCTGTGGGTGACAAAACCATCCAGTTTACGGTAGTCTAGGCGCATGTTCACCCTATATGTAGATGCGGACTCCTGTCCGCGAAACCTGAGACAGATCATTCTCAAGGCGGTAATCCGGCGAAATCTCACGGTTTATTTTGTTGCAGACCGAGTGCTCAAGGATGTGGAGCAAGCCTACCAACAGCATACCAATGCCTTGCGTAGTGAAGCAAAGAAGCAGGGAATAGAGGACCAGATTGCCCTCAGGGACGTGAAGAGCCCTATCAATCAGGTACAGGTGGAGAAGGGGGATGACAGTGCCGATGACTGGATTGTCGACCATGCTGTACCACCTGCCCTTGCCATCACCCATGACATTCCTCTCGCTGGTCGTTTGGTAGAGAAAGGTATCACTGTACTGGATGATCGTGGGAACACCTATACCGAAGAGAATATGGCAGAGCGACTCTCCATCCGTAATGCCATGACAGAGTTCAGGGAGTTGGGTATATTCAGCGAACAACACTCCAGGATGAGTGGCAAGCAGACCAAGGCTTTCAGCGATTCGTTTGATGCATTGCTTACCAGCATGCTGAAGCAAAATACCTGATCTGCCTCTTAGGAGGACATGAACCATGAAACAATCTTACTCTACCGTAATGCATTTGAACGGGAAAGGATGCTGAGTCGACTGGCCGGTTATCCTCAGCTGAGACTACATGCACACCGTATTGGTACTCACTCCCCAGAAATTATGATGAGAAACTACATCTGCTACTGCTCGGACCTTCCCTCGGTTGTGCAGATGAAGAGGATGTTACCGTCCAAGAACCTTCTCATCTTTTGTCCGAAATCAATGAAAATGATGTGTTCCTTGCTGGAAGACCAGTACACGATTGTACTCTCGCTTACCTGTAGTGAGCCACTGCTTGAGATGATGCTGGGGAGATTTCTCTCCGCTCCCCATCCTCATGATGGAGTCAATGAGCATCCGACTGTTCTGACCAAGAGAGAACATCAGGTTCTTACCCTTATGGTAAGTGGCCAGGAAACCCGTCAGATTGCCTCTCTCCTGGGTATTAAGGTGTCGACAGTCATTGCACACAAAAAGCATCTGTTCCTCAAGAGTGGGGTACACACTACCAGCCAATTGATCGTCTGGGCATTGTTCTCGCTATATCAATAAAAAAAAGGCGGCCAATGCCGCCTTTAAATTAGAAGTCTGCCAGTTTTGGAGCCCTTGGGTAGGGTATGACGTCACGGATATTTCCCATCCCTGTGACATACTGCACCAATCGCTCAAATCCAAGGCCGAAGCCAGCGTGAGGTACTGTACCGAATCGTCTCAGATCAAGATACCACCAGTAATCATCAGGATTGAGATCCAGTTCTTCCATGCGTTTGGTCAATATGTCCAGGTCTGCCTCACGTTCACTACCGCCGATGATCTCGCCCAGGCGGGGAACAAGGACATCCATGCCACGCACTGTCTTCCCATCTTCATTCAGCTTCATGTAGAAAGCCTTGATCTCCTTGGGATAGTCGGTCACGATAACCGGTCTCTTGCATATTACTTCGGTGAGGAACTTCTCGTGTTCACTCTGCAAGTCACTGCCCCAGGAGACAGGGAACTCAAACTTGTCGTTGTGTTTGGAAAGTTCCTCGATTGCCTCAGTGTAGGTCAGGTGGGCAAACGGTGTCTCCACGATTGCCTTGAGCGTTTCCTGAACTCCCGATTGCACAAACTTGCTGAAGAAGGCCATATCTTCTGCACACTCCTCCAACACGGTTTTGAACAGGTATTTGAGGAACTCCTCAGCCAGCTCCATATTTCCTTCAAGCGTACAGAAAGCCATCTCAGGTTCAACCATCCAGAACTCCGAGAGATGTCGCTTGGTGTTGGAATTCTCTGCCCTGAAGGTGGGGCCGAAGGTGTAGATGTTCTTCAATGCCATTGCATAGGTCTCTCCCTCCAGCTGTCCACTTACGGTAAGATAGGCTTCACGGCCAAAGAAGTCCTTTGCGTAATCGACCTTTCCCTCTTCGCTGCGGGGAATGTTGTCCAGGTCCAGGGTGGTGACCAAAAACTGTTCACCTGCTCCCTCACAATCGCTTGCACTGATGATCGGGGTATTCACATAGGAGAACCCATGGTCCTGGAAAAAGGTGTGGACCGCATAGCTCAAGGTGTTTCTCACCCGTGCTACTGCACCAAACATGTTGGTTCTTGCTCTCAGGTGGGCAATCTCACGAAGATACTCGATGGTATGCCGTTTCTTCTGGAGAGGATAGGTGTCCACCGGACAGGGACCCACTACCTGCACGTCGACAGTGGCCATCTCGACTGCTTGGTTGCCACCTGCGCTTGCAACGATCGGGCCCTTGCAGATAACTGAACAACCGGTGGTGATATCATTGAGAATGGAGAGGTCAGGAAGCTGCTCCTTGTCGATGACAACCTGCAGTCCCTTCAGACACGAACCATCATTGACCTCAAGGAAGCATACATTCTTACTGTCTCGCTTGGTCCTTACCCAGCCTTCTGCCACAACAAATTCAGCCTGTGGTTCTCTCTTGAGCAATGTAGAAATTCGTTCTTTCATGGAAAAGTCTCTCCTTATCATATTTGGCCATTATGATTTGTTTCCCTATAAAGAGTCAATAATGATGACATTTCTCGTAGTTTTAGCTCTGCTTGGGGCAATTCCCATAGGTGTAGGAAATATAAAGAGAAAGGTTGGAGATATGTTTATTCTGACAGATTGACAAATAATGAAATTGTGTTTATATAATAGATAGTACCATACACGGAGGTAACTATGTATAAGACCATACCACAGATATTTACAGAGGTCGTTACACAATATCCCGCATACACCGTCCAGATGAGCAAGGACAAGAACGGCGTTTTTCAGTCGATCTCCTATTCTGATCTCTATAGTGAGGTGAACAGCTTGGCTGCCTGCCTGATGAACCATGGCGTCAAACGCGGAGACCTGGTTGGCCTGATCAGTGACAACCGCCGTGAATGGCTCGCCAGCGACTTGGCGATCCTCAGCCTGGGGGCTGCTGATGTTCCCCGTGGTCGGGATGCAATGCCCTATGAAGTTAGCTTCATTCTCTCTGTAACTGAAGCAGCATTCTGTTTTGTCGAGAATGCGGTTCAGTTGCGCAAGATTCTCAACATCAGTGAAAACCTCCCGGCTTTGCAACACTTGATCGTCATGGATCGTGAGTTTACCCATCAGCAACGTGATGAGGCCGCCTCTACCACCAAGATCGAGATTCTCTGTTATCAGGATCTCGTGGATGAAGGGAGGGCACTCCTTGATGATCATGCCATGGCAAAAAAGGTTGAGAGCGAGCGAGCAAAAGGGAACAGTGAGGAAATTGCAACCATCATCTTCACCAGTGGTACCACTGGTGACCCAAAGGGGGTCATGCTCACCCATGCAAACTTTGCCTACCAGCTGGAGGCTGTTCCCAAGTTGATCGAGAGGTTTGCCCCCGGTCAGCGTTGGCTCAGTGTCCTTCCCGTTTGGCACTCCTTTGAACGGATCCTGCAGTATGTCATCATTGGCAATGCATCAACAGTTGCATATTCCAAACCATTGGGATCAATTCTGCTTGCTGACTTGGCGCTCGTGAATCCCCATTGGATGGGTTCTGTTCCCCGTATATGGGAAGCAGTAAAGGCTGGAGTATTTGCCAGTATGAAGAACAAGAGTCCCGTTGCAAAAGGCCTGTTCTCCTTCTTTATCAAGGTTGCAAGTATGTACAGCAGAAGCAGGGACCTTGTACGGGGAGAGGTTGCCACATTCAAGAAGCGCAGCCGCATCCTTGATGTATCGACAGGTCTGCTGCCGATGGTATTGCTCTACCCACTCTATAAGGCAGGGGACCATCTGGTTTTTTCCAAGGTCAAGCAGAAACTGGGCAAGAATTTCATTGCCGGTGTCAGTGGTGGGGGCTCTCTCAGTGCAGGGGTGGATATCTTCTTTGCCTCAATCGGTGTGAAGTTGCTTGACGGGTATGGCCTGACCGAGAGTGCCCCTGTAGTAGCGGTACGTCCTCTGCTCCATGGGGTTAAACGTACGGTAAGTCCTCTGGAAGGAACAGAAGTACGTATTGTCACTGATCAAGGCCAGGAAGCGAAGCCCGGTGAGAAAGGCATCGTCATGGTTCGTGGCCCACAGGTGATGAAGGGATACTACAAGCGTCCTGATCTTACCCGATTGGTCTTGGATGAGAAGGGTTGGCTTAATACCGGTGACCTGGGTATTTGGACCCACCGTGGTGAGTTTGCACTCAGCGGAAGGGCGAAGGATACCATCGTTCTGGCAGGAGGAGAAAACCTTGAGCCGGTACCCATCGAAGCAAAACTCTGTGAGAGTGAGTTCATTGAACAGGCCATTGTACTGGGGCAGGACAAGAAGTATCTGGGTGCCTTGATTGTCCTCAACAAGCAACGTATCGAAGAGTACCTCAAGCAGAAGGAAATTCCCTACCTCGCCGATAAGCTGTATCAGATGCAGGAAGTGAGAAGCCTGATCGAGCAAACGATCGGGGATATCATCAACAGCAAGCATGGTTTCAAGAGTTTCGAGCATATCGTTCGTTTCCGCCTCCTCTCCAAGAGCTTTGAGGTAGGAAAGGAGTTGAGCGCTAAGCAAGAACTGAAGCGATTTGAGATCAACCGCCTCTACCAACGTGAGATTGATGAGCTCTTCGTGAGTTGACACGATTTAGCAATCTGTCTGGTTTCTTGCCTTTTTACCCTGTCTACTATACTATGAAGAGGTATAGAGACAACAGGGGAAGGCATGATTCAGATTATCGGAACAAAAAAATGCAAAGAAACAGCGAAGGCAATCAGGAGCTGCAAAGAACGCAGCATTGCCTTCCAGTTTGTTGACTTGAGCCAACGCACACTCTCCGAAGGGGAGTGGCGTTCGCTTTTCGGCGCATATAGCGCTGAAACGTTGATCGATGAGTCTAGTGCCTATTATGTAAATGAAGGCTATGCATGGAGAAGCTTTGATGCTGCCCAGGAGTTGGCAGAGCATCCCCAACTGCTTAAGACTCCAGTGCTTCGCTATAAGGGAAAGGTTCACCTCGGTTATGATCCAGCGGTACTTGCTGCATGGGGAACGCTTTGATGGTACAGTATGCCGTTCTGGGCAGTGGGTCCAGTGGAAACAGTTATCTTTTCACCGATGGTACCGTCTCCATCTTGATTGACCAAGGCTACAGTGTTGTGGAGCTTACAAGACGTCTGTCTCAGTTCTCCGTACCACTTTCTACCGTCCAGGCGGTATTCCTCACCCATTTCCATCCTGACCATGCCCGTGGTGTCGGTGTGCTTTCCCGGAGATTGCCTATACCTGTCTATGCCCACGATCGTATGGTTGCCGAGCAACCACTGCTGATCGAGAAATTGGGTATCCCAGAAGGAAAGCTACAGACCGTTTGTACTTCGGAACTTGTTGAAGTCGGCCCCTTCTCCCTGTTCTGTTTTGAAACAAGTCACGACAGTGGTGGTTCTGTTGGTTGGTATATTACCCATCAGGATACCCATTACATGGTGTTGACCGATACGGGCATCACGAGCGAGCAACAGATGATGCTTGCAGAGGGTGCTACCATCCTATTTCTGGAAGCGAATTATGATGAACAGATGTTGAAAACCGGCCCCTATCCGGCAATGTTGAAGCGGAGGATCTCCGGTAATCTGGGTCATCTGTCCAATGAACAAGCCTTGCAGTTCCTCTGTGAGAGTGGCTTCAAGGGTGAACATGTCTATTTCATCCATCTCTCTGAATGTAACAATGATCCTGTGATTCTGGAAAAAGTGGTTCAGTCCAGGACTGACCTTCCCTATACTGTATGCAGGAAAAATCAGTGGTATGGACCAAAAAACGAGGTGCATTTATGAAGAAAAAACAAGCAGAAGTATGGTCCTTGAAGAGAATAAAAAAACTCAAGCGTGAAGACGGTCTTACCATGAAGACCGTGAACAAGTATACAATGGACGCAGTAGTTGATTGTTCAGCTAGTCGTAATGGAGACGGGATTGCCTTACGTACCTACCGTGAGGAAGGCACTGAGATTACCTACGCACAGCTGAAGATGATGAAGGATGCCATTTCCATTACCCTCCTTGAGGCTGGATTCTCACGTGGGGATAAGATTGCCGTAATGGGGGAGAGTTGTCCTACCTGGATGGTTGCCTATTTCGGCATCACCTCCATCGGTTGTGTGGCAGTTCCCATCCTACCGGATTTCTCAACCAAGGAGACTACCCAGATTCTCGAACATGCTGGGGTGAAAGGTGTCGTAATAAACGTCAAGCATTTTGAAAAGGTAAAGGGATATGTCCAGGCCAATGATTCCTACTTGGTAAGAATGGAAGACTTATTTCACATCCCCTCAACCATCGCAAAGGGACTTGAGGATAAAACACAGTTTGCTGCCGCACCGGGTAAGGATATCAGCCGCAGAAAGATCGATGAGAAAGGAAGGAAGCTTCGAGAAGCCTCTCTTGCCCACGAAGATGATCTTGCCTCCCTGATCTATACCAGTGGCACCACCGGCAGCAGCAAGGGAGTGATGCTTACCCATAAGAATCTTGTTTGGAATGCTGATATATCGACTGATGTGTATGTAGATCTCAATCACAAGTCCAAGGTACTTTCAATTTTGCCGGTAAGCCATGTCTATGAGTTTACCACCGGACAAATATTGGAGCTTATGTGTGGTTGTGAAATTGTATATCTGGGTAAGCCGCCGGTTACATCGATCCTGCTTCCCGCTCTCAAGGACGTAAAGCCCACAATTGTGATGACTGTTCCCCTGCTTATCGAAAAGGTATACCGAAGTGCCGTGCTTCCTGTTACCAAGGGTAACGAAAAGATCAAGAAATGGATGCGTTACTCCTTTACCCGCAAGTTGATCAGCAAGGCTATAGGTCGTAAACTGAAGATGACCTTCGGTGGTCATATGAAGTTCTTCGGTATTGGCGGGGCTCCACTTGACCGAGAGGTAGAACAATTCCTCGCTGATGCAAAGTTTCCCTATGCCATAGGCTACGGGCTTACCGAGACCGCTCCCCTGATCGCTGGTGGGAAACCCAAGAAACATTATGTTGGGGTCATCGGTAAATTGGTTGAGCATGTCGATGTGAAGTTGGCCGATCCTGATCCGGAGACCGGAGTGGGAGAAATCTTGGTGAAGGGCCCGAATGTCATGCAGGGATACTACGACAATCCTGAGCTGAACAAGGCAAGCTTCACCGAGGATGGTTATTTCAGGACAGGCGATCTAGGGCACCTGGACAAGCATGGCCGACTCTCTATCAAGGGAAGGACAAAGACCATGATCCTGGGCAGTGGAGGGGAGAATATCTACCCAGAGCTGATCGAGTCTGTGATAAACAATCAGGATTTTGTCACTGAGTCATTGGTTATCCCAGAACAGGGTGGTCTGGCGGCGTTGATCAAGATCGACGTTGAGGCTTTTGCCAGCAAGATGGCCTTGAATGTCAATGAGGCAAAGGATGAAGCCCTGAAATATGTCGCGAAAATCAGAGAGGACGTGAACAAGGAATTGAGTGCTTTCAGCCGACTCAGCAGTGCTGAGTTGCAGGAAGAGCCGTTCCAGAGAACGCCGACCCAGAAGATCAAGCGATTTCTGTACTCCAGAGGCAAGGATGATACAGCAAAGGAAGCCGAAAAGGGTTGAGCCTCATCGCTGAGACGTGGTATACCTTCTCAAAGGAATAATCAGCATGGCAAACGTAGATATCAGAATCAAGCAGGTTGAACCACTTGCTACACCGCAGCAGGTTGTCTCCCTGCTGCCGGTTGATGAAAGAACCGCAGAATCCATACGTCGAAGCCGTCAGACGGTCAACGATATCATCCAAGGAAGGGACCAACGATTGCTTGCAATCATCGGTCCCTGTTCTCTGCATGACCCCAAGGCAGCACTCGAATACGCACGGAAGCTCAAGAAGCTTGCAAGCGAAATAGAGAATGAGATGTTTGTGGTAATGCGTACCTACTTTGAGAAGCCAAGGACCGTAGGTGGTTGGAAGGGCTTGATCCTCGATCCAAAAATGGATGGGTCCTATGATATCGGTGGTGGTATCATGGCTGCCCGCTCCCTCCTGCTGGACATCGTGAAGATGGGACTGCCGGTAGGATGCGAGGTCCTTGACCCCATTATTCCCCAGTACATCGACGAGTTGATGAGTTGGTCTTCAATTGGTGCTAGAACAACTGAGAGTCAGATCCACCGCAACCTTGCCAGTGGCTTGAGTGTGGCTGTTGGGTTCAAGAACAGTACCAGCGGGGACCTGTTTAATGCAATCAACGCCATCAAGAGCGCCCATCAACCGGCATCATTCATTGGTATGGATGCCTCTGGTGCCAGTGCCATCTTTAGGACCACCGGTAATGATTGTTGCCACTTGATCCTTCGTGGTGGAGACCAGAGTCCCAACTACTATGAGGATGATGTAGAGAATGCAAGGGTCTTTATGCAGAAGGAGGGGGTGAATCCCTCAATCATCATCGATTGCAGTCATGCAAACTCCAGAAAACACTATGAAAGGCAGAAACGGGTATTGCGTTCTCTCATTGACCAGGTTTCCTGGGGTGAGAAGGCTATTCGTGGCTTTATGTTGGAAAGCAACCTGGAACAGGGATGTCAAAAAATTCCTGAAGATCTATCTACCTTGAAATATGGCGTATCCGTAACTGATGCATGCATTGGTTGGGATGAGACTGAACGAATAGTGCACCATGCTTGCGATTTACTTCGCAAGGCTCGTAGCGAAGGCGGCATTATCCAGCCGCTGTGAAGAATGGAGGTCTTATCATGATTCCCTCAGTTTTGGTAATCCTTGCAGAAGGTTTTGAGGAAGTCGAGGCTATCACGCCGATTGATCTACTTAGGCGAAGTGGGGCAAAAGTCACTGTGGCTTCACTTGATACACTTGCAGTGAAGGGTGCCCATGGCATTGTAGTTCATGCCGATACCACTCTAGCATCCTGTAAGAAGAAGCCATTCGATTGTGTGGTCCTTCCAGGGGGAGGGCAAGGGTCGAAAAATCTTGCTGCATCTTTCGAGGTTTTGGAGAAGGTTATTGAGACGGCCCAGAGCGGGGTGGTCGCCGCCATTTGTGCAGCTCCAGCAGTTGTCCTTGGCAAGACCGGCTTGTTGGATGGAAAACGGGTGACAGGATATCCAGGGACAGAGGATAACTGTCCTGGATTGGTTCTAGAGAATGAGTCGTTTATTGTGGACGGATCGTTGGTTACCGGACAAGGACCTGGGGCTGCCATGCCGTTCTCTTTGGCGCTTATCGGTGTATTGTTTGACCAACAGACGCAAGAAGCTATAACAGAACAACTGAAGTACAAGGGGTAAGAAGCGTGGGAGTAATTGGATTTGACAATGAGAAGTATCTGGAGGAGCAACGTCACTATATCCTCGAGCGAGTGAAGCAGAGTGATGGCAAGCTCTATCTGGAATGTGGAGGCAAGCTCCTGTTTGACTACCACGCATCACGCGTACTTCCCGGTTTCGACCCGAATGTGAAGATGCGTGTATTTCAGTCACTCAAGGAACAGATTGATGTCATCATCTGTATCCATAGTGGTGATATAGAACGACGCAAAATGCGGAGTGATTTCGGTATCACCTATGATACGGATGTATTCAAGATGATTGACGACTTCTCAAAGTGGGGGTTGAAGGTCACCCGTGTGGTAATAACCAGATTTGATGAGGAACCAGGCTCAGTCCACTTCAAGAATATTCTTGAGCAACGTGGCATTACCGTCTACACCCATCGTGCAACACACGGATACCCGAACAATGTAGACCTGATTGTCAGTGACGAAGGATATGGTGCAAACCCGTACATTGAAACCGACCGACCAGTCGTTATCGTGACCGGTCCTGGTCCGGGTTCCGGAAAGCTTGGTACCTGCCTCTCACAGATGTATCATGACTATAAGGCTGGACGGCATAGTGGATACTCAAAGTTCGAGACGTTCCCGATCTGGAACCTGCCCATTGATCATCCGGTGAATATTGCTTATGAGAGTGCAACCGCTGATATCGGGGACAAGAACCTGATCGACCACTTTCATGCAAGTGCCTATAACCAGATTACGGTCAATTATTCCAGGGATCTGGAAGCATATCCTCTTCTCAACCGGATCTTGAGCAAGATTACCGGCGAGGATTGTCTTTACAAGAGTCCCACCGATATGGGAGTCAATCGATGTGGATTTGGTATTATCAATGATGAGGTTGTCAGGAAAGCTGGTGAACAGGAGATTATCAGACGCTACTATCGAGCTGCCTGTGAATATGTCCAGGGTATCGGCACCAAGGATACCGTCGAGCGAAGCCTGTCAATCATGGATGGTGCGAAGCTTTCCAGTGAAAACCGCAGTGTTGTTCCTGCAGCCAAGCAAGCCCTCGAGCGAGGCATTGAGCGGAATAAGGGCATAAATGGAATTGTATGTGCAGCAGCAATTGAATTGCCTGATGGGCGGATCGTCACCGGGTGCAATTCACCATTCTTGCACGCTTCTTCTGCCTTGATCCTCAACGCAGTGAAGGTGCTTGCGGATATAGATCACGAAATCGACCTCATTCCTCCAGCAATCGTACAGTCAGTGACAGCGATGAAGCGTGATGTGCTCAAGGGCAGGGGTGTAAGCCTGAATCTTGATGAGGTGCTCATCTGTCTGGCTATGAGTTGCGCGATCAGCGAAGATGCCAAGAGAGCGAGTGAGGTTCTCCCACTTCTCAATGGATGTGAAGTGCATATGACCCATATCCCCAGCAGTGGAGACTCCTCAGGGTTGAGGAAGCTGGTGCTCAATGTTACCAGTGAACCAAGGTTCCCCACCTCTTCCATGTATAACCCAGCTTAGATACCACCAAAAAGACCGGCTATCAAGGGAAGTACCCCCAGGACCGCCAGGATGCGAAATGTATGCATCAGGACGATTTTGGGGGTTTCCAGTCCCAATTCGTCACTGATTAACCCCATCTCTTGGATTCCTCCAGGGGTGGATGAGAAGAGACTGGTTGCCCAGTCCAGTGAACAGACCTTGTGCAGGATTGCCGCTGTGACAAATGCCATGAAAAAGAGTTCAATGGTCAGGATGAGTGCAGGGAGCAACAACACCTTGATCTCAAAAAGGGTCTGCACAGTGATTCTGCTTCCTATATAGGATCCTGCCGCTATTTGCACCAACATTTTCAGTATTCTTGGATAGGTTGCCTTGTCGCTGACAAGGTTAAGCAGTGCAACCCCTACGATGGAACCAAGGATTGCTCCTGCAGGGATTGCTGCAGCATTGAAAAGCAACCCACCGGTCAATGCACAAGCGATAGTGGCAAGGAACCAAGTAGGAGAGACCGACCTGGATGAGCCAACTCGTGTTGACGCTTGTGCTGGGGAAGAGCGGTCATCGATCTTGAGCATTGCCCTGATCATTGGGGGGAATACTATGATCACGGAGACCAAGCGGAAGAGCTGCAAAAGTGCAACATGTTCCATTACTGCCCCGAAATCAGTAGCTACCAGAGCCAAATCCGATACTCCTCCAGGAGCACACGCAAAAAAACTTGTCATAAAACTCAAGCTGGTGAAATGTTCCATGATGAAGGCAAAGAGGAGGTTGGTCGAGAGTAGTACCACCACCAGGATGATGATCGGGAATACCATGGTTTTCAGCGTTTTGATATCATCACGGGTGAAACGGGTCCCGATCACCAAACCACTGAAGATCTGGACAAATACACGAAGATCTTCAGGATATGTAGTGGGAGTGGACTGAAAACTGTTGAGGATCATCACCGCAACAAGGGCTCCAATCAAGGTCCCTGCAGGTATTCGCAACCGCCGTAAAACCAGTGCCCCTGTAGCCCCGACACCATGCAATATGAGTAATGGAAGTAAATTCATAGGAAATCCTTGATGCATTGCTCCAGCAGAGAATTGTTGTATACCATTTATCTAATGATTATGAGGGCTATTGTACCATATGTAGGGTGATTGGTGAACTGTTTGTATACAATTAATGTCCTCTCTCCAACGCTTGACGTTGTGATTGCCTACTGATACCTTCTAGATATGAAATTATCGACAAAAGGTAGGTACTCGTTGCAGACCATGGTCTATCTGGCCACCTGCAAGGAGAATTGCAGTATACGCTCAATCAGTGAAGCGACAGGTATCAGCAGTGGGTATCTGGAGCAATTGATGATTCCTCTCAGACGTGCAAAGCTTGTGGTTGCTGAGCGTGGGGTGCAGGGAGGATATCGTATTGCCCGTAGTGGAATTACTTGCCATGAAGTACTCAATGCCAGTGAAGGTGACTTTCATCCAGTTCCTTGTAAGGATTGCAGTAGGACAGAAGCCTGCAAAACGCACCAGATATGGGCGTTGCTGCAGAATGCGGTGGTGACCTATGCAAAGCAGGTTTTGATTGAGGACCTAGCCTCACACTTGGTTGAACATGAGGTGGGGGGAGGCATATGAAAATTTCCACACGAGGTCGTTACGGCCTAAGATTGCTTGTAGATTTGGCTGAACACCAGAATGAGGGTCCTGTGGCACTCTCCCATGTTGCACACCGGCAGGAGCTCAGTGAGAAATACTTGCAGCAAGTTGCACTGCTTCTTACCCGGGGTGGCTTCCTTGTTTCCATCAAGGGAGCTGGAGGTGGATACCAGCTCAAGGAGAGCCCGGAGAAGATTTTTATCTATGATGTACTCGATCTTCTGGAAGGAAATATTACCTTTGAGGAAACATCACAAGGACAGGAATCAGCTATTGAGCGGGTGATCAGGTTGCACTTCTACCAGAAATTGGATCAGGAAGTACGTAAGGTATTTGAAAATGTCAGCTTGGCTGAGGTGACCAGGGCAGAGTGGTTTACCTACATGATCTGAGGGTTTGGCCTTGACAAAAGCCTGTGTTTTTTAATACTATTAAAACTATAAAAATACTAGGATATAAAGATACAGTAATGGAGGCTACCCGATGAGTGGACATATTTACCAGGACATCACAGAGAAAATTGGAAAAACACCCTTGGTCAAGATCCATCGACTTCATGATGGGGATGCGACTGTGCTTGCGAAGCTTGAGAGCTTCAATCCTCTCTCCAGTGTGAAGGATCGTGTAGCCCTGTCCATGATCGAAGGAGCCGAGCAGCGTGGCCTGCTTTCAGCTGATTCGGTCATTATCGAGCCTACCAGTGGGAACACTGGGGTAGGATTAGCTTATGTTGCTGCGGTAAAAGGCTATCGATTGATTATCACGATGCCTGAGACGATGAGTGTTGAAAGACGAAAACTCCTCTCTGCATTGGGTGCTGAATTGGTCCTGACCGAAGGTGCACTCGGCATGAAAGGATCCATTGCAAAGGCAGAGGAGCTAGCCAAGCAGATTCCCCATGCATTCATACCAAGCCAGTTTGACAACCCCGACAATCCAGCTGTCCATTATCGTACAACTGGTGTTGAGATCTGGGAGGATACCGCACATAACGTCGACCTATTTGTTGCAGGTGTCGGTACCGGTGGAACCATCAGTGGGGTAGGTAAGTATCTCAAGGAACAAAATCCCCAAGTAAAGATTGTTGCTGTTGAACCCTCAACCAGCCCAGTGCTGAGTGCAGGATATGGTGGTCCTCACAAGATCCAAGGCATTGGAGCAGGATTTGTTCCCGGTAATCTCGATCGTTCAATTATCGATGAGATAGTGACCGTTGAGGATGCAAAGGCAGGAAAGACTGCACGGTCTCTTGCAAAGCAGGAGGGGCTGTTGGTTGGCATTTCCAGTGGGGCAGCAATGTATGTTGCGCTCCAGTTTGCGGCAGATCCAGCGTGGAAGGGTAAGACCATCGTTGTTCTGCTCCCTGATTCTGGAGAACGGTATTTATCTACCTGGTTGTTCGAAGAAGACTAGGAAAACCTATCGATTGTGATATAATTACGTATGAGAGCGTTGTTCAGATTACCACAGATCGAGGCAGCAAGAACAGCCGCTTCCTACAAGCTGCTGAGCGATGACGCGCTGTACGCAATGGGTGTCGCCTATGTTGAGGAGGCACTTCATGAGATGGGTCATACGGTTGTCTTCCGTAGCGGCAACAGAAGCCGATACCCACAGCTCAAAGCCCAGAAGCAAAATGGCAGACTTTGGTGGATCATTGTTGGAGTGGGCATGTACCCCAATCGTCCTCGCCTAAGCGAGGAGGTCGCCAAACAGGTACTCAAGTATGCGCCCGAGGAAGAAGCAAAAGTCTATTTTGCTCCCGTGATGTTCATCAACACCCGCTCCCAGAATCTATCCCTACCGAGCCAGAATGGATCTTTTACAGCCCTATTCAATGGATTGACTCCGGTAACTAAACGTTCCCGTCAGTGATAAAGGTGGGAATGGCTCGGCCATCACTGTCTTTCTCCAGCCTCCAGGTCAGGGTGAATGGTACATCAATTAGTGTGGAAAAAAGATAAGAAAGAAAGAACTCATCGCTGCACGCCACCCTATAACAGGCATACCGCTTCTTTGTGGGTTCAACTTTGAGGAGAGATGAATGGACATACTCCAGAAGGTCAAAGAGTTCCTTCTCTGAAGGTTCATCTATCAATACTTTCACCAACGGATCCTCAAGAGATGAGAGAGCTCTTTGTTCCAGTTCTTCCTGGTTTTTCCCCAAAGCTACAATTGTGGTGAGACCTGCTTGGTAGTCAACGGCAACCAAGGCCTCGCAGTTTCCTTCCTTCCCATATTCTGACGCACAATCAAGTACCTGACATTGCATGCCAAAATCAAGAGCATTGTAGATGGCTGAAATTTCTGGATAGGCTTGCAGATGCAAATCGGCAAAGCTGAAAGGATAATGCAGCGAGAAGGAATCATCCTCAAGCGTAGAGAGAACCTGCGCAACAGTCTTGATCTGTCCCAGGTCAAGATACGACAAGAGGTTTTTTTTCTCATGAACCATGAATCGATAGCGAGAGCTCAAGATATTGTCACGTACACTTGTTCGCATTCCCGTCTTTCCTTGATTCATGGAAGGCAGTATAGCACAATGGCGAAAAAATGGCTAATAGATGTGATGCATGCTTTGCTTGAAAGAACCGAAGAGCTTTGCTATTGTTTCGGCTATGAATGATACCCTGATCAATCTCGAGGCTACGTTGTTTTGTGGGCAAACATTTGCTTGGACCAAGGAAGGCTCAACCTATGAAGCGGTGCTGGGAGGGCGTCATATCATGTTTGAGGAAGCTGACTTCCCCACATTGGTGGCAGAGGATGCCCTCTTCTCTCATTATTTCGATATGGAGTGGGAGTATGATGAGGCTGAGCGTGAGCTTAGCGCACGAGACCCCCATCTCTCCATGCTCATCAGTCGGTATCGGAGTATTCACATACTCAACCAAGATCCATGGGAAGTGTTGGTCAGTTTTCTTCTCAGTCAGAACAACAATATCAAGCGGATTCGTGGCATGTATCGAACCCTTTCGAGAACCTATGGGACTAAGGTTTCCCCCGGTGTATTTGCCTTTCCTCGGCCAGAGCAGCTTGAGGAGGTCAGTGAGTCAGCGTTTAGGGCACTGGGCATGGGGTTCAGGGCTCCCTACCTTATCAGCGCCATCTCCCATGTCGATCTGCTTGAACCCATCCAATCCCTGGACTACCTGTCTGCAAAAGAGTTGCTCAAGAGCATCAGGGGAGTAGGGGAGAAGGTTGCCTCATGCATTTTGCTGTTTGGGTATCATCATATGGAAGCATTCCCACTCGATACCTGGATGCAGAAGGTGATGAAGCGACACTATCCCACAAAAGATGAAACATTCTTTGCACCGTACGCTGCACTTGCTCAGCAGTACCTGTTCCATGGGGAGCGTCTAGGAGGTAAGCAGTGATACCTGTATCAGTAGTTGGGATCCGTTTTGATCAGTTCCCTCCTTCAGTCCATTCGAAATTCTCATTCACTGAAAAACAGCTTAGTGCCATAACTATTAAACTGCGTAAGCAAACCCGTAGTGATGCGGTTATCCTGCTTTCCACCTGTGACCGCGTGGAAGTGTGGTGTGAAAACCCACAAATTGATTGCAAGGAGCCGTTCCTCAGGGCACTCTCTCTTCCTGTACTCATATGGGCTGAGCACACCTACAGTATCTTCGCTGAAGAGGCGATTGAGCATCTGTTCACATTGGCATGTGGACTGCTCAGTCCCCTTTTTGGTGAGGACCAGATTATCAGCCAGATACACACAAGTCTCTTGAGAAGTCGAATCCATGGCTGTGCTTCACCCAGAATGGAGTATCTCTTCAGGGAAGCGATCACCACGGCAAAAGCAGTTCAATCGAAGGTTGACCTACAGGTTCCGGATGAGACCCTGGCTGAGGCAGTGCTTGCGCTTCTTGAGAAGCGGGAAGTCGAAAAGAAGGTGATGATAATCGGGAGTAGTGCCCTCTCTCGTCTTGTGGCAAAGGTCCTCTCGGGGAATGGCTACCAGGTAAGTATGACATTCCGTGATCTTGAGAAAGCAGATCTTTTGCTGCCAAGGGGAGTGAAGGCACTCGCCTATGAGGAGCGTTTTGATCATTTTCCCGCATACAGTGTGGTAATCAGTGCAACGAAGGGGATGGAGTACACTGTTGATCTCGACAGCCCCGATGGCCCCGGGCTGTTTATTGACCTTGCTCCGGTGCGGGATATCAATCCAGTACTGGCTGAGAGGAAGGGGGTTCCAGTACTCACGGTGGAAGACTTTGCTGTCTCCCTGCCCCGTAGGGAAGCGGCTACTGCCGAAGCAAGCACCATAGTCTCTGAGCGTCTGGGAAAGGCTGTGCACTATCTGACCTCCCGACATCAGGTGGAGGTAGTGCAACGTATGGCAGGCCAGGCTGCAAACGACTTGGTCTATCGGCTCAATAGCTTGCTGGCTTCACACAAACTGGACCTTGATTTCCGCAAGGATCTCTATGAGACCGCCAGGAAGGCATTCAGTCATCAACTCTACCAGGAGAGAAAGAGGGAAACTGCCATAGGACGGTACGACCTTTCCATATGCTTGGAAAGTGGCCATGCGCTTTATGAGGGGGACCCTGATACCATTCTCGAACCATTGCATACCATCGAGAGCGAGGGGTGGAACCTGACCAGGATCTCACTTGGTTCTCATTCGGGTACCCATATGGACAGTCCTTCTCATCTGCTGAAGGGAGGAAAAACTCTCGATACCTACCCGCTCTCCAGGTTCTTTGCCACTGCCTATGTGATGGATTGCAGGAATCTTGAAATAATTGACCCAGAAGATATTCCTGAACTCGATCCTTCCTGTGATGCTGTCCTGTTCTGTACGGGAGGGAGGGCACAACTGAGTGTGGCCGCAGTAAACTGTCTGCTTGCAAGGGGAATTCGTTTATTTGGGTTTGATACCCCTAATTGTGATCGTAGCGGAGATCTCTCGTTTCCTGTCCATCATGCCATCTTTGCTCAGGATGCCTTGATCATCGAGAACTTGGTCAAACTGGATAAGGTAGTTTCCAAGGTGGTACAGCTTACCTGTCTCCCGCTCTCATTCAAGAATGCAGACGGCGCTCCCACTCGGGCTATTGCCACTGTAAGGTAGATATTTCTCCATCTTGCACGTTGGGCACCTGCACACTCTCCATTGGTATGATATACTCTAGGTAGTGGAGGGACCTCATATGAGTACAAACACCGTATTTACCATTGGACGACAGTTTGGAAGCGGCGGACGGCAAGTAGGGAAGAATCTGGCGGAAAAACTGGGAATTCCCTTCTATGACAAAGAACTCATAGCGATCAGTGCACAGGACAGCGGCCTTAGTGAGGCGCTCTTCTCAAACGCTGATGAGAAAGCGACCAGCAGTATCTTCTACTCTCTTGTAATGGGTAACTATCCTATGGCCAGTGGAGCCCTGGGTGTTACAGAGATGCCACTGAATGACCAACTTTTCCTCATACAGAGCAAGACGATCAAGCGACTCGCCTCAGAAGGGTCTTGTGTGATTGTGGGCAGGTGTGCCGATTACATTCTCAGGGAGATGGAGAATACCATCAATATCTTCATCCATGCAGATTTGGAGAGTAGGGCAGAACGTGCAATTCGTGTGTATGAGATTGAAGAGAAGAAAGCTGAGGATATATGTCTGAAAACAGACAAGCAAAGGGCCAACTTCTACAACTACTACAGTGATCGTAAGTGGGGGATGTGCCGTACCTATGATCTGAGTCTTGACAGTGGAAAGCTTGGAATTGATGGCTGTGTGGATCAGATCATCAACTATGAACAGCTTTGGCAGAAGAATAAAGGTAAGGCGATCTGATGCTTGTTGATCTCTTGGACAATCTCGAATGGTATCGAGCCCTGCATCCTGCGATGCAGGGTATTATCACCATAATGGATCGTAGTATTCCCTACGACAATGAAGAAGGAACCTATACAGTTGATGGTATTTCCTATCACGTGATGGAGTATGAGAGCTCGGTAACAGGAGAGCTCGATCAAGCTAGTGGCAACCAGGTACATATTCTTCTGGAAGGCGAGGAGATACTCAGCCTACAGCGCGAGGCATTGGTGGAAGTGGTGACTCAGTGCACCATTGGCATGTTTGTATTGTTCAGGAAGGGAGAGCGGTTCCGCTATAAGCAGAATCGAAACACTCAGACCAAGGTAAAGAAGGTGGTTTTTACCCTTCCTGATCCTGCTTCTTGAACTGATTACGTTTTCTCCAGAGATGGGCGAGCATGAAACGCTCGCCTTTTATTGCGTCATGGCTCTTGATTGCTGCAACCAGCTTCCTGTGCTCGTCCTGGGTCTTTTTCAGTCCACGCTTATTCAATGTCTGGCTGAACAGCAAGGCAGCCTCCCCTAGATTCAATCGGCTGTAGGTGAGGGTGAGCAGGTCATTGCCTGCAAGCGATACCAACTCAAAGTGGAACCGATAGTGCAGTTCGCTGAATTTCTGTATGTGGAAAGGTCCCTTGTCTTCTATCAATCCATCCATGGTATCAAGAATTTGTTCCAAGACGGTTACATCGGCATGTTGCTCACAAGCAGAGCGGATGGCAAGCGCTTCGAGGTATGCTCGTACTTCAGTCAGATGCTGGTATTCCTGCATGGTCAGGTCTTTTACATAGGTCCCACTATGGGCGATGGTAACCACAAACCCATCTTGGTCCAATCGCTTGAGGGCTTCTCTCACCGGAGTCCTGCTGCATGCAAATGTTGCTGCCAATGTGTTTTCAGAGAGCTTTGTACCCCCCGGGAGAACGCCACTTCGAATCTGGTCCCGTAGGGTATCATAGATATGATCAATCAATTGGCTGCTTATAGTTTCTGACATGAAATCAGTATATCCAAAGTAAGGTTGGATGCCTAGTAACGAAAACGGGCCACGGATACGATCCATGGCCCGGTATAATCAAGAAAGAGATATTTACTTGTCGATACCGACGAGCTCAATGTCAAAGACAAGCAGTGCATTGGGAAGAATGGTATCAGTTCCTGCTTCACCATAGCCAAGGCTTGGGTGAATCCAGGTCCTTACCACACTTCCGGTGTTCATGGTAAGCAGCGCTTCAGTGAACCCGTCGATCAATCCATCTACAGGGAAGTGAGCAGTCTCCCCTCGGTCATAGGAACTCTCGATGACAGTCCCGTCAGCCATTTGGAGCTGGTAGTTTACCTCTACGGTATCAGTCAAGGAAGGCTTCTTTCCTTCTGCAGGGGTCAATACCTGATATTGCAGGCCACTGGCTGTGGTGATGACACCATCATTGGACTTGTTCTGTTCCAGGAAAGCCTCAGCTTCCTCAAGGTTGGTTACTGCAACTTCAGCAAGCCATGCATCGTACTCTTTTTCCAGTTCCGCCTGGTATTCGATGAAGGCAGTCTGCATTTCAGCCTCATTCATCAACAGATGATTGCCGCATGCATAGTCCAAGGCTCCGCTTGCATAGAGGTCTCCATTTACATGGATGCCCTGACCGGACATATTCAGTGCCAACAGGTAACCATAGGTGTAACTGAAGGCGTCTGCAATTCCCTCAGGCTTATTCAGACCCCTTACATCATCGATACTGTCATAGGACTTGCCATAATCGGTTTGGGCTAGACCGAGGCTCCAGATTTCTGCCTGATACTGCTCGACATTAGCGTACAGCTCTTCAAGGGTGTAATATCCACTCATTGAATCGCTCTGGGAGTCCTTGTATCCATCGAGGGCACCCTTTACATAGTATCCAGCATCAAAGAACAATCCCTGGTTAGCGAAGGACTGGATCAGCATAAATCCATAGGTGTAGCTGAAACGGTCTTCAAGGCTCTCCAGTTCTGTTGCCTGTGCAGTACTGATGTTGTAGGGAAGTACACCGGTAGCAACCAAGGGGTTGATGTAGCGGATATGTGAAGCTATGCCATTCTCTACCACTACTTCCAGGTAATCACCTCGCGAAAGCGATGCAATGGGGTATGTTGACTCTGTCATATTGTTTGTCATGAAGACAAAGTCCACGTTTTCCAAGGTCCTGACAGTAAAAGCTCTCTGGCCTTGCTGGTCGAAAGCGGAAAGTACTCGCACAGTGACTGCATCGGGATGGGCTTCTTTTGCCCCAGCTGCAAACAGTGCAGTGGAGATGAGCATCATCACCAACAAGGTCACAATCATTTTTGTTCGATTAGGTTTGTTCATAGTCATTCCTTTTTGTATGTTCGTTGCTTCTTGCAACTTACTCTAATGTACGTGCTCTTTTGAGAAACGTCAATGCAAGAAGATTTTCAGTACCATGAAATACATGCCATTAGCCCTTGTCTTGACACTAGATATCCGATTCATGAAGTTTTATGTACTTGCATCTGATTGTCATCTCCTGCCTCTCATGATAGGGTAGGGATACTAATAAGAGAGGAGCTGTCATGCCTACCATCACAAGAAAGAAACCCAATGAACAAGATATACAGTTGTTGTATGAAACAGTCAGAATTGCCCATCAGGCAAAAGAGAAAGGTAACCATCCCTTTGGTGCCTTGTTGGCCGACAAGGATGGCAAGATCCTGCTTGAGCAGATGAATGATTTCGAGGAAGGCGGTTCTGCAATGCATGCAGAGACCCTTCTGCTCTTCAAGGCAAGCAAGCTGTACGACCCCCAGTTCCTTGCAACGTGCTCGCTCTATACCAATGCTGAGCCATGCGTTATGTGTACCGGAGCAATGTACTGGACCAATGTAAAAAGGCTTGTCTTTGGTATTACTGAGGAGAAACTTCTTGAGCTGACCGGAGCTGATGAGCAGAATCCCACGTTCAATCTTCCCAGCCATGAAGTTCTCGCCCATGGTCAGAAGGATATGGAAGTGGTAGGGCCAGCGGAAGATGATGCCCTGATCAAGGCAATCGTGGAAGATCATCTTTCCTTCTGGGTGCATTGATGATCACCCTGCCTTACCTCCTCAAGAGTGAGAATATCGCTCGAATTGAGGGTAAGCATCTCCTGATCGGGGATAGACGGGTTTACCCGTTTGAAAAACGCTTTGAGCGTTGCTCAACCATCCCTGAGATTGCCTCTGCCCTGAAGCGGATGGTCACCCAGGGAGGGGGACCTCTGGAGGTTGCCCTCACTGCAATGGTCTTTGTCGCAGAGCAGATGAAAGAAGGTTCAGTTGAGAAGGAGTTCAGAGAGCTTGAAATTGCAGCCGCACTGCTAATCTCTTCCCGTCCAACCAATACCACAATGAAACGGACCTTGCTTTCCCTTCTCGATGAACTGCGAGGAAACCCTGATTTTATAGAGCAGGTAGCGCCTCTGGTGGAAGCCAGGAAAGTTGCTTTTAACCAGCTCTATCACCAACTTGGTAGAGCCGGAAGCACGCTCATTCCTGAGAAGGCTGGTGTTCTGACCACTTGCTTTGCTGAGCATACCTTCCTCCTCTCCCTTGCGTATGCAAAGGAGGGGGGAAAGGAGATCAGGGTATTTGTGCCTGAGACCAGACCGTATTTGCAAGGAAGCAGGCTTACCGCTCCCTCTCTCCAGGAGATGGGTATCGAGGTCAGTGTGATCACCGATGGAATGGGAGCAACGTTCCTTGGAACAGGAGAGGCAAACCTCTACATGACCGCCGCTGACTTGGTCTGCATGGACGGGACCGTGGTGAACAAGGTGGGGACGCTAGGCAATGCCATAGCAGCGAAACGTTTCAAGGTTCCCTATTATGCTTTTTCCGTCTCCCCCGATCCAACAAAAATGGATGCAAGCGGTATACAGATGGAATGGCGCTCGGCCGAGGAGGTAACCCAGTGTATGGGGAAGGCTACCTCCTCAGATGGAATGAAGGCACTCTACCCAGCCTTTGATATCATTACTCCTGATCTGGTAACAGGGGTTGTCACGGGTAAGGGTGTCCTTAAACCGGAAGAAATCAAGAGGAATTTTCAATGAAAGCAATTATTGGTGGCACCGGAGTCGATACCCTGGAAGGGATCGATTCACAGCGGAAGGTAGTGAAAACTCCCTACGGAGATGTTGAGTTGTTTGTTGGTAAGGGCAAGGATGCTTCCTTGGTCTTTCTCCCACGCCATGGGTCCGACCACTCAAATCCTCCTCATCTGATCAACTATCGTGCTAACATCAAGGCGCTTGAGATGCTTGGGGTGACCCATGCTATTGGTATCTATGCAGTAGGTTCCATCACTGAGAAATTACCTCCAGGAAAGGTTGGTTTGGTCAGTGATTTTATTGACCTCTCCTCAGGGAGAGACCATACCTTCTACATAGGGGGAGATCATGGGGTGGTCCATACGTCTATGGATGAGGTTTTCGATCCCTCGTTGAGATCACGTATACTTAAGGAGGATGAGTCCCTCCTGGATGCAGGCGTGTACATCTGCACCAATGGGCCGAGACTGGAAACCCCCGCAGAAATTCGTTACCTTCGCCATATCGGTGGCGATACGGTAGGTATGACCTTGGCAACAGAGGTTTCCCTGCTTCGTGAGGTAGGCATATCCACGCTCGCCCTTGCCTACAGTATCAACTGGGCAGCAGGGGTCGAGCATGGTCAGGTTACGTTCATTACCGACGAGCAGATTGCCTCGTTGAAGGGTAGAATGACTGAGCTCTGCTGTAACGTGCTTCAGTCAAGTTCCTCCAAGTGATAGGGAGTGTTCTGGTAAACATGGTAGTTCAGCCAGTTGCTGAACAATAGGTTTGCATGGCCTCTCCAGGTAACCTGAATTTCTCCTGTAGGATCATCTCCTTTGACATAGTTGACCGGAAGCTGGGCATCGAGCCCTGCCTTTCGGTCTCTCGTGTACTCATCAAGGAGTGTTCTCTCGTCATATTCACTATGCCCAGTGACATACACCTGTCTTCCATTCTGGCTTGCCGCCAGATAGACTCCTGCTTCCTCACTGGTTGCAAGGATCTGGATATCATTATGCTTTGCCAGGCTCACCTCATCGAGCCTGGTATGCCTGGAATGGGGTGCCCAGAATTGGTCATCAAAGCCACGTACCAGTGGATGATTCCTCTCCAGTACCGTATGACGGTAGATGCCTGAGAGCTTCTGGTCCAACACCTCTTTCCCGATACCATAGTAGTGGTAGAGGGCTGCCTGCGCAGCCCAACACACGAACAATGAGGCAAACACATGCTTATCGGCCCAGCGGAGGATTGTCTCCAGCTCCTGCCAGTATGCAACTTCCTCGAATGCGAGGGTTTCCACAGGGCTCCCTGTGATGATGAGAGCATCGAAGTGCTCCTCCTTCACATGGTCAAAGGTCTGGTAAAATGCCTTCAGGTAGGAAGAAGGGGTATGTTTGCTTTTATAGCTTGCTGTGGTGAGGAAGGTTATTTCCACCTGCAGAGCCGTGTTGCCGAGAAGACGGAGAAACTGCTCCTCTGTCCTCATCTTATTGGGCATAAGGTTGAGAATGGCGACCTTGAGTGGGCGGATATCCTGGTGTATGGCCCTCTCAGCAGTCATGAAAAAGATATTTTCCTGTTTGAGTACTTCAGCAGCAGGGAGGTCCTTTGGGATGGTCACTGGCATGATGAGTCCTCCCCAAGTGCCTGAGACAGGTCTGCCAGCAGGTCATCGATATGTTCACAGCCAATCGAGAGCCGTACTGTGGTCTCTGAGATGCCCTGACTCTCCAACTCTTCCTTGGTGAGTTGGGAGTGGGTAGTGGTTCCCGGATGGATCACCAGTGATTTTACGTCTGCTACATTGGCTAGAAGGCTGAAAATCTCCAACCGGTCAATGAAGGCCTTTGCATCCGCTCCTGTTCCCTTGATATCAAAGGTGAAGATAGAGATACCACCTTTAGGGAAGTAGTGCTTGTAGAGTGTGTGGTACGGGTTATCTTTCAGACTAGGATGTTGAACTTTTGCAACGCAAGGATGACCAGCGAGGAATTCGACTACCTTGAGTGTATTCTGTACATGTCTCTCTAGCCGTAGGGGAAGGGTTTCCAGCCCCTGGAGGAACAGGAATGCATTCAGTGGGGCTATGCATGCTCCAGTGTCCCTGAGCAGTACGGTGCGTGCCTTGGTGATCCATGCAGCCTTCCCTGCAGCATCAAGAAAACTCAACCCATGGTAACTGTCATTCGGTTCTGTTACTTGAGGGAATTTGCCACTCTGTTTCCAGTCGAAATTCCCACTGTCAATAATAACGCCACCAAGGCTTGTCCCATGTCCACCGATGAACTTTGTTGCAGAGTGCACGACGATGTCAGCACCATGCTCGATGGGACGAAGCAGATAGGGGGTTGCGAAGGTGTTGTCTACCACTAGAGGGATCTTATGGCTGTGGGCAAGGTCGGCCAAAGCCTTGAGGTCACAGAGGGTGGCATTCGGGTTACCGATGGACTCAACGAACAGCGCCTTGGTGTTGTCCTGGATGGCCTTCTCCACGTCTGCGATATTAGTGGCATCAACAAAGGTGGTCGTGATACCCCAATCAGGGAGCGTATGAGCAAACAGGTTGTAGGTTCCTCCGTAGATGGTCTTCGCTGAAACGATATGGTCCTGGTTTTTTGCAAGGTTGAGTATGGAGAGCGTGATGGCAGCCGACCCGCTGGCAACAGCCAGAGCCCCAACACCGCCCTCAAGTTGGGCCATTCGATTCTCAAATACTTCCTGGGTTGGGTTTCCAAGCCTTGTGTAGATGTTCCCAGCCTTGGAGAGGTTGAAAAGGGATTCAGCATCATCGCAGCTGTCAAAGACATAGCTGGTGGTTTGGTAGATGGGTACTGCGCGGGATCCGGTTGCACTGTCTGCTTGTTCTTGTCCTGCATGCAGGGCTAGGGTTTCAAAGTGGTAGGTATTATTGGTTTTCATGGGTTGCTCCTGAATGAAATGATAGGGACCTGGCTACGCCGGGTCTGTGGGATACTGTTCAGAAGCCTCGCATGTGGTCGGTTACCGACCCACAACGTGGATGTTTTGCATGTTTCATGATGGTTCCTTGAAGGTCTTAGGCGAGTGCGTTTTGGCACATGTCAGATTCAATACTGTCTTGCATGCTTTGCATCATTGATGTGCCTCCTTCAAGAAATTACCTACCGAATGGCTAGGGATTGGAGCAAGTATAGGGAAACTTGGAGATGCGGTCAAGTGGTTAAATACAAGAATCAGGTAAGGCGTAAGAAAACCGGGGGAGAGTCCCCCCCGGTTCTGCATCTTAGTCTTCTGTTGCCAGGAAGGCATCAAACTCCTTGAATACCTCTTCATCGGGATGCTTCTCAAGCAGGCTGAAAACCACCATGCAGAGGGAAGCAATGATGAATCCAGGGAGCAATTCATAGACATCGAATAAGCCTCCTGAAAGTTGCTTCCATACCACGACGGTAATACCACCGCCAAGCATGGCTGCTACAGCTCCATTCCTGCTGGCGCGTCTCCAGAAGAGAGAAGCAAGGATGACCGGGCCAAAGGTCGCTCCGAATCCTGCCCATGCATAGCTCACCACATCGAAGATTGAGGAATTGGGATCCATCGCCAAGAAGATGGCTATAATGGTGATAGCAACGACAGTGAGTCTGCTGACCAACAAGGTCTCCTTGTCAGAGGCATCCTTCCTGAGCACTGCCTTATAGACATCCTTTGAGAATGCTGAAGAGGCTACCAGGAGCTGACTGTCGGCAGTACTCATGCTTGCTGCAAGAATCGCACAGAGAAAGAAACCTGCAATGAAGGTTGGGAATATTTTCTGCATACTGACAATGAATACAGCCTCTGCTGCACTCTGGGAGTCAAAGGTGGTGGGCTGAAGGAATATTTTTCCGACCACACCAACGAGCAATGCTGCTGCCATGGCAATAACAACCCAGACCATGGCAATTCTTCGGCTTGTCTTGACCTCATGGTTGCTCCTGATGGACATGAAGCGGATGAGGATGTGCGGCATACCGAAATAACCGAGGCCCCAGGCAAGCGCACTGAGGATCTGAAGGAACCCATAGCTGGTTCCTGGTGGTGTAACAAACGGGTTGATGAAGTGCTGGCCGAACTGGCTGAGCTGTTCGAAGGTATGGACTGGTCCCCCGATTGCAAACACTGCAATTACGCCGGTCATCACCAAGGCAAAGAACATCAGGGTTCCCTGCAGGAAGTCAGTTGCTACCACAGCCAGGTATCCACCGAGGAGCGTGTATCCAAGGATGACCAGTACGCCCAAGATGAGGGCGGCATAGTAATTCATACCGAATACAGCGGTGAACAGTTTTGCAGAGGCAAGAAATCCACTTGCTGTATAGACAATGAAGAACACCAAGATGATGATCGAGCTGATGGTTTGCAAGAGTTTGCTCTTATCATGGAAACGGTTGGTGAGAAATTCTGGAATGGTGATGGAATCCTTTGCGTGAATGGAGTATTTTCTCATTCTCTTTGCCACCAACAACCAGTTGAGGTATGTACCTACCAGCAATCCAACTGCGGTCCAGAATGCTTCCTGGAGCCCAGTGAAGTAGGCAAGGCCGGGAAGACCCATAAGTAGCCAGCCAGACATATCACTTGCCTCAGCACTGAGTGCTGTGAACCATGGACCGATTGAGCGGCCACCGAGAAAGTAGTCACTGGTGGATTTTGTTTTTCTGAATGTGAAAAACCCGATTGTTAGCATAAGCCCCAGATAGAGTGCAAAAGCCAAGGCAGTAATGAGCTGATAACTGTTCATGATCACAATTCTCCCAACATTTAATACATGTTGGTCCAGAATACCTGTTGAAAAAGAGGGTGACAAGGGTAATGGAAGATATACTGCAAAAAAAATGCATAAATATGCATAAATTCGGGGTATGAATTGAATCTTTTGCCTCTATTCAATGAGACAGTGGCGCCAGCTAACTGCTGGCAGCCACTGTCTTGAGGAACCTTCTGAAGAAGAATGCAATCAACATAGTGCCCAAAATCATGACAAAGGTGAGTGCATTTATCACCGGGGATACGCCATAGCGGATCATCGAGTAGACATACAGGGGTAATGTCCCTGAACCAGGACCCGAGACAAAGAAGGTGATAACAAAGTCCTCAAGTGACATGGTTATGCACATCAGGAATCCTGAAAGTACTGCAGGTATGATGGAGGGGATGATGACCTTGAGCAGGGTCTGCCGCTCATTGGCTCCCAAGTCACGTGCAGCCTCCAGGGTTGAGTAGTCAAACTCATCCAAGCGTGCACTTACCAACATGAACACAAAGGGTAGGTTGAAGGTGGTATGTGCTACAAAGATGGTAAACAGTCCGAGACGAATCTTCACCGCAGAGAAGAAGATCAACATGGAGATACCGATGATTACCTCAGGGAGGACCATGGGAAGGTAGCTTACCGTGGTAATGTAGCTTCTTCCTTTGAATCGGTACCATTTGATGCCGATGGCGGCCAGGCTTCCCAGTACGGTAGCAGATATGGAGCTCGTGAGTGCAATGATAAGACTATTTCTGAATGCAGCCCAAAGTGATGGGCTCTCATAGATAAGCGTCTTGTACCAGATAAGGCTTGCACTCTCCCACTGCATTCCTTTTACGCTGTTGAAGGAGAAGAATACCACGACAAACAGAGGAATAAAAAGGAACACAATGACCAAGGAGAGCATGGTATAGGAGAAGGAAAAGCTGGTTCGGGAGGTATTTTTCTGATGGCTCATCTCTTCCCCCGTGAGCTGTGGTGCAGCTTGATATTCTGCTCGAGTGCCTGTTGATTGCTCTTCTTCTGGTGAAGCTCTCTCTTTCCACTGTACAGCATCCAGAATACTCCAATGAGTGAGATCAGGGTCAGTACCATGGAGAAGGCAGAGGCAAGAGGCCAGTTCCTTGTTTTGGAGACTTGGTCGACGATGATATTTCCGATCATGGTGGAGTCCTTGCCGCCAACCAGGAGTGGTACGGTGTAGGCACCAAAGATAGGAATGAAGGTGAAAATGAAGGCAGTACTCACTCCGCTCTTGATATTGGGAATCATGACCTTGATGATCGACTCCAGCTTGGTTGCACCCAGGTCCCTGGCTGCATCGAGCAAGGCGAAGTCGAACTTGTCTATGGTCGTGAAGAGCGGAAGAATCGCAAAGGGGAGATACATGTAGATCAGGACAACGATGACTGCCTGGTTGTTGTAAATCAGGGAGAGGCTCTGATCGATCAGCCCAAGGTTCTTCAGAAGCGAGTTGAGAAATCCTTCACTCGATAGTATGGAGATCCAGGCATAGATGCGGATCAGGGAGTTGGTCCAGAAGGGTATGATGATCAAGAACAGGAGGAAGGTCTGATGCTTGCTTTTTGCCATCGCATAGCCACAGGGTAGGGCAATGAGAAGACAGAGCAATGTTGAGACTACACTGATCCACACTGTCCTGAGCAGTACCTTGGCAAAGCTTGGGTTGAACATCTGCTGGTAGGCAGAAAGGGAGAACTCCCACTCAACACCTCCATAGAGACCTCGCTTGAGGAAACTGTAGAGGATGATGATACTGATGGGAATTGTGAAGAAAAGTGTGAACCAGAGCCCCATGGGAGCGCTATAGAGCGTTCCTAGTAATCGCTCCCGTTCCCTTGGTTTGAGAATTCGTTTCATTGCTCTGTATCCTTCACCAAGTAGCCGTCGTTTGCACTCCAGCTCACATAGACCGTATCCTTCCACTGGATCTCAGGGCCTTCTTCCAAGAATACTGTGTGCTGCTTGAATACTTTCACCAGTGTGTCAGGTTCCTTCTCCAATTTTACAAAGAACTTCGATTGAAATCCTGAATAGATGGGTTCTTCCACAATTCCCTTGAAGGTGTTCATGGTAGCATTGTTGCTTCGTGGAGGATTGGGCGAAATCCTGATTTTCTCTGGACGGACGGTGAAGTCGAGCGAAGAGCCAACTTCCTGGGCTTCGGAATCAGTTACATATACTTCACCCTGCAGCAGAGGGACCTCAACACGTAGGAGGTACTCCTCTCCCTGTGGTTCACAGGAGCGTACGGTGCAGGGGAATATATTGGACTCTCCGATGAAGCTGGCAACAAATCTGGTTGCTGGAGCTTCATAGATTTCATAAGGAGTTCCTATCTGCAATACCTTGCCCTTGTTCATGACTGCAATACGATCAGATACAGAGAGGGCTTCACTCTGGTCGTGGGTTACATAGATGAATGTGATGCCGACCTTATCATGGATGAGGTCGAGTTCCACCAACAGGTTCTGTCTCAGTTTTGCATCCAGGGCTGAAAGCGGTTCATCAAGCAGTAGTACCGCTGGTTCATTGATCAGGGCACGTGCGATGGCTACGCGTTGTTTTTGTCCTCCACTGAGCATGGAAGGTTTCTTGTAAATATGTTCTTCCAGTTGTACCAGTTTTACATATTCCATGACTTTCTGATCTACAGTTGCCTTATCAGTACGACGGAGTCGCAACGGGAAAGCAATATTCTCGTAGACAGTGAGATGGGGGAACAATGCATAGGTCTGGAAGACGGTATTTGCCTGACGTTTCTCAGGGGGTAGGGGGAGGATGTCCTTGTTGTCGAAGGCAACGCTTCCCGAGTCCGGATAATCGAATCCAGCGATAATCCTCAGCAGTGTGGTCTTGCCACAACCAGAAGGACCCAACAGCGAGAAGAATTCTCCCCTCTTGATTTGTACGCTTACATCATCAAGAGCCTTGAAATCACCATAGGAACGGGATACCCGTTGAGCAGTTACTTCAACACCTTTCAATCTTTTCCATTTCCTCCACTCGTTTCAGGCATAGAATTTCCAAAAGAGGTGTTTTGGAGCCTTCACGATGGTAATGCGAATATCGAATATTTACCCCCCACTGTCAAGCATTCATCCGATAAAATTTCAATGAATTTGTATATTCATACCTCAATGGAAAGAGAGTGCTTAACGCTGGAAATCTATCCGAACGACCTCACCAGTTCTGGGGTCTTTTCTGTAGACTGCTGGGCCTTCTTCATCATAGCCATACCAGATGAGCCGAGAGAAACGCAAAAGCTCATGTTCCTTCGGTGGATCGAAGACTCTGCAATAATCAAACCTGAAAGTGGTTTGTACGCGCAAATCGTAGCCCAGCATACAACTCCTCCTAAGGCTCAATCACCGTCATATGATTGAGGTGCTTGTGTCATAAGCGTAGATGAGCATTGGTTACTCGTCAAGGGTATCGAAACAAACAATTTCTTATTTCAAGTATTTTCAAGCAAAGAGGAAATCTTAGATCACCCTAAGGTATGTCTTACGTGATGAACACAAAAATACCGACCAACAAGTGGTCGGTAGTAAAGGTGTTTTACGCCAAAGAGGTCTCGAACCTCTGACCTACTGCTTAGAAGGCGCCAAATGAGGTTTGTCGTTGTTTATCAAAAGCTATCATAAGCGATTAATATATAAAGAAATAGAACCGAACATGAGAGGGTAGATTTATCAGGAGCTATCAGCGTTTGTACATCAATATTAGAGAGTATTAGGAAATTTGATGTAGAATTGGTGTAGGTAATTAAAAAATATTAAGAACTAATATAATTAATCGCTAAATACAATGATATTATAAGTTAATTAAGAAAATTTGGAGTGTTCTAGATGAAAAGACCAAAAATTAAATATGATCCTAAAGTTACAGATTATATTAAAAGATTTTTAGAGACAGATATAGACCTCAAATTATTAATTGATGCTCATGTGGAGTTCTTACTTGAAGAAGTAGGGTAATAGTCAAACCAACAACGCACTGATGTGGAGGTCCCAGCACCGATAGACTCGTATCCGGAGGTGCAAAATGGAAACCAACAAGAATACCGAACAATACAAGGTTGAGATCATCGGTTCTGTCAAACGTGGCCGGGGAAGGCCAAGGAAGCGGTTTGACCCTATTCCCTGGAACAGGTCGGACCAGTACCGATTCTGCCTAGCAGGGAACGTTCTCGTTGATGAAGAAGGGAAGATCCGGATCGAGGAGGCAGCCAATGCTTGACATGAGCGGCATCCCGATCTATCTGCTCCCTGGATACTCAGATTTAAGACGCGGTATCAACGGATTCGTGTCGGTCATCACCAACATCATGGAGATGGACGTCACCCTGGGAGGGTTGTACATCTTCTGCGGCAGGAGGCGTGACAGCATCAAGTGCGTCATGTGGGACAAGACAGGGTTCCTGTTGCTGCAGAAGAAACTGGTGGGCGGCTACACCTTCGCCTGGCCGAACAGTGAGGAGAGGGTGAAGGAAATCAGTGGGGAAGACCTGCTTGCAATGCTTGACGGTATAGACATTTTCCGTCGTTTCACCCCTTGGGAGAATGTACGGATGCGACCTGGGAAAGCTGTCTGAAAGTGCATCTAATTGTCTACAAGTAGTATACTTAAACCCTGTTTTCTGCTATACTTATCTCTATGAAAAGCAAGGGTGACAGGAAATCAAGGACGGTCGAGATCTTGGTGGACGGGCTGAAAAGCCCGGCCTCGGTATTGGCTCCCCTTGCCCCCACCAGGGACATGAGCTTCGACCAGATCAGCCTCATGTTCACCCAGATGCAACAGATGATGCAGCAATTGCAGAAACAGAACGAGCAGATGCACATGACGCTGCAATTGCTCATCCAGCAACAATTCGGCAAATCCAGCGAGCAGCTGAAGCAGAATCCCGATTGGGAGACACTGCCGCTGTTCGCCCCCGAGATGCTGCCCCAGTCTGCCGGAGAGGATGATTCACCCAATCAGCAATCCATTGATGGGTACAGGAAGAAGAGTGTCGGAAGGAAACCTCTTGCAGGAGCCTCACATGTGGTGAACCTGGTCAACGATGTCGAGGCGTCGGTGCTTGACGATTACCGCAGCAGGGGCTATTCAGTACGCCCGATGCCATCCACCCACACCTCGTACTTCCAACGCATCAACGCCGTCATACTGGTAGAGGTCGAGAACCGAAAGTATACGGTAAAATGCAAAGATGAGGAGCTCGTGCTCAGCGCGCAATGCTCCCGGCGCTTCCTTCCCAAGACCAAGGTCGGTGAGCTGTTGCTGGCCGAGATCGCCTACCAGAAATACGGACTGCATGTTCCGCACAACCGGCTGAGCAAGGCCCTCGGCCTTGACGGCATCGACATCAGCAGGCAGGACATGAGCAACTATGGGCTGGCAATCCTCGAGCGCATCAAGGCAGCCGAGGAATCGTTCAGGGCGAAGGTGCTCGCACAAGCTGCTCTGTATATGGACGAAACTACCACAAAAAAACAGGGTTCGGAAAAGACGAAGAACTACATGTGGGCGGTGTGCAACGAGCACCTCGCCTGGTACCGGTATTTTGACGGCAGGGGCGGTGGCCCTCCGCTGTCGATGTTCACCGACTACACCGGATGGGTGATGGCGGACGGCTACGGAGCCTATGATTCCTACCTTGGCAAGGCCCATAGGTGCGTCTGCCTTGCCCATGTTGCAAGACGGTTCAAGGACTGCGAGAAGATCACCAAGGACCACAACCTTGCAGGGCCCGCCATCGCCTGGATCGCCAGGCTGTACAAGATCGACTCCCAGCTTCGGGCAAGACTTGTCGCAGGGGAGATGTCCAAGGAGGCATTCATAGAAGAGAGGAAAGCTCTTTCGATGCCGATCCTCAACGACTTCCATGCTTGGCTTGAGAATGCGGCCCTCACCACCTCCCTGATCAACCTGGTGCAGAAACGGGCGGTTTCCTATGCTCTCAACCAGTGGGACAAGGTCCTGCTTTCCTTCGAGAATGCAGAGCTGAAAATCGACAACAACGACTGTGAGCAATCTATCAGAGTCTACATTCAGGGACGCAAGAACTGGGTGAACCACGGCAGCAATGATGGTGCCGATGCTTCCTGTCTGCTCTACAGCCTCATTGAGACAGCCAAGAGACAGGGACTGAATCCCCGCAACTATCTTGCCTATCTCTTCATGCAGGCTGCCAAATACGACAACCTTGAGCTCACCGGCGAACAGATCGAGCCGCTGATGCCCTGGAATGTGAAGGCGGAGGACCTGCAGCTTGTCACCGATGAGATGAACAGGCTCTCCCAGGCCATGAGGCCTATAGAGAACAACTGATTCTTGATCATCATAACTTTGAAATTCACGCATCTCACACTCCGGCCCCAATCATATCGGGTAGAGGAGTGTCAGGTTAGTGCGTTGTTGGTTTGACTGTTACGAAGTAGGTGCAGATACGGCAGAAGATAAAGACACGGTTTTTTTAAGGTCAGCTTATGTCTTATTGTCCTCTGCTTGGGAAAGGTTTATTGAAGATATTATAATTGCTGGGACGAGGTTTATAGTTGAAACAGTTGATGCCAAAGACGTTCCGAAAGCATTGAAGAAGAAGATTTGTAAGAATATTCAGAATGATAAAAATGAGTTATCAGCGTGGAGCCTTGTTGGTGATAATTGGAAGAATAAAGTTCTCGAATGTATAGAAGAACAGATAAGGGCGTTAAATTCTCCAAAATCTATGAAAATCGATGAAATTTTCAATGATGTATTTGGGATAAAAATTACTGAAAGTTGGCATTGGCGCTATGAAGTTGAAGAAAATAAATATGCAGACTTTTCAGTTGAGAATGTAAAAAATCTGATCGATGAATTTGTATCTGCTCGTGGGGCAATTGCTCATGGTAGGGAAGCACAACACCCCCAAAGTTTTTATTTAAATTATATAAGACAGCTTATAGGTAAGGTTGCTAGTTTGATTAATAATGAACTATGTAATCATCTGGAAAAAATGACTGGAAAGGCGCCATGGGAGAAGGTGTCTTACAATGTCGACTGGAAACCCTATCTAATCAAAGAAGAATAGAAAGATTAGCATACTTGAACAGATATTGAGCTCTCTGGTTTATCTATTACTCCATATCTGGCCGTTTAGGCTTAATCAGGACTCTTTGGCGTCCTCCTGATAAAGCCAAAACCTTGGCTCAATAACCAAGGCTCTGATAGAAAAAATCCCTGAATTCTTCTCTTCTGTTGCTACGTATATTTTGAGTGAGCTTGCTTACCAAAATCACCGAGTGTAGCGGACAATATGGCTCTCAACTATGATTGTCAGAAAAGCCCATCAAATGCATCCTCGTGCTCCAGAATCCTCCGATAACTATCCTTCAAAGAAGGGTGGTTATATCTTTCAGTCATGCTTTCTGAACTGTGGCCTGTAGTCTCCTGCAGAATATCAAAGGGAAGTACATTCTTCAAAAGAGTATTGTAGGTATGTCTGAAACTGTGGATTACCAGATTCCTTCCGTTAATCTCTATTTTTGCATTCTCCAAAGCTTTCTGAAATCTGTTCTGCAGCGTCTTTCCCATAATCGGTCTGCTGCCATTGCTCCCATAGAAAATCAAATCCTCTGGATCATGGAAAGGCGTACTCGCTTTCCAATGTTCCAGAATCTCCTCTGCTCTCTGGCTCAATACCACAACTCTGCTTTTCCCTGTCTTGGTGCTCCCAGTGGAATCATCGTTCTTGATGGATTCTTCAATCAATAAACCATTTCGCTTCTTGTCTTCAATTACATGCTTCCACTTCAAAGCTCTGGCTTCACCTCTTCTCATCCCTGTTGTTGCCAGGATGAAAAAGTAATATGCATACTCTTCCTCCCTCCAATTCTTCGTCAGTGCTTCGAGGTCGCTCGGGAACAGCTTTTGTAGCTCTGCTTGGGAAAATACATCTCTGGTCTTCGGCTGAACCGCCAGCGACTCAACAGTCGAAAGACAGTTGAAGGGAATAATGCCTTCTCGCTCCGCTTCTCTGAGAATGGTACGAAATGCATAGAGAATATGATTCTTCGTCTGGTTGGACAAAGCTTCTCCAGTGTTCTTGCTCTTCAATGCTACAAGCCAGTTCTCAATCTCCACACGATTCAATGAAGAAAGATTGCGCTTTCCGAATTGGGGTAGGATGTAATTGTCCAAATGATTCCTTCTCAATGTGGCATTGGTCTTGGAAAATCTCTTTCCCTTCGCCAGCTGACGTTTGATATACAAACATTCATCCCATACAAAGAACGTATTGGCATACTCATTCAATGTTCTGTCTTTGCTGTCATTCTGAGAGAGGAACTTTTCCACTACGGCAACGGCTTCATGCTTCAGTGATTTGCCTGTGGATTTAGGTTTCCTCGTTCCATCATCATCGTAGTAGTAGAAGAACCAAACAATGCCTTTCTTGTTCTTGGCATCCTTGTAGCGTTTGAAAAGAGTGTATTCATGTCTCATGAGCTATAGTTTTGATGTAGATTTTGATGTAAGTCAAGGGTGACTTGTTGACTGTTTAAAAGAAAAGATACCAGCTATCTAGCCAGTATCTTCTTTCTATATAGTAGTTTATTTGCTTTACGCCAAAGAGGTCTCGAACCTCTGACCTACTGCTTAGAAGGCAGTTGCTCTATCCAACTGAGCTATTGGCGCATCGCTTACAGGTCTTACGTCCCTGAAACGAGCAAACAGTAACGTAAAAATAAAAAAAGGTAAAGATGGTTGGAAAAAATTGTTTAATGCGTGAAATATAATCGTGTTCCATTGTATTTTGACTTGCCTAATGGGGAAAATCTATGTATACTTACTAATACCTAGTTAAAGACTAGGAAATAAACATACGATACATAGGAGGTATTTCATGTTTAAGCAAGTTGAACTTTCCTACGGTTTTGATGCGTTGGAACCGCATATCGATGAATTAACCATGGTGACCCACTACACGAAACACCATGCTGGATATACAAAGAATCTTAATGCTGCGGTAGAGAAGGATCCAAGCCTGAAAGATCGCTCCATTGAAGACATACTCAAGAACCTCGATTCTATCTCCGACGAGAAGCTCAGAACCGCTGTGAGAAATAATGGGGGAGGTTATGCAAATCATAATCTCTATTTCTCAATTCTCAGTCCATCAGCCGCTCATGCACCCAAAGGCTCATTACTCGATAGAATCAAGAAAGATTTTGGAAGCCTTGATGCTTTAAAAGAAACACTGAACAGTCAGGCAGCAGGAAGATTTGGTTCAGGCTGGGCATTCCTTGTTGCACATTCTGACGGATCCCTGGAAGTGGTAAATACCCCGAACCAGGATACACCCTTGATGGACAAGAAGGGTGGGGTGCCCATTCTTGGTATCGATGTTTGGGAGCATGCATACTACTTGAAATACAAGAACCTTAGGGCAGACTACCTGAACGCAATTTGGAATGTCCTTGATTGGGCAAAGGTAGAAGAAGACTACCTGAAACTCCTTTCATAGACGTATTGTACTCTTCACGACCCCCCTAGTTCAGGGGGGTCGTTTTGCATGGTCTCCGCCACCAGAAAGGTTCAGAGATATACAAAAACAAAAATATGAATAATAAATAACGGTAATTTACAAAAAGAGAGCGGAACAATACAAATACATTAGTCTATCAGTACTTGATTATCTAATAGTAATTCACTAGAATATAGCCATGATACAGAACAAGGACAAGGAGACCTATATGGATAACCACGATATACAGAAAAGACAAAGCATTGAGTACATGATCAAGAACTCTGACATGTTCCTGGACGCAGACTATGAACGTCTCGCTTCACACATTGAGGGACACCGCTACTTCCTTGGAAAGAACCTTTCCATGCCAATTACCTGGGATGAGGCAACCTACTCCTGGATGAGTAATATCTACCAGCCAATCAGCCAAGTAATGGAAAACTGGGCAACCCAGCTGAGTTTCCCCGGTAGAAGGAAAGCAGACCTCTTCTTCGAGATTTGTGACCATCAGTACTTCCTGAGCCTGCAACAGCAGAAGGAAGTCGATGTGTACAATGCTGCGCTGGACTACGACGTACAGTTTGGCAAGACCATCGGAAGGATCATTGCAAAGATTCTCTCTTCCAACAATGCGGCATAAAAGCCAGAAGCAAAATACATAGGGCATGCGGTCTAACGACTGTGTGCCTTTTTTTCCCCCCTTATTGATCTACCAAGACTGTACGATTATCACAACCTTCCTCCAATTACGCTTAACGTTCTAGCAAGTAATACTTTCTGGAAGAGCATGGCTTAAACTAAATGCAGAAAGCCTAAAAAGAAGTTTAAAATTCAGTTTTGTCTAGGCTATGAACCTATGATAGGGTTAGCAAGGGATGATTGAGTGTAGAAAGTGCATTCTCCCAATTATTACAAGGATGAGTACATGTGGCAGTATGACATGATATATAAACGGAAGTCCTTCCATCTCTTTCGTAGAGTCGAGCGCTCACTCACAGATGGGGAACTAGAAGAAATCAATACAGCCTTACGTGTTTGTAAACCTCTTATCAGTGGTATTAAGGTTGCAACGAAGAGTGTTCCGGCCTATGAGACAACCTGCAGAAGAGGAGAAACCCACTGCATCCTTTTCTACAGTGAAAAGAAGGAAGGGTACCTGGAGAATATTGGCTATATCGGGGAACAGATCGATCTCTACCTGGCCTCGAGAGATATCGGTGCTCTCTGGTATGGGATCGGGAAGCCAAAAGAGGAGAACCACTCGGGGCTTGAGTATGTCATAATGATAGCCTTTGCAAAAATGCCGCCAAAAACATTTCGTAAGGATATGTTCAAGGCTAAGAGAAATATGCTCGCAGAAATCAGGGAAGGCGAAGGCTTTGATGAAATCTTGAATATTGCACGATTCTCCCCCAGTGCATGTAACAGCCAGCCATGGTATGTTTCCTGCGAGAAGAAAACACTTTCAGTGTATCGCTACATCAGGGAAGGGAAGCGTGGAATTATGCCAGAGGGGAGTGTCTCATACTACAACCAGATCGACATTGGTATCTTTCTCCATATACTTGAACTCTGTATGGAACATGGAGGTCTTGTCTATGCAAGATCCCTCATGTTTGAACATAGTGATCTTGAGAAGAATCTCACAGCGCAATACGAGATAACCACATGAAAGAAAAAGCAGTTCTCTACATACACGGCAAACATGGCAGCAAGGAAGAACTAGATCGTCTGAAACCATTACTTCAGACTAAAGGATATGATGGATATGCCATCGACCTACCAGGGCATGGCCAGAGCAAAGAAGATCTTACAAGCTTTACTCCATGGGGTTCAAAGCCTCTCCTGGAAACCTCCTTCACATTACTTGCAAGGGATTATTCCCAGGTTACGCTTCTTGCTAACAGCATTGGGTGTTACTTCTCCATGCATGCATTGCAGGGTAAGCCTATAGATAATGCCTTATTCATCTCTCCTATTCTTTCCATGGAGCGGCTTATCACCGATATGATCGGTTGGGCAGGTGTTACTGAGGCAATGTTGCAGAAGGAAAAAGAGATTCATACGGAATTTGGAGAAATACTTTCGTGGGATTATCTTCAATTTGTTCGAAAAAACCCCATCAAATGGGAAATTCCGACCTCTGTACTCTATGCAGGACACGATACGTTGACCTCCAGGGATACCATCGATTCCTTCGTCAATTCTCACAATGCTGCTCTCACCGTCTATGAAAATGGGGAGCATTGGTTCCATACTCCTGAACAATTGGAGTTCCTTGACCAGTGGATTCTCAAGCAACTGTAAGAGCCCTATTGCATTTATCTATTCTACCTGCTGAAACAAATTGAATTAATTTTTGTTGTGTGATTTCGATTACGGCAGACTGGCTCCTGGGTTGGTCTCGGGATACAAAAAAGGACGAACTGAGAAACTCAATTCGTCCTAAGTAGATCGGGGCGAAAGGACTCGAACCTTCGATATCCTGCTCCCAAAGCAGGTGCCCTAGCCACTGGGCTACGCCCCGAAACTTTTTGGAGTATACGCACTTGAGCTTGGAAGCGTCAAGGGGGTAGGATGCAGAAATATGGATAAGAATACATACGCGAGTTTGATATACGAACGATTGGACACGCTCCTACCAGAAGATATTCAGTTTTTGGAGCAGCGTGACCCCTTCAGATTCCTAATTAGTGTCATCCTTTCTGCCCAGACAACTGACCGAACCGTCAACGCAGTGGTGCGAACGTTGTTTGCCCTCTACCCCGATGCTCCCTCCCTTGCCAAAGCAAGAAGGGAAGATGTGGAAGAGATCATCTTTCCTACCGGCTTCTATCGAAACAAGGCAAAGAATATCATTGCCTGTGCACAGGCACTCGGAGATGGAGGGCTTCCTGAAACCATGGAAGAGTTGGTCAAGCTTCCTGGAGTGGGGAGAAAGACAGCCAGCTGCGTGCTGGGTGACATCTATGGTAAGCCGGCCATTATTGTCGACACCCATTTTGGAAGGGTCGTGAATCGGCTTGGGTTGGTTTCAACCAAGGATCCGGAGAAAATTGAGAGGGAAGTGGCTTCACTCCTGGATCCACGTTTTCATTATCGCTTTTCCATGACAGCCAACCTGTTTGGGAGAACGACCTGCCATGCAAAGAAACCAAGCTGTGAGGATTGTCCGTTCAGTGATGTCTGCCCGAGTCGAGATGCTTTTCTGAAGAAACATTCCAAGTGATGAGCTCTCCTTCTCTCTGGATTGTGAGAATGGCTAGTGACACATCCTTGACCATAATCGGTTCAACAGGGAAAGCAGTATCTAATTCACCAAGATAGATACCATCATAGGGGAAATTTGTTCCAAGCTGTTCGCGAATCTTTGTAAACGGTGTGCCTGGAATGGGAAGATACAGGTGTCCATATTGGTAGGATGCTACGCCGAGTGTAGCGAGAGGAAGCTGTGGACAATCGACAAAAGGCAGGGCCTCCTGCTTGTCAGCCGGGCCAAGTATGATGCATGCTTCCAGTGCAAGCAAACTGGGGTTTCCATGCTGTTTGTATAAACTGTCCCTGAATAGTTTCAGGTTTCTCCTTAGCTCTTTGCCTAATCGAAGGATGTAATAGTTCTCCATGGGTGTAGCATACTGAAGGAGATAGGCCTCAGCAAGGGAAAAAACAGAAAAGATGATGCCTTTGTCTTTACACAAAAGCTGTTATCTGGTAATTTGGCTAAGGTTGAAGTCTATTTGTACGACACCCTTGTACTACTGCTCACGGGCAAGGGCTTGCCTGGACAAGGTGATGCGTGATTTCAACAGGCCCTGGTTCGGCCAACGAATGAATTATTAAGGATAAGGTGGATATAGCTATGGCTCGTAGATGTGAGATTTGCGGAAAAGGAACGGTTGCAGGAAATAGTGTTCCGAGAAAAGGACAAGCCAAGAAGCATGGCGGTGTTGGTCAACACATTGGTGTTACCACAAAGCGCGTATTCCGCCCCAACATCGTGTCTGTGAAAACTTTGGTCAAGGGAACTCCCCGAACCATTAAAGTTTGCACACGTTGCTTGCGGAGCGGTAAGATCGAGAAGCTCGTATAATCATACGCACGTCATCTCGATTACCAGAAGAGCCCAACATTGGGCTCTTTTTGTATAATTTTGCAAGACATATTTTCAGTGTTTTGTTCACTATGTTGAATTTTTCTCGGAGGTGGTAGTAATGAATGACATACGGGTACACGCAGTAGAAAGCATCAATCTTGTCTCACAGGATGGTTTGGAAAAGCTCATCCGAATTCTTCACACCTCCGGGGAGACACACCAAGTAGTGGTGCTTGCCCCATTTACTGATGAAAACCTTGAACTCACCAACCTCTTGCACCTGGCAAAGCAACGTGATGAGAGGCTCTGGTCCATGCAGGAACAACGTTTCACCCGTTGGACAACCTTGGTGGAGGACCTGCTCGCAGTGCCTGCTGGGAACAAGGTTCTTGACAGGATCAAGCAAGGGTTTGCAAATCTGGAAGATATCCTTCGTTCAATCTGGTTGGTTCAGGAGATCAGTGAAGGGGTGGAGCGCTATACAAGCACACTCTGTGACAGTTGGGTTGCTGACCTTGCCTGCCATTGGGCCAATTTGCATAATCTTCCAGCCGACCTCCTCGGCTATGCCGATTCCTTGAAGAAACAGAGTGTTGAGGAATCTGCACTGTTTATCTATGGAGCGGTCAAGGATGGTCAAAGCGAATACGCTGCAGCATCCCTTGCTGCACAGCTTGAGGCGGTTGGGGTAACGTTCTGGAACAATAGTTCCTTGCTCCACAATGCTGACCACAGGGAAGTTCCTTCTGCGTTGGTCATCCGCTCCCTCTCCTATGCAGAAGCAACTGAGCTAAGCTTCTTTGGTGCTCCCATTATCCACTCCCATGCACTTGTCCCTGCCATTGCTGCCTCCTTGGATGTGCAGCTTCGTTGTTGGGAAAATGAGGAAGACCCGGGGACCGTTATCAGCAAGCATGGAGACCAGAAGGAACCAAATAGGGTGAAGGGATTTTCCATTATCCATGATATTGCCCTTATAAATGTGGAAGGAGCTGGAATGAGTGGTGTTATTGGCATCGCAAGCCGGCTCTTTTCAGCTATGAGAAAGGCTTCCATATCAGTTGTCCTTATCAGTCAGGCTTCCAGTGAGTATTCCATCTGTTTTGCTGTTCCCGAGAGGGAAGCAGATCGTGCCTGCACCACTGCAAGGAAGGAGTTCGCTCCCGAGCTTGAGGCTGCCTCCATTCAGAGTATTGAGGCCGAAACCGGGCTTGCAGTCCTTGCAGCTGTTGGGCAGCAGATGACAGGCCAGGCAGGGGTTGCTGGAAAGTTTTTCTCTTCCTTGGGCAAGGCAGGGGTAAATGTCATTGCCATCGCACAGGGCTCGAGCGAGACAAACATCAGCGCAGTTATCAAGGGAATTGACAGCAAGAAGGCCTTACGGGCACTGCATGCACGGTTCTTCCTTTCCAAGCGAGCAATTTCTGTTGGGTTGCTTGGCCCCGGAAATATTGGGGGTACATTACTGCAGCAGATTGCAAAGGAGACCACCAGGCTGAAAGAGCAGTTTGGCCTCGATATTCATATCAGGGGTATTGCCAACTCAAGGAAAATGTTGCTTGATCAGGATGGTATCGATCCAGGAGACTGGAAGGAACGCTTTGACAAGGAAGCTGTTGAACTCGACCAGGATCTCTTTACCCGCCACATTGGCGCAACCTATTTCCCGCACTCCCTGATCATAGACTGTACGACCAGCAGCAAGCTTGCTGGACAGTATGTTTCATGGCTGGAGTCAGGGATCCATGTCATTACCCCGAACAAGAAGGCAGGAACTGCTCCCATGGAGTACTACCAGCGTTTGCTGGAGACGTCCATGCGTACAGGAAAGCGTTTCCTTTATGAGACCACCGTTGGTGCAGGGCTTCCCATTATCTGGACCTTGAAAGACTTGGTCCAGACAGGGGACACCGTACACCGCATTGAGGGGATAGTCAGCGGCACGCTTGCCTGGCTCTTCTCCAGCTATGATGGTAGTGTTCCCTTCAGTTCATTGGTGAGACAGGCAAAGGAGATGGGCTATACTGAACCTGATCCAAGAGATGATCTCTCAGGCATGGACGTAGGCCGAAAGACGGTCATTCTTGCAAGGGAGCTGGGATACTCCTTGGAAGTGGAAGATATACCCATCCAGAGTCTGGTTCCTGAGTCTCTCGATGGTTGCTCCCCAAGTGAGTTCATGGAAAGATTGGAAGCAATCGATCCTATTATTGAAAAAGCATACAAAGATGCTGCAGCGAAGGGAGAGAAACTCCGCTATGTCGGGATTGTTGATGAAGAAGGCAATTGTAGTGCTTCCTTGAAGAGCTATGCGAGTGACCACCCATTTGCCCAGGCAAGCGGTACTGATAATGTAATCTGTTTTACCACCGACCGGTACTTGAGCCAACCTCTGGTGATCAAGGGACCGGGAGCAGGAAGGGAAGTTACTGCCGGTGGTGTATTCTCTGATATTCTTCGATTGGCAGCCTATCTTGGGGCCAGGATCTAGGAGGACGTAACGATGAAGTTTGTATCAACAAGGAAGAAAGCTCCCAAGGTGAGTGCCAGCGAGGCAATTCTGCAAGGCCTTGCCCCTGATGGAGGCCTGTATGTGCCCGAGTCATTCCCCTCACTTTCCCATTTGAATGTGCATGAGATCTCTTCATATCCGGAACTGGCATATGAAGTGCTTGCTCCCTTCTTTGAGGATGACCCTCTGAAAGATGACCTGGCTCAGATATGCATGGATGCCTTCAATTTTCCGGTTCCCTTGGTTCCCCTCAGGGGCGAAGAGATGGTCCTTGAGCTCTATCATGGACCTACGGCTGCCTTCAAGGACTTTGGTGCACGTTTCCTTGCTGCGAGTATGGAGAAGATCCTGGAGAAGCAACACAGGAAACTCACCATTCTGGTTGCAACCAGTGGCGATACCGGTGGGGCAGTGGCAGCCGCTTTTGCTGGGCGAAAGGGTATTGATGTAAAGGTACTCTTCCCCAAGGGGAGGGTGAGTAAGCGCCAGCAGACCCAGCTGACTTGCTGGGGTGGCAATATTGAGGCCTATGAGGTCGATGGCAATTTCGATGACTGTCAGAAGATGGTCAAGGATGCGTTCATGGACCAGGAGATTGCCACCAAGTGGGGACTGAGCAGTGCAAACAGTATTAACCTGGGAAGACTGCTTCCCCAGAGTGTGTACTACGTATATGCTTCCCATCTCTACTACCAGGCTACTGGAAAGAAACCTACCTTCATCATCCCAAGCGGAAATGTGGGCAATAGCTGTGGTGCCTACTGGGCTCTAAGTATGGGAGCTCCCATTGAAAGAATTGTACTTTCCGTGAATGAGAACAAGACAATTCCAGACTATCTGTTCTCTGGCAACTATGAGAAGCGTCCCTCTGTAGCTACCTTGGCCAATGCCATGGATGTTGGGGCTCCCAGCAATATGGAGCGTCTCTTCGATCTTTATCCGGATATCGATACTATGCGAAAGATGGTAAGTGCTTGGTCTGTGGATGATGAGACTATCAGGAAGACGATCAAGGAAGTGTATGATGAATCAGGGTACATTATGTGCCCCCATACAGCTACCGGAGAGCGAGTAAGAAGAGACCAATTCAGTGGAAAACCCACCATTGTCATTTCTACTGCCCACCCTGCAAAGTTTGAGCAGGTGGTAGAACCACTGCTTAATACCGAGGTACCCATTCCAGAGAACCTGAAGCAATTGCTTGATAAGAAGACTTCCTTCAAGCAGGTAGGGAAGGAGTATCGGGAGTTGTTTGAGTAAAGTAATCACGGTTAGTATTTAGTGCTCGCTGAGTAATTTGGAAAAGGAATCCCACCAGCATTTGATGGGATTCCAAGATTGAAAATTCAAAATATTAATCTTTTACATCAACAATGACGGCCTTAAAAGTAAGATTCAAAGTATATTCTGTACCTGTTGCGATGGTATCTTCAGCTTCCAAATCAGTTACATCATACACCGTTCCTGATATGGTGCCTTCTAGGTAACCAGCTTCCGTATCAATAACAGAATATGTAAGAGTATATTCCTCTGCATTGATTTTCATAGTAGTATCACCGTTAATATCTTTTTCAATCAATTCTAACCAGAAAGGATCATCTTCGCTTAAGCAATTAACATTTATTGATTTATCAATTTCAATTGATTCATCTGTATGCGCGGGGAGTTCAATATAAGCATAAATAATATCAGATCCGTTAGTTGCTTCGTTATATACTGCAAATTGGCCACCCGATGGCATGTCGAGAGGTTTTGTGGATCCAAGTAGGGTTGTAGAAGACGGATCCATTATTGTTACGAGAGGAACTTCTGAATTTGTAGAAAGATCTACATAGGTTGCCAAAACACTGTCTGCATGCGCCCCTGAATATAGTTCAAAATGTAGTGTATCCAATGTTGTATCAGTAGGAGTTAAAGTAAATATAATATGCTCATTTTTAACAGTCAGGGAAATTGTATCTGTCTTACTCCCATCATCAGTGGTTACCGTAATGGTTGTACTACCTGCAGCCACTGGGGTGACCAATCCTGTGGTACTGACTGTGGCTACACCAGTATCACTTGAAGTCCAAGCTACATCCTTGTTGGTTGCATCATTGGGACTAACTGTAGCATTCAATTGCAACGTATCTCCAACCAAGATTGTCTGATTTTCTTCCGCGATAGTTACCCCAGTAACATCTACTGGCCTATTCAATAATTCATCGCATCCCATGGTGACCAAGAGGACACATACGATAAGTGCAAATGCCATCAATCGATTCATTTTATATTTCATGTCGTACTCCAAAACTATTTGTGGTGTTTTATGAGAAGAGTAATTCTTGGAAAATTACTTTACTGTTTTCCATATAAGAGAAATGAAAGTGTTTCCATGGGTGGAGGAAGGTTGGAGTAGAGGGAACTATCCCATCCCGCTTTTCTAGAGCAGTTGGGAAAAATATTACATCGTAAACCTGAAAGACAAGCCCAATAGCCGCTTGGCAGTAAAATCATTCCTGATTTATCCCAAGTTTGCCGCATCATCCCTCCAAATACCTGCAATCCCTTGGAGCATATGCTACCTGGGGATTTGAGACACATACGATATTTGGAGCTACAGTATTCTAGTACTGCATGAGTCTCATTGAGTTTGTTCTTATTCGTAGAATACCAACAGTTTTGTGGAACTGTAAAGGAAAATATGACATAAGGTATGAATAAATTACGTTGGGACTCGCCTAATATATGAAAATATGATTATATTATTGTTATAATATCACTAGAAGTATAACAAATGAGGCAAATCATATGACATAGAGAATCACCCCGCCAAAAAGTAGTTTGGAAGGGTGCGTCTCTTATCTATATGATTCTACTTGGAAAATACTCCCTTGATCGTCAACCTTGAGGTGAGTGCATCATCACTATTGTCAACAATTGAATCATAATAACTCACTTCAAAGAGGGCAGACGTCGAGAGTGGACCAAACCGTTTGTCGATCCCCGCTGAGCCTGTTATCTTGAACGCCTCAAGGGAGCTCTTGAACGCCTGGTCAAGTGACGCTGTGAAGGTAATCGTATCGAAGAACGCCTGCTTGATGGAGAACTTCGTATCATACCCAAATGTAGTCAGCCCTCCTGTCTCTGTACTCCAAGCATGGTCAAACCCAAGAGAGATGGCATATCGACTGAAACTTGTTGCAGCAGAGAGCGCGTAGGAGAACTCCCAGAACGTGGATCCGTCCTTGACCCCATCGATCTGGATGTTCGTGATATAGGAGTCTTTCGTCTTTGCCCCAAAGTTCGTGGACACATCCCCAAACTTATACCGCGCACTCTTCCACCTCAATTCCCCGGTATGGGTACTGGTTATATCGTTGGTAGTAGCAGTAGTGATCGCAGTTGCTACGCTTGCATCCGTTGCTTCTGCTGCCAACGCCTCTGCATTAGTCGTCTCATAGAGGAATGTATAATCCAGTGATATCGTTCCGAAGTGGGCTAGTTGTGGGAAATTAACACCAGTCTGTGCTTGGTGAACAATATTGGAAATATCATTTGCAGAAGTTGGTGTGGAATCAGGGGCGAGATCAGGTTTCACCAAAGCGATGATATCGTTGAACAGAATGTCAGCAATATTGTTCTTGTTCCTCTCATACCCTGCAGAGAACGTGAAGTCCTTGACCCCCTTCTCAAATGCCAACCCATAAGAGAACTCATCGGTAGCAACTGAAGCTCCAAGGCTCTTGTAGGTGCTATCCGTTTTCCGTATCCACGTTTGGATACCAAGAGAGGGTACCTCTACCTCAGCCCCGTAGCTCACGCCCCAAAGTGTCCTGTTGATGACTCCACTGATCAAACCATTGGTTGGGAGGAAGTAGTCCAGGACCGGGAAGATTGATTGGACCTTGTCCAAGTATCCCAGGTAGGAGCTTACATCGGGTCCTCCCTGATCTTCCAAGTCTGTCGCCAGCTGGTCAACATCAAGTACGTCACTTGCATCATCATTGTAGAGACTCAGGGAGAAGGATGCGTCAAGATTGAATAGCTTGTTCTTTGAACCACTGCTCAAACCAATGACCATGTTCTGTTCTGGCCTGATGTCATCAAGATCATACAAATCACCGATGGGGGAATCGGCTCCACTCTTGAGATTCTCATACCGTCCCTGCAGGGAGCTGATAAAGGATATATTGGTCTGCAGATAGAAGGCCTCCCTGGCCTTACCAGCCATCTTGAAGCCGAAGAAATTCTGAGGCCATGCTGTTTTTGCCAAACCAAGATCACTCAAACCCTTTGCCACTTGCAGTTCAAAGAACGGGAGATCGATACCGACCGCTGTTCCCCTGAGGGAGAGATCATTGATTGTCTCTTTCTGGAAATTCACCTTTTGGTCACCAAACTGATAAGTGAGAGATGGTCCAAAGAGAGATATCTTCAGGGTGAACTGGTTGTCATTCTCAAACTGTCTCGCTTCCTCTCCTGTCCAGTCAAACTCATTGGCGAAGTTGATCGGGTTGTACAAGTTCAGGAAGTTCTGTAGGTCAGCGATCAAGGTATTGGGATATGCTTCAGTAATCTCGGTGGCGGCAACAGTATCCTTGAAAACGGCAGTCCCCTCCATGACAAGTGGACCTGCCTTCATATACCCATCGCCCCCAAGTTCGTAGGAGATGTTCAGATTCTGGCTCACATCACTGAATACCTCCTGCAAATCTGTCTGGTTCTCACTCTCTCCAAACCCAAGGATATACTCAACCTCAAGGTTTGCACGGTACGAACCATCAAAGGCAAAGGTGGGTGCTTTCTCTGCGGTAATGGTGAAGGTGTACTCCTCTGTTGCGATATTACCGTAGCGGTCTTCCATCTCGATGGTTATTACCGCATCATCGCTCTCTTCAGGAGTAATCAGGAAGGAGAGGTATCCACCAAAGACACCACTTCGTGTCAGCGTTTGTCCGTCTCTGGTGATGTTGAAGCGGGTGAGTGCACTCTCATCAGCAACACCAAACACTACCAGTTGTTCCTTTCCCTCAACAAGCTCAAACGATCCTGGGCTTACCAATTCCAGGGTAGGAGCTTCCTTGTCCTGCAGCAGCCTTGCCTTGTGTTCTCCGATCTTTGGGTCACGGATAAATCTGCCATCACTATTCTGCATTATCGTGTAGTAGACCAGTTCATCGCCGGTAAGGTAGGTGTAGGGGACCGTAGTCCTCCACACCCCCTTATCTTCGACAAACTCACTATAACGTGGTTCACGCTCACCACTCTGGTAGAAGAAGAACCTTGCTTCCTGCACAGTACCATCGGCCTCCGCACTGGAGAGCGTTACCTCAAGATTCTCATAGGCTTTCACTTCACCAGGAACGTCCACCTGCAAGGCAAAAAGGGAAGCACTTAAAAGACTGATTACAACAATCAAGAATAACGTATGTGTTTTTTTCATGGTGCTCCTCCTTCCTACCAACCAAATCCGGGTGCGCCATCATACCCGCCACCCATAAAGCCAGGTGCGCCGCCATAGCCACCGCCTCCAAACCCTGGGGCTCCTCCATATCCGCCGCCGAATCCAGGATCACTGAAGAAAGAATCCATATACCCTCCTAGTCCTGGGTCAGGAGGCGCTCCTCCCATACCCGGTCCAAATGGATCGGGGAAGTAAGGTGGCATGTATGGATCTACCGGTACTCCCATGTTGAACGATTCTGGAGGTGGCTCCATGCCAGCTCCCATAGGATCGTAATCAGTCTCATATCCTGTGCCGTCCGGTGTATCAGATGATGCAGGAGTATCCTGTGTCTCTGGCTCCTTAGGCTTCTCCGTACTGTTGACCTGCACTACTTGGTGTGCAGCTGCCATCGTGCCGTCACTGCCGTATGCACTGGCTGTGATGATATGCTCAGCGGCTGTAAGATCAAGCGAAGCAAAGGAGAGTGTAGAACCTTCAGCGAGCACTCCATCGAGGTGGGAGCTCCAGGTAAAGGCATCTTCATCCAGCGATGAACCATCCTTATCCTTGCCTGCTGCTTTGAGCTCGGTACTCGCTCCCTTTATCAGGATGATCAAGGGTTGCGGATCAATAATCTGTACCTCCACAGTTCCTATCACATCCAAGAGGATGGTAGCGGAACCTACCATGTTCCCTCCTGCATATGCCTCAGCGATTAGCGACCTCTTTCCTGCAATAAGTCCAGCTTCGCTGAGATCCAAGGAGTATCCACTGGAGATGGCCTCCTCCCGAAGGTCACTCTTCCAGTCGATACGATCCACTCCCTCCAGCCCTGTAACGGTTGCTGTGAGCAGTGAGCTTCCACTGGCAAGTTCGTAGGAAGGTGGAGCATTGTCAATGAAAATGCCCTGTCTCTCTGCGTAGAGATTGAGACTGAATTGCTGCCTCCGGACAAGTGAACCCTCACTTGCCTGTACGGTTAGGTCATATACACCTTCTGTGGTAAAGACATCCGGCTGTATGACCGCGCTCGCAGTCCTGGTTCCTTCCCCAATCATCCACAGAGTCGGAAGTGGAGTTTCCCCGAGCAGTAGCTGCATCGCTGGTTCACTGAATCCAGTAAGTGCAACCTGCAAGGAAATCTCTTCGCCAAGGCGGGTGATGCTGTCAGCAGAAGGGCTAAGGAGCTCCAAGGTTGCTGAGGAGGTGAGGTTCAGTGGAACTTCACGCTTAATTGTCTCCTGTGCACCCAGTGGGTCGGAGATGAACATGCTGACCACAACCGGTCCAGCCTGTAGGTTGCTTATCTCTCCATAGCCCAGGTAGATCTCTCTTCCTTCCTTCTCAAGCACCTTGTTCCCTTGCTTGACCTGCCAGGTTACCTCAGGACCAACCCCTCCTCGGAAAACTGAGAAGAGAGGGAGCGGAGGCGAGTTCTCAGCTATCAGATAGTTTGGCAGGTTATTGTTCACCACTGCCTGCACACCGCTGATCGTCTCAAAGCTGTAAAGGGTAGTGGCGATACTGCCAACCAGTCCCATGGAGTCAGTTGCCTCCGCTCTAATCCGTTGTTCTCCAATTGCAGAAGGAGTGAATGCAAGGGCTTTCCCTTCCCCAAGCACTGTTCCCTCAGCATCCTTCCAACGTATAGTTCCTGTGAAGGCTTGGTCATCCTTTACCTCAACAGCCAGTACGATGGGTCTGCCAAGCGGAGCACTGGTCCCTTCAGCAAGATTGATGAAGGAGAGTTGTGGCCTGGTGTTCACCGTGAAGGAAATGCTTGCCTGTTCGCTGGCATCCTCCTCGCTGTAGACCGCTACCAATGTACAGGAACCGGCTATCTCCGGTGCTGTAAGATTTCCAATATCATCAACCTCCAGTCCATTGAGATACCACCTGACTTGGCCACCTTCCTGGTCGCTGGGAAGTCCGATCAGTGTTGGGCTGAGTTTGGTTCCAGCATTCACGACACTGCCATGGGGCCAGTTGATCGAGAGCTTGAGCGGCTCCTTCTGGATGGTTATCGTAGTCCGCTCCCTTGCCCGCTCACGATTGTTTCCATCAACGAAGACCGTGGTGATCTCAACCAGTCCAGTTCCCTTTGCAGAGAACATGGCATTGCTTCCCGTAAGGGAATCATTGCTTGCTGCCGGATCATCAAGATATGTGATGGTCCACTGGTAGGTTCCTTCCACCGCTTCATTGAGTGTAGCGATCAAGGGTACATCATAGCCAAGGAAGAAGGTCTGTTCTTTCTTGGGAGAGAGGATTTCCATGGGAAGCTGAGCCCTCGAAACCTGGATGGCAGCTCTCGCTATCGTTTCTGCTCCCATACTGTCCTCTGTACGGGCTTCCAGAATATGGTTGCCGACATCTGCCTCGGTCAAGATTCGTTGATTCGCTCCCTCTATAGGTACTCCATCAAAACGATAGGTGACAATCTGGTTGGCTTTCTTGTCCTCTGCGTCAAATGCAGTAGCAGCCCAAGTGAGCGGTTCTCCTGTATACTGAAGTGGGGGAACCGAGAGGGTAAGAGTCGGGCTTTGGTTGGGAGTCAATGTGAAGCTCACTCTTCTCTGGCTACTCCTGCCAAAGGCAGTAGTGACGAGGGTAAGTTGCACGTTTCCAGAAACTCCTTTTGGATCAAAGCTGGTCTCCTTTCCTACAGCAACCACTTGGTCAGCAAGCTTCCACTGATAGGTTGCCCCTTCCTCTCCGGTAGCAGAGAGCGCAATCTTCTCGCCTGTCTTGTAAGTAATGATTTGCGCTTGCAGGGGAGCGAGAATAGTGGGCTCGACAATATCGCGGACAGTGATGGTCCGCTCTGCTGTGGTGCGAACCATCGCCCCATTGGCATAACGTGCCTGGATGGTGAAATTCCCGCTTTTCTCAGCCTTGAATTGGTAACTCAAGCCTACCTCGCCGGTACTGCTTCCATTGACATACCATGTAATGCGTGAAGCGGCATCCGAAAGGTCGAAGGACGAACCCACTACCTTATCAACTCCTACCATGCAAGGAACCTGCGTACCGACCATGGTAGTGGTGGAGTCAAAGGGAGCGAGCAAGTTGAGCTGGAAGTCGTTCTGGACTTCAACCCGTACTTGTTTGGTTGTCACATTCCCCAGAGGATCCCTTGCACTGGCACTGATGGTGTGCTTTCCTGGTTTCAGCGTGCCAAGCGTCCCACTTAGGAAGTTCGAGTTGGGAATGACAGTTGTATCCAGTCTCCAGGTAACCAAGTCAATTGCACCGGCGATCAATTCCAGGTTGCCCTTGATCACTGTATCCGGTGAGAGACGTTGTCCCTCTAGCGGCTTGGTGATCTTGAAGTCCAATGGTTTGAGTACTTCAATCTGTTTTTCAGCAGTTTTGCTGTTCCCAAATACATCAGTGGAGGTGATCGAAATGGTATGTACTCCTGCTTTCAGGGTAGGTATGGTAAATTCCCTTCCAGCAGGTCTTTGGTGTTGTGTATACTTTACCCCATCAACCGAGAGGGCAAGGCTGTCGATTAAGTCAGTAAGCCCTTGCTCCACCAAGAGAGCCTTTACCGTGACGGCACTTCCTTCCAGAACTCTGCCAGGAGCTTCTACGCTCGATATACCTTGTCTGTCTGCTACCTGGATGTCCCGTCCTGTAATACCGTCGGTATTGGTTGGGAGGTAATTACCCATGGTTCCGTCAGGAAGCCGTACTGAGGTTGCATAGCCATCTACATCGATGCTGTGCATCCCCTGTGCGAAGGTAACGGTAGGATTGTTGTATTCCTTTAGGTTCACCTTCCAGACCACTTTGTCGATATCCCTACTCTCATAGAGCAGAGGGATCGGTATGCTCGGTGGATAGAGGTTTTCAAAGGCCAATCCCTCAGGAAGAATGATACTGATATAGGGGTCGATGACCCGCACATTGAAGTGCTTGTCGACGGTTATGGAGTTCCGCTCACCCCTAACCATGATGGTCATTTCCTTTTGGGATGCATTTGGAGTAAAGGAATAGGCTTCCCCTTGTGCGGTAAGCTGGTTGTCTACATACCACTGGAAGGTCTCGTTGGCTTCCCCACTTGCAATAAGGTTATAGCGTTCTCCTGCAATGAGGCGATCATTGTTGCTGATCCCGCTCACCTCAAATTTTGGAGGTGTGCTCTGGGCAACACTGAAGGTGATCTTCTGCTCACTCGTCTTCTCTGGAGTTGTCTTTCCTGTGGTCAGGTAGCTACCTACCACGCTCAGGGTGTAACTCCCAGCACCGAGTGAGTTCCAGTCAAATGTGTCACTGATCAAGGTTCCATTAAGAGCCATGGTATAAGAGCTGACATCCTTGGTTACGATAACTGGCTTTGGTACCTGTTTGGTTGGGAATTTTGCTCCATTTTGTGGATAGGTTATGGAGATGCTTGGGTCAATGATCTTTACGGTCCATTCCTGCTTCGTACTCTGATTATAGGTATCTTTCACTTCTGCCTGGACAGTGTACAACCCCGGAGGCCAGCTTTGATGGCTGATGCTTGCAGCCAGCGTCTCGCGGATAGAAGAACCTTCACTGAAGATATTCCACTTGGTTGTCTCCAGCGTATTCTGGCTGGAAGCCTGTAGCGAGAATATGACCGGTACCCCGGTACGTTGCAGTACTACTGCAGTGGCAGGGGAGAAAGAGGTAATGACCGGCCTCTGATTACTGTATACAGATACTGTTGCTTTGGCGGAAGACAATCCACTGAAGGAACGTATGCTTCCATTGGCTCCCATTGCTTGTAATCTCCATCCTGCCTGGATGGTATGTTGTCCGGTGGTGGTAAGCATCTTATCCCAAGACGGTATTTCATTGCCATCCACGAGCCAGTACAGCTCTCCGTCGACAACAGTCGCACTGACAGGGATTACCTCCCCACTCAGGAACTTCGTTGCAGACGGGGGAGTAAGGTAGACTGATGGGTTTGCAAGCTGTACTTGGACGCTATTGCTTCCTTTTACACCATCCTGGTTTACGGCATAGTGGGTGATGGTTAGGGCCTTGCTCTTCTCCGAGGTCGATGGCGTATAACTGTTTCCGGTTATGCCTTTTCCATTCACTTCCCACCAACTGTTTGTAACTGTAGAGCTGCTGCTGGTCTCAGCAACAAATTGGTAGGTGGTGCCTGTCTTGAGCAACATATCCTCTTCAGGGAAGGTGATGGAAACCGTTGGAGGCATAAGATCCTTCACGCTGAAGGTAATGATGCTTGAATCCTCTGTATAAATACTAGGATTTCCCGTTCTGTCGACCACTTCCCATGATGCTTTTGCATATGCATTGTAGGTACCGGTTCCAAGGTTTGCTAGATCAACTGTTGGGGAGGCTAGCTCTTGGTTGCCAATGAAATAACGTATGCGCTGTGCATTGGGCGCCGATACCTCAAGACTTAAGGTGCTCGCAAGGGAGAATGTGGAACCTGTCTGTGGACTGGTTACAGCCACTTGTGGGTCTATGACCACCACTCTTGTTGTTGCAGTGCTTGTTTTCTGATGGATGTCCGTAACTGATAGGGTAATGGTATAGGCTCCGGTAGTGGTGGGAGTAAATGATACACTGTCACTTCCACTTCCCAGTGTCCCTGATGCGGCTCCACTGTACGTCCAAACCCTACTTTGGATTTGGTTGTCAGCCTGGGAGGATGCAACTAAATCGAGAGTGGTTCCCTTCACCATCGCAACCTCTGTCTGTGGTTGTACGATTGCAACCGAAGGGGCATCCCCTATGACGGTGATTTTCTGGCTATTGGAAGTGACTTCCTTGGTAGTTCCATTGATATCAGGGATGCTCTCACCCTTGGCGGTAAGGGAGTAGGTACCACTCTCGTCAAAAGTATAGGAGAGTGAATTCCCAGAGCCTACAAGGGAACTGTCGAGGTACCACTCTATAGCGGAGAGGTCCCTGGTATTCTTGCTGTCCAAGGCAAAGGTTGTGCTGCTTCCCTTGCTGATTGTTTGCTCGGTCCCTCCTTGAATGGCAATAGCAGGGTCAAGGACGGTGAGATACAGCGAGGCGGAGTTCTTTGCAAGGTTGAAGCTATCGACTACCCTGAGATAGGTCAGTAAGCTATTTGCAGCATAACGCTTGCTTGGAGTGTAGGTGATTGAGTCACCTGCCTTTGTCTCGGTACCAATTTGCCATATTGCACTCTTGATTGTGGCGTTGTCAGAGAGTGTAGCATCCCCACTGAAGGTATAGGATTCACCTAGCAATAATACTGCTTTGTCTTCTGGTTCGTTGACTGCCACATCAAGCTCGGTATGGGCTTTCGTAGTAAAGGTTTTGCTGATGGCCGATGTGCTGCTGAAGAATGCCGTACCGTCCCTGTTGAACGGCATGACATACCACGAGTAGGTGGTATTGGGTGAGAGGGGAGAAGAAAGTGCATAGTTGTTCGAAGTGGTGTAGCCATAATACTGTCCGTTGAGGTAGATTCTGTACTCCGTTGTCCAATCGTCGTAATCATCGTTGAACCCCCAACTGAATTCAGGAGTGTAGGCGTTGCTCGTATCTATGGAGGTGAAAAATTTTGGGGAGGGGAAGGAGATATTTTTCACGCTGTTGGCAATAAGATATCCTGCTGCATCAAAATACTCGATGGTAAAGGTATACGTTTCTCCTGCCCTGAATTTGATGGTAGAGAGGTCGTAGGTGACCTCTCCTCCAGTAGTATCCCCAGGGTACCCCTTAATGGAGGAACCGAGCGAGGCTACAACCCTGCTGTGGGATTTACTTACGCTCTGCTTTATTCCAGGCCCGTTGATCGTAACTTTGGTTGTGGATGTAGTTGGTATGCTTGATTCACTATAATAAGGAGTCTCTGGAAGCTGTATACGGAGTGTTTCATCTCCGACCGTTGGATTCTGTACTACTGAGAGGGACCCGATGGTGAGTACCTTGAAGGTAACAGATTGGGCTTCCTTGAGTACCCTACCTGTTGTAACACTCGCATCCTCATTATCAATTTCGTATGCCTTGAGTGTCAGGGTATACTCGCCTTCAGGGATGGCTGTATTGGAATTCTCAAAAAAATCGGAAGTAATTGAACTCATTGAAGAGACGCCAAATGCATCCCTGATGGCAGTAGGCGCAGAGCCACCGCGGACATTGCTGACATAGTTCATAAGATCAGTATTGGAGAATGTCAGCGTTTCGCTTGCTGCAAACTGTCTGACTATTTCCGCCGTCGCAGTATTCTCAGAAGCAGGTATTTCTGTACTGTCGATCTCCAGTTCCAGTACGAGCAAGAGATAGGCAGGGGTAGGGTCATTCACGATAGTGAGGGAGACCATGGGGACAGTCAAGATGTCTCCAATATTGAAATTCACCTTTCTTGTCGCCACTAAGTCATCTGGTATACTCAATACTCTTGAACTGGTCCTGCTGACCTTTGCGGTCATAGGTTGCAAGCAGAAAAGGACCAAAAGAATCAGAAAGATAGCCTTCAACAGTCGTTTCATAATAGCCTCCCACCCCTACCAGATATTCCTGGTCTGTAGCACAATGCAAGATGATGTTTCCGTGGTGATTTGTCTTAGCTAACCAGAGTAGAATCCTCTGAAGAGTGAGACAGCAATATATGCGAAAGAAAAAGACATGATGAGACAACTGGTGAAGGGGAGAAGGTTGTTAATGGTGCAAGTAGCCTTCCTTGTTTCTTCTATTCCATGCCTCATAACTCATAGTTAAATGCTTATAATGATTTGTCAATATTGAGAGTCTGTATAAATTGTTGAAGAAAAATTGCATTGGAGCTTGAACATAAGTAAAAATATGACATGAAACGTAAGAAAATTTGGAGAAATTTGGGAAGTGCGAAAATGAGAAAACTGAGCCTACTGAAAAAGCAGTTTTCTCAGTAATTATTTCTAGAGGTAAAGATGAACCTTTTTGCAGTCCTTATGGAGGTAGGGGGTTCCTCTTCCATTACGAATGGATTTGATAACACCATCCCGGTTGAAAACGGTGGAACCAGCCAATAGATCAATAGGCAAGTCTCTGTAGAGTTCCTTAACCATGATGGTGGAAGGTCCCATAAGGACAGTAGGAATTCTTTTTCCATTGAAATGACTGAGTACTTCTTCAAGGGAGGAGTTGATCAGGCTGGTGGCGGTCAGGATCAAGGCATCGCTCTCTGCCTCAGCCCAATGGTAGAACTCCTGCTCTGATCCAACTTCCTTTCCAATATCGTAAGCACGAACAGTAATATCATGCTCCTTCAAGTACGAGACGATGGGAGCGAAGTAGCCGATCATGGCAACATTGTCTCCTGTATTCACCTTAAGGTCGCGTATCAGATTGCCGTCATCCTCATCCTGTAGGAGGGAGTGGTCCTGATTCAAGGCATTGCAGAGTGCAATTGCCATGGCTCTTCCAAGTGGGTCCTCTTTCTTGATGTTCTTAAGTAGTTTGATCGCAGGATACCCTTCATATTCCTCCTTGTTCTTGTTAACTGAACAACTATTTCCACTCCCTTTTGGAGTGTAGCAGAGTCCACAACGTCCATCTTGCAAGACAACTGCAGAGTAGCCGAGTCCAAGAAAGATGTTCTCCACATGCAAGCTTTCAGCCTCAGCTTGGAAATAGGTGTGAATACGATTATCAATGTCCATGAGTCTCTCCCTAATTTGCTATTGTACAACGATGAAGCCAATATGCAAAGGGAAAGATAATGGAAGTGATAGTATTTTTAGTACTCCATACAGGAAAGAAACAAAAAAACAGGCAAGCTTGTGAAAAACTTGCCTGTCATCGTAGTGTTCCTTTCTACTCCGCAATACAGCAGCTTTCTCTCTGCCGAACCGTGATAGGAGTGACACTTCCTTCTGAGAATACAGCTTCCATTGCTTGTTTATAGAGTTCATATTTGTCCAGGGGGATGTAGGCTTGGATGGTACCAGCGAAGCCTCCTCCATGGACACGTACAGTCGTATCGCTTCCCAGCAGGCTCTTGGTCATGGCAATAGCCAGACTCAGACCCTGTTCCTGAGGGAAGAAAGAGGGGTAGAGGTTCTGCAGGAAGCAGAAGGAGCTCTCTCCGCTCGCTCTCACTTCTTTCAAGTATGATGCAATGTCATGATTCTCCAGAGCTATGAGCATATTGGTAACTCGCTTGTTCTCTTCAAAGAAGTGAATTGAGCGTAGCATTGCCCGGTCATTCTGCAGGGTTTTTCTGAGAAGGGGAAGCTGAGAGATGAAGCTTGTCTCATCGATCTCCCTGAGATGCTTTGCCTCAAAGTGAGCAGCTACTTCCTTCATCTCCTTGGGCACTGCAGCATACTCGGGGGTAAGGTCTGCATGATTTCCCCCGGTGTCCACGATGACCAGCTGGTAGCCATGATCACTGAAGGAGTAATGCACCGGCTCAATCTTCGGGTTTTCCTCATCAGCAAAGTCAATTCCTATGATTCCCCCATAGGCACACGCCATCTGGTCCATCAATCCAGATGGCTTGCCGAAGTAGTTGTTTTCGCTGAACTTTCCAATGATCGCAAGATCAACCGGAGAGAGTGTGTCTTCATTGTAGAGGTGGTTAAAAATGGTTCCACAGAGAACCTCAACTGCGGCAGATGAGGAGAGCCCCGATCCTTTGAGTACCCGGCTCGTGGTATTGGCTTGCCAACCACCAAGATTGAGGCCTCGCTGCTTGAATGCAAAGGCAATACCGCGTACCAGTGCTTCGGTGGTGTTCTTCTCTGTTTCAACAATTTCAAGCTCATCAAGATGCACAACCACTTCTGGGTAGCCTTCACTCGTCAAGACAACGATATTATCCTCACGCTTGCTTACTGCGGCGATGGTATCCAGGTTAATGGTAGCAGCAATGACTTTTCCCAGATTGTGGTCTGTATGGTTTCCACCGAGCTCACTTCTTCCAGCAGTGGAGAACAGACTGACATCCTGTTCCTTGAACAAGTTGTTGTGTTCTTCAATTAAACTGATGAACCGTTTATCCATATCCTCAGCTTGGAACGAATTCCCGTAGAGGGATGGATACACGGTATGCAACAAACCTTTCTGTATTGCTTCCTTTCTGGCCATCATATGCTCCTTTAGTGCAAATGTACTTGCGTTCTTGAATGTACACGTGTACACTAACCCTGTATCAAGCATTTGTCAATAAAAATAAGAGGACGAACGATGGGGGCAACCAGAAACAGTGTCGCAAATAAGGCAGGGGTAAGCAGTGCAACCGTCTCTCGTGTGTACAACAATCCTGGTAAGGTCTCCCCATCACTTGCAAAGCGAGTATTGGAAGCAGCAAAAGAGTTGGGGTATGAACCCAACAGTGCAGCAGCTACCTTGCGAAGGAGTGGAACCGGCACCATCGCCTTTGTCCAATTCAGGAAGGAGGAGAGGCCCTACTACTGGGGTAATCTGGATAGCTTTGACTGGTTCTTTGGTAGGGCGATCAAGGGAGTGCAGGAAGTGTTGGCAACAAGTTCCTGGCGGATGCGATTCTATACTGTGGAAACACAGCGTGAGCTGGAAGCAATTGCAATGCGCTGTGATGGTATCCTTGCCTATGATGTTGACACACAGGAGGAGGAAGCGCTTTTTTCTTCCCTCTCCATCCCCTACGTGCTTGCCCATCACCTGACTGGAAATACAGAAACAGAGAGCTGTGTGAGAACAGACAATCGATATGGTGGAACCCTGCAAGCCCAGTATCTAAGGGAGTGTGGTGTGCTAAGGCCACTGTACATCACCGGTTACCTCGAGAGTGTCGTTCCCCATGCCGAGCGGCTCGCTGGATTCAGGCAGCACTACCGGGATGCGTTGGTCTTGTCGACAGAAATTGGAAACGCAAATGCCATGGGGGATGTTGCCCAGAGGGTACAGAAACTCATTGATGACGGTGCCGTTGATGGTATTGCAGCGGTGAATGATATGCTCTTGTTCTCTCTCTTATTACGTATTAAGACCGACCTGCCAAAGGTAGGGTATGACGCATCCCCTCTCTTCGGTGTATATCCTGCTCCAGTGGCCAGCATTGCCATTCAGAGCGGTGAGCTCTATAGACGGGCGGCAGAGAAGTTGTTATGTCTTTTGGCTGGAAATCGATCAGGTTGTACCACCGTATTGCCGAAACTTATACGTTCCCTTTTACAGTAGGAGGAAGAGCTTCTTCCATGAGAGGGTGTCTTCTCCTTGTTGCTTTTTATCCGGTACTGTCGTGGAGGTTTGGATCTCCTTGACCGGGAGGAATGGACGAGGCATGGTAGGGTAACTGGGGCCGGCTCTCTTCAGCCTTCTTTTTTGCACTCTCATATGTAAGCCTCAGCCATGAATGCAGAGTTGTCAAGAGTGTGAGTACTACTTTGTAATCTATATATAGCCTACGTTTGAATCGAGTTGACATATGCAGTTTTCCCTCAGTGATCAGGAGCATAATAGCCTCTTGAACTTCCTGCATACCCCATGTTGAAAGTGTACCTCCATAGGAATACCACCCATTGGTATCCTGAAGCATGGAGGCAAGGGATGAAGGGGAAAAGTGAAAAGGGTGTGATACCACACTCATCAGGATTGCCTTCTCTCCCAGTCTTTTCAGTGAGATGCTTCCGTTACAAACATCACACCCACTACAGAACTCAAATGGCTCATTCATTGCCTCCAAGAGACCTTTTCGGAAGCAATGCTCAGTGCTTTGCAGGATGGAAGCGAGGAGAGAAGGTTTCTCACTTCCATCAAGCAAGCTGATCGAGAGAGCAGGTTTACCGTCTCTTCCCACTCTTCCACTTTCCTGTAGAAAGGAGAGAACATCTTCACTCAGGTCATGGTGGATGACGCATCGAATCCCTTTTACATCAATTCCCATTCCAAAGGCTTTTGTTGCAAACAGCACTCCGTTTTCTGTTTCATTGAACCACTTCTCTAGGTATCTTCTCTCATCCTTGGTAAGCCCTGCGTGGTAATATCGGACTGACACATCGGGGAGAGCATAGAGGAGACGATGGGCTGATATCTCGGTCAGTTTCCGGGTACTGCAAAAGACAAGGGCTGGTAGGAGATTTTCTTGACGGAGCAAGTCAGCGATACTCTCGCTCTTGCTCAGGGTTCTAATGACATGGTAGGTGATGTTTGTCCTGTTGCTGCTTGCATGGATGATGTGAGGTTTTGCGATGGGAAATATCAGGCGGTTCAAACCTTTAATCACCCGCTCATCAGCTGTAGCAGTAAAGCAAAGGACCTGTCGAACTGGAAGGTGCTGGATAATGGGTCCGACAGTAGCGAGGGCTGGGCGGAATCCTTCCCCCCAGCTTATGATGGTATGGGCTTCATCCAAAACCAAGAGGCTGATGGTCATCTGGGCAAGGGTATTGATGAGAGCGGGCAGGGAAAGGCACTCTGCATTGGTTATCAGAATTCTAGCGTCCCTGTTTTGTAATTTACCGAGTAGAAGATTTCTCTCTGTTTGGCTCTGGCCCCCCTGTATGCAGATATGGGGGATTGAAACCTCCTCGAGGCGCCTGATCTGGTCATGCATGAGGGAGAGCAGTGGATAGACCAAGACAGTGATTCCTTCCACGAGGAGGGAGGGAAGCATAAAGCAGAGACTCTTGCCTCCACCGGTAGGGAGTACCACTACTGATCCTTCATGATTGCTCTCTTCACTGTCCTCTTCTAGGATGCGCTGGATTACCAGCTGTTGAAATGGGTAGAGGGAAGGGATGTTGAAGCGGTTTTGGAGGAGGTGATTGATTTGGTCCTCCAGGAAATGTGTTGTAGTCTCATCTTTCATACCTTGGAAAGATGAGACTTTCCAACCTTGCTTCAGACAAGTCTTATTGCTCTTCACTCCTGTCCGTTGCCGGAGGTGGTGGTGGGCTGATTGCATCAATCGCCTTCAAGAGCTCAGGCTCAAGGGTGAGGAATGCAGCCTGAAGGGACTGCTTCAAGTGCTCAGTATGAGCCGCTCCGATGATTGGGGCAGTAACCTGCTTGTGTGCCATTACCCAAGCCACGGCAAGCGTTGCTTCATTAATGCCCCACTTGCTGCAAAGCTCTGAGTATTCACGGGCAACTTGCTCGTAGAACTGACCGCCATAACGTTTGTTGTAGTTCTGATTTTCGATCAATCTGCCAGAGGCATTTGAATAGCCATCCTTGTATCGGCCGGTAAGCAGTCCACCTCCAAGTGGGCTGTAGGTGATAACCCCAAGCCCTTCATATGCAGCCATAGGGAGCAATTCAACCTCAGCCATACGTTTTGCAATGTTGAACATAGGTTGGATGACCGAGATCGGGGCGAATTGGTTTATCGATGTGAGGTGAAGCATTCTTTCCACCTGATAGGCAGCAAAGTTGCTGACTCCCAATGAGAGCACCTTACCTTCACTGACAAGTCGGTCAACAGCCCTGAGGGTTTCCTCTTCCCTCACAGACGGATCAAAATGATGGAGAAACAGGACATCCACATAGTCAGTATTCAGACGTTTCAGGCTTGCTTCCACCCCCAGCCTGATATGTTTTGCGTTCAAACCCTTCTCGTTGACATCGTCTCCCATCGCACCATACGTCTTGGTGGTGATTACAACCTTGTCACGCTCTTGGGAAATAAATTCTCCGAGATAGCTCTCTGCAACTCCCTTCTGATAGACATCGGCACAGTCAAAGAAGTTGATACCTGCCTCTCTACAGGTTTTGTACATCTTCTCTGATTCAATCTTGTCAGCTCTTCCGCCGAAGGACATGGTCCCAAAACAGAGCTCAGAAACCTTGATACCGGTTCTCCCTAGTGATTTGTATTCCATCGTTACCTCCCAAATACTGAAGCGTTCATCAGTCTTTCACTCATGGTCAAGGCAAGCCTTTCCATCTTTATCGTCTCACGTTTGAATTGCGTCTGTTTCTTGATCGCCTGCTCAATAGCAGATGAAGAGACTAATTCGTCAATCCATCTGTCAGGAAACAGTTCTGGTCCTCTCAAGGCTCCCTGTAGCGCTCCATAGAGACCACAAGCCAAGCGGGCATCTCCTCCCACCCTTGCAATGTCGCTCATGCCTTCTTCAAAGGAGGGCGCGTGAAGCAGTGTGTGAAACACCAAGAGCAGTGTTTCCTTTAGCGTATGATTCCCTGAGAAGACGAGTTTAGGTTTTCTTGCTCTGGAGAGGAGCGATGTAAGCTGTTCATCCAAATTCTTGCCACCTCGTTGTGTGAAGAGGTCGTGAACAAGTTTTTCTCCATCAAAGACTTCTTCATTGATCAGGAGATGAAAACAGTGGGCAAGCAGTACTACTGCCTCTTTTTCAAGAGTATCTTCACTGAAAAGTGAAGCTGTTGTAAGAGCTATTTCCCTGATCTGTTTTTGTTTCAACTCGACACCTGCTATCGCTACGACGACAGAAAGAGGAAGCGCTGCGCGATACTCCTGAAGGGGGAACCCTTCTTCACTCTCCTCACGGTAACGATTGACCAATGCATGGAAATGATCGGCATCCAGGCCCTGGTTGGACAACAGGCTCATGGAAAGCAGAAGCGGCAAGTCGCTCACTTCTCCTGAGATGCCACAGTCACTGCGTAGGTGTTCGAGGGAGAACACCTCTTGTATTGTATCTTGTACTTCTTCTTGGAGTGTTTCCCTGGAGAGGCCGTCACACTGACTGCCGAACCCATCGCCTACAAACAAACCAAGCAGAGCGCCGTTAGCGCGTTCTTGTATATTCATGGTTCTAACAATAGCGTAAGTGTCCATAAAAGACGAGTCTCTTTGTGCTTCATATCCCTGTTTTAATCCAGGACTGATAACCAGAGTTTTTCAGATTCCAGAAGTGAAGATGCTACCAATTCCAAGAACGGCCCATAATGCATGGTCGTATGAGCTATTTGATTAGCCTTCCACTCAGTATCCACGGCTATCGGAACAAAGTACAGATATCATGGTTATGCCTATTGCAAAGAAAAACCACGCCGTTTTAACAGCGTGGCTTCTGAAAGAGTAAGATGTTACTACTTTTGGTAATACGCTGTTCGAGCAGCTTCCAGCTCCTCCTGGACCCGTTTCAGATCAGTAGGGATATCGATATGCTGCGGGCAGAGTGGGATACACTGACCACACTCTGTACAGGCAGGTGGACGCTTGTCTGCACTGCTCTCATTCTCCCACTGGTCCTTGACCACCTCATAGTTGTTGAACATCCGGTACTTGTTCCAGAGTGCAAAGTTCCCGGGAATATCGACCCCAAAGGGACAGGGCATACAGTACTTGCAGCCGGTACAGTCATTGCCGATGCGGCTTCTCATGCTGCTTCCAATCTCTTCCAGTACCGCTCTCTCGTGCTCGCTCAATGGTTTGTAGGGAGAGAAGGTCTTTAGGTTCTCCCTGACCTGCTCCTCGGTGGACATGCCGCTAAGGATGACTTTCACATTCTGGTGGTCAGCGACCCACCTAAGGGCAAAGGAAGCTGGTGATGCATCAGGGTCCAATGCTTTCATCTTGGCTTCCAGGTCCGGGGACAGACCAGCAAGTGAGCCTCCCTTGATCGGCTCCATCACGATGACGGGTATGCCCAATTCTGTACACAGTTCATAGCCCTTGTCTCCAGCCTGCTCTTCAGTGTCCAGGTAGTTGTATTGGATCTGGATGAAATCCCAGGGGCGAAAGCGGGTGATATACTCAAAATCCTCATAAATGGAGTGGAACGAGAAGCCCAGATGTTTAATACGGCCCTTTTTCTGTTCCTCTTCCAGGTAGGTAACTACACCAAGGTCGACCATCCGGTCGAATGCTTTCTTGTCGATTGCGTGGATAAGATAGAAGTCGATATAGCTCTGTTGCAGTCTTATAAGCTGTTCGTTGAATATGCGCTTTGCATCATCAATTGAGGTAACCGACCATTGGGGAAGCTTTGTGGCAACGTAGAAGCTGCTTCTGTCCAAGGTGGAGAGGAATTCTCCTACCAACGGCTCACTCTCCCCACCATGATAGGGATATGCGGTATCAAAATAATTCACCCCGGCTTCATAGGCTTCCTTCATCATAGCCAGTGAACGCTTTCGGTCAATCTTGCCCTCTGGGGTTGTAGGGAAGCGCATGGCGCCAAATCCAAGAAGGGATGCGTGAATGTCCAATGTTTCAAAATACCGTGTTTCCATGTCCAAACTCCTCTTTTCTTAATGGTACCATAAAAATATTTCTCTGTGTTGCATCTCAATTCTTTTTTGGTCAATCGCCTTGCACTCGCATCTAAGCGAGTCTATGATAGACAAGGTTTGGGGAGAGAAATGATGAAATTGATAAGGTACAGAAGGAATATTCCACTTTCCTACGGGTTCACTGCGTTGATGAACCTCTCCTTTACGCATGGGCTTTGGATGATGTATCTTGCGTCAAGAGGATTCTCCTTGGTGCAACTTGGTCTCTTGGAGGCAATCTTCCATGTTACCAGTTTCCTGATGGAAGTTCCCACAGGTTCGGTTGCCGACATCTGGGGAAGAAAAGTAAGCCGTCTCTCAGGCAGGTTGTTCGGTGCCCTAAGCCTTGCCATCATGTTTCTTGCCCCTACCTTCCCTCTACAGGTACTGGGTTTCATCTGCAGTGCACTGGGATATAATCTCGAGTCCGGGGCAGGGGATGCCTTGCTCTATGATTCACTATTGCTCGATGGGAGGGAGTCTTCCTATCTAAGGGTAAAAGGCTTGGATGAACTGCTCTATCAATCATGCTCGGTGGTTGCATTCCTAGTGGGTGGATTGCTAGCCACTCTCGATTACGGTTATGCATTCTCTCTCACCATCCTGACCAATCTCCTTGCCTTCCTGCTGGCATTGTTCTTTAAGGAACCCGAGATAGAGAAGGAACCAAGAAGTGGACTATTCTCCGGAATCCTAAACTCCCTGAAGTCCCAGATTTTCTCAAGCGTGAAGGTCTTTCGGGAAACACCCCGTATTGCCTTCCTGATTGTCTTCAGTGAGTCCCTGTTCGCTTTCATGATCAGTCTCTTCTTCTATTTGCAGAACTTCTGGACTGACCAAGGGTACCTCCCTGATGCCATAGGATATGCCTATGCAGCCCACGCAATGCTGGCCGCATTCTTCTCTCTCAATGCCCATCGCATCGAGAGAAAGATCAATGAGAAAGGAATCCTAGTTGCTTGTCCCATCTTTCTTGCACTCTGCCTGTGGGGGATTGCCCTCACCCCATACACCATGGCTTTCTATATCATTCTTGGTTGTATGGAAGGGTTGCTTGCTCCTACGATCAGCAGCTATTTGAACAAGCTCATACCCTCCAAGTTCAGGGCTACCATTCTGAGCTTCCAGAGCATGGCATACAGCCTGTTCATGATCATGATCTTCCCCTTGGTTGGCCTGATCGGAAACACCCACTCCCTCTTGCTCTCATTCACCTTGATGGCAATAGCGGCAACACTCTTGGTTTTTGCCTATATATGGGTCCTGATACGTAAGCGATAAGCTTGGCAGTGGAACCTCTCTCTGCTACTATGGACCAATGAAAATGAGTGAGAGAATGATCAATGCCTTACTGCGTGCCTTTTTTCGTGTTTGCTTTAAAATTGATCGCAGTGAGTTGAAAAAGGTCCCCATGGAGGGACCACTTCTGATGATGGTGAACCACACCTCAAACCTTGAGGGCCCCATGCTCTATGGGTATCTACAGCCGAGGAAGCTCCATGCCATAGCTAAGCAAGAGCTTTGGAAGAGCAAATTCATGGCATATCTGATGGAAACCTGGGGAAGTATCCCAGTGGATCGTGAGAACATGGGACGTGCTACCATGGATGCATGTTTCAAGATACTCGACCAGAATCATATCCTGGCCATAGCTCCTGAGGGCACCCGAAGCAAGGATGGGACACTCCAGAGAGGAAAGGGTGGCGTTGCATTTATCGCCCACAAGAAGAATGCTCCCATGATTCCTGTAGCGGTAATGGGCTTCGAGAAGACCAAAGCCAATATGAAGCGCCTAAAAAGAACAGTCATTACGATCAAAGTAGGTAAGCCCTTTGAGATTATCCAGAAGAGTGGTCGCTTGGACGCAGAAACAAGAGATAAGCTTGGCGATGAGATTATGCTCCACCTTGCTGCCCTGATGCCTGAGGAGAGACGTGGCTACTATCAGGGTAAGCCGATTGAATTCAACCTTACCCAGACCATTAACTAAGGAGATGTTCCAGCTCCTCACTGCATGCCTGTAGCGCATCACAGACGGTGAGGAGTATTTGCTTCTGTTGTGACTTTCTTCCAAGCGTGGAGAGCGATTCAGCTTTATAGTGAAGAGGCTTCCCCATTTGTAGGTATGCTTGCTTTCCACTCGGTGAGTACCGCGTATCGATCGTGCCTCCCTGCATTCTGTTCACCAAGTCAAGGAGGTTCAAGGCACTCTCTGCCGCTCTTCCTGTTTGGTACGTACCTTGGAGATATGCTGGATCGAGATACTCAAGGAGATCAACAATCTGGTTCTTCACGAGGTACTGTTTTGCATTTTCCTTTTCCTCGAATGAACTATCCCTGGTGAAAAGCGTATCACTGCCTGTGAAGCGAACCCGATAGAGCCTGTCAATGATGGAGCCTTGGGCATCTTGTAGGCCAGCTTCTGCTTCGGCAAGAGAGAGCAATCCTTCACAGATCATATCCCTACGTTGCGTGAAGGAGTGATGGGGATAGTCTTCCAATGAATAGGTTCTTGCTATCTCGCTGAGCATGCTCTCCATGGCATTGGTGATTTGCCCTGCAAGTGTATCTCCCTCAACGGTCAGACCACTTAGTTGTTCCCACCTTTCCAGCAATGATGATACCCAATCTTCACTGGCATTTGCATATCGATATCCGATCGAAAGGGGGAGGATGGTAACCCCTCCTGCGCTTTCCATCGCCCACATTGCCATACTCGCAATCCCTGTCTGTAATTTCGATACCTGATACATGTGATAGGTCACCTGCCCCTCTGGTGCCAAGGCAAGGGGATACCTGGGGCTGGCCAATTCCTTCCTCAGATATTGCATTCCCTCCTTGTTCGCGCTTCGGTTCTGCACGGCGATGAAACCAAGACGGGGAAAAAGAAACTGTGTCGCCTTACCAGCCCAATAAAGGACATCACGCCCATAGAGAAACCGCACATGGCTCTCCTTGACGGCTGCAAGCAGGACCGGAGCATCCTCTTTTGCTGTATGACGGAATGCAAGGATTACAGGGTAGGGGGATGAGAGGGCTTCCTTCAAGTATTCCCTGTGCATGGTGGTTATCCCCTTTACTCCCATTGCGAAATGGAGATACGGACGGATGATCATTCTGCTGAGATGGAATACCGGCTTGCTGAATCGAGGTTCCGGGAAAGGGGTGGGTTTTCGTACGCTCACCGGACCTCCTTCTTCTCCAGCATCTGCTCATAATAGGCTTGGTCGATGGGATACTTCCTAAGAATGAACAAACCAAGAAGATACCAAAGCAGAGGAAGTGGACCCGAGACAAGGATGATTCCCTTCATTGCCAGCTCTGATACCTGGCCACTATGATATCCAAAGAGTGCCAATACCCATCCATTGAGTGCCAAGGCGAATGCCTGGCCGATTTTGCTGGAGAAAGTCCACAGACTGGAGAACACCCCCTCCCTTCTCCCGCTGTGGTGTTTGATCGAATCGTACTCAACCACATCAGGGAGAATTGCATGGGGCATCACATAGTGTGTAGACAGTCCAACCCCGGCTGCTCCCATGATGATGACTCCAAAGATTGGTCCCAGATATTGTCCAAAGATACTGAAGGCCAATACACAGGCACTCATGATTCCCATACCGATCATGTAGCACCGTTTCTTGCCAATCCTGTGGGCTATCCGTACCCAGAGGGGAATGCAGAGCAAGCTGAAGGAGAGCAGCGCGATCAAGGCAAGCTGGAATAGCCCCTCATTGCCAAATATGTAGGCAAAGTAGTAGACAAGAGCTCCCTGGACCATGCTGGTGCCGGTAATAAAAAAGGTCCACGGAAGCAAGGCTGAGAGAAATACCCGGTCTTTCAGAACACCGGTGAAGGTGGAGAAGAAACCTGCCTGTTCCTGGCTCTTGATGGCTTTCGGTTCATGGATTGCAAAAACCGTTGCCATCGTGGAGATGAGCATAACAGCGCCCATAAAGGTCCCCATCATCGACCAACCACGGGGAACCTCTGGAAAGAGATTAACGATAGGCATTACCAGCGCAGCACCAACGAATGTCCCCATGACGGCGAAGCTCATCCTGTACCCGGTCAATATGGTGCGTTCATGGTAGTCTTCGGTGAGCTCGGGGAGCAGGGCTGCGTAGGGGATGTTTACCAAGGTGTATGCTGTATTGAGCAGGCAGTAGAGGAACGTAACATAGATGAAAAGCTTCATCTGGCTGGAGAGTTCCACAGGTGTGAAAATCAGGCCCATGCAGAAGAATGAGATAATCGCTCCAACTACCATGTACGGACGTCTTCTCCCATAGCGGGTGCGGGTTCTATCAGAGAGGTATCCAGTGATGGGGTCTGTGATGGCATCCCATATTTTCCCGATCATCAATGCTGTTCCTGCAAGGGCAGGAGCAAGGGAGAGAATATCGGTAAAGTAGTAGAGCAAATAGAAGCCGATAATGGTAAAAAATAGGTTTCCCCCAAGGTCACCTACACCGAACCCTAATTTTGTACGTCTAGTCAGCATGGGAATGGTACCCTCCCTCTTTGCAATGAGTGTACTGTGGCTCTTAAGGATTCACAACAAAAATCATGGGGTGTCCAGGATTCCCATGAACAGAGGTATCTCTTCCTGCATATCCAAAATGGCATAGAAGAATGGCCGGTTGAGACGCATCTCGACCGATTCTCTGGGCATGAAACTTGTGAGCCGTATCATGACAGCTGTGACCGCTGCAGCCTCGGTTCCTTCTTCATCTACGCGGATAAAGCTCTTATGCAGCACCTCGTCAATATGAAGAGGAGCCTGATCAGAGCTAAGCATAGCAGAGAAATCGGCAACGCCGGGGGTGAAGGCTTTTTTCATTCCCATGGTACTCAGCGAGGAGACCAGGCTTTCCTGGTATCGGCTCTCAAATTTTGGAAGACTCAGCCTCACCAGGGTCTCTTTGCCCAGCTCTGCCCAATCGAAGAGCATCTGGCTGAATGGCCTATCCTCGTACTTGGCAAGGAAGGACCTGATGGAAATTGATTTGTTCGGCAAGAGCGCAACAAAGGAGTACCGCTCATTGGCATAGGGGAGGACGATGAACTGATGGTTATCCCCATCAAGGTAAGGGAACTGCTTTTCCTGGTTCATGAAAGGGACTGTCTTCTTCTCGTGTTCAGCGAAGAACGTGCCATCCCTGGTATCACTGCCTGAAAACTGTTCTTTCCAGTCATCCTTGAATGCAATGGTATTGATAAGATACATAAGCATATCAGGTGAGGTGCGATCGATAATGTCCGCAATTGCCCCTCGGGTGGCTTTCTTTACATATGCGTTGATAATTCCTGCACTGGAGGGGTCCTGGAAGTCAAGGGACTGAGCAACTCCTTGGTAGTTTGTCCTGATTGAATCGAGGAACACCGGTGAGATCTGGAATGCATCATTCATCCAGATGCTGTTGGAAATATCCAATACGCTCTCTTGTCTGAGGGAATTCAGATACGTTTCACTCTCCGCGTTCAGTGAAGCGGATGTATAGAGAGAATCAGTGAGTACGGTAAGCATTTCGCTTTTTGTTTCCCCTACAGCTCCATTCATGGTCATGGAGAGGGCAAGCAGGGCTGAGAGCGGGCTGATCATGCGGTTGCCTTCCTTCTTATAACCGGTAAAGAAGAGACGATCTGAAAAGGTGCTTGCAATTTCACTATATGACTGGGAAGGGGGCTTTTCTTGCAAGGGTTGGGCAACAAGAGACCCTGCGGACAAAAGGACCAAAAACAGTAATATGATTTTACGCATGCATGGACTCCTTATCCAGAGTGTACCATGGTTTTACCCAATGTGAAGCAAGAGCACACACAAAGCACACAGACAGAGGGAAAACTACTCCTGTATGAACGGAGGAGTATATGAAACAGTCACGAGGAAAAGTGCAACGAATACGGAAAATTATACAACTGGTATTCTTTCTTTGGGTGGTTACGGTAATTGCCTTGAGTGAAGCGGTTGCAAATGGATTTACACTACCATTCTCCATGGAAACAGTTTCCCTGCATGCCATATGCCCCTTCGGCGGGGTGGTAACGCTGTGGAACCTCATAAAAGATGGTATCCTGATCAGGAAGATTCATGAGTCAGCGGTAGTTCTAGCATCACTCTCGGTGCTCTTGGCGGTTCTTTTTGGACCGGTTATCTGTTCGTGGGTCTGTCCATTTGGGACATTTCAGGAGTGGATCGGGAAGCTCGGGAGGAGGCTCTTTCCCCGACGATACAACACCTTCGTCCCCAAGCGTCTTGACCGTTACCTACGATTCCTGCGGTATGGTATCCTTGTGTGGGTATTGGTTATGACCGCTCTCTCTGCGACCTTGGTTTTTCAACCCTATGACCCCTACTATGCACTCTTCTCACTCATTCATCGTGAGTTTGCACTAGCTGGACTTGTTGTATTATTCATCATCATCTTGCTTTCACTCTTCGTGGAGCGTCCCTTTTGTAAGTATGCCTGTCCCTATGGTGCCTTTCTTGGGCTCTTCAACAAGATCAGGATATTCAAGATACGAAGAAATAATGAGCTTTGTATCAGCTGTTCTGCTTGCAATAAAGCTTGCCCCATGAACATTGATGTAGCTGGGAGGGAAGTGGTCTCCTCAGGTCAGTGTATCTCCTGCATGGCTTGCACCAGTGAAGATGCATGTCCTGTCTCTGATACTGTGCTCACTTCCATCAACAAGAAACACAAAGGAATTTCCATTCGGCGTATCGGTATCATAACGGTTCTAGTAATCGTAGGGGGCATCATGCTCTCCATGGTGCTTGGACTCTGGAGAACTACCAGCAGCAAGCAACCGGCACTGTTGAAGGAAGGGGAGTTTGCAGGAGCTCCAAATCCAGGAGATATCAGAGGAAGCTATACCTTTGAAGATGTGGCAAAGGCGTTTCCAGTTCCTCTCCCCATACTCCTGGATGCATTTGGCGTAGAAGAGGGAACGATGCGTCTTGGCTCCCTTGAGGAGATCTGGGCAGGTGCCATCCCTGAAGGAGCAGAGGTTGGAACTGACTCCATCAGGCTCTTTGTATCGGTATATACCGGATTCCCGTTTACCGCAGAAGAGGGAACCTTGCTACCCACCAGTGCAGTGCGCGTGTTGGAGCGTGAAGGGAAGGAAGCTGACCCTCGCTTTGCACTGATCAAGGAAGAGGCAATTGAACTTACAGTCGACCCAAGTGTGGAAATTGCCGCTCCTGCCCTCGAGATCACCGGGAAGACCACGGTACAGGAAGTTTTGGACAAAGGCATCAGTCTTTCCCTGATTGAGTCAATCCTGGGTACAGTGGAGAACAAGCGTGAGAGTATCAAGGTGATTGCTGAATCACAGGGTCTGAGTTTTAGTGAGGTGAAGCTCAAGCTCCTTGAGTAATTCAGGAAGCAAGGGCAATGGTGATGGGGATGGTGAAAATCCCCATCAGTGAACTGACCAAGACCATAGTGCTGGAAAACTCATTCTTCAATCCATAGCGAAGTGGCAATACACTTGTGAAGACTGCTGAAGGGAGTGCCGTCGCTACAATCACTACCGTCTTTGATAGTCCGCTAAGTCCAACAATGGAAGCAGCAAGATAGCCAACGGCATATCCTCCGATGAATCGGATGGCCAAGCCCCCGATGATATGTCGGTCGAAGGTGAAGCGGATTCTCTTCAGTGAGACCCCGAGGGTAAAGGCTGCCAGTGGGCTTGCGGCACTTCCTGCGAAGGTGAAAGTTGAGACAATCGCCTTCGGCATGGTGATGGGAAGCATTCTTACAAGGAATCCAAGCAAAACTGCCCAGAGAATCGGTGAGTGGAGCATGTTCAACAACCCTTTCCTGCTGAACCCTCCGGTGATGATCAGCAGACCCAACGTGAAGAGAAAAATACCCTGGATCTGGTCATAGATGAGGATCAGGTTCATTGCCTCACTTCCTCCCCACAGTTCCATCAGAGGAATACCGAGAAACCCGGAGTTCATGAATACCAGTGGGGGGATTGTGCTACGCATATCCTGTTTTGCAAGCTTTGCCCACCCCAGTGCGAGAGGGAAGAGCAAAAGAGAGACCAAAGCCGAAGCCTTTGCAATATCTCCAATAACCGCTCCGCTGAGTGAACTTTCAGTCAGCGAGATGAACACCAGTGCAGGCATGAAGAAGTCAGAGACAATGCGTACAAGGTCTTCCACCTTGATTGCCTCGATGCTGCTCAGTAAAAAACCACCCAAGACAACAAGGATAATGGGAAGCATCTGGAATAGTGTGGAGATAATCATGAGCTGAACTATACGGCATAGCGTAAAGGGATGCAATCAAGCAGAGGGGAAAAAAGCACGTCCGGATACCATTCAGTTCTTGATTCCTTTCCTTATTCCGCTATACTGAAAACCAGAATACAGGAGTATCATGGAAAAGAGTGATTGGTCAGCTGAGGGAAGACAGGATTCACGTCGAACAGGTCAACTGACCATTCGCGTCCTTTTGCTTAGCCTCTTTCTGGTATTCATCCTCTCGCTGTTTTTCCATCAATTCAATCGAAAACTTGAACAGGCACTCTGGGAGGAGAAGCAGGCTCAGTTCCAATATCTTGCAGACCAAAGTGCCCAGCTGGTAATCCAGCAGATCAATGAAGATCAGAGAGTGCTGCAATCGTTGGTCGAACAAACTGCATCCCTCACACAAGGGAGTGCGGTAGCTATGCTCAATGAACGCAGTATCCAATGGGAGAAAGCTGGGAATTATGCTTCCATCACTCGTTCTGGTGATCATCTACTGTATGCTGCAAAGGCTGATCTGGCTGATGGAGCATATCTTACGCTGTTTCATACTGTTTCCACCAAAACCTATGATGATCTACTTGGAAATTTGTTTGCTGGCAAGCCATTCACCGGATACTGGATCAAGCCGGAGGGGACCTTGCTCTGGCAGACAGATGGAAGTCTTGATGGGCTTGATGCCCTTTCGCTTGCTTCTGATGAAACGATGCAGTTGTTCACCAGTAAGCTGGATGGTGGATGGGGACAGTTTGTCTTGGTTGCCAAACGAGGTCTCTCTGAATCTGTCTCACTGGCAATACTGCGCTCCTCCCTTTCGATGGCGGTGATGGTTATCGTCATCTTCTTTCTATTCCTGGTATACCTGCTCTCCATGGACCATCGATATGCCAAGACTTTATGGCATCTAGCGTATGTGGATGAGCTCACCAAGTTGCCGAACAAGAATCTTTTCGAAAGGGAAGCAAAGCTACGCTTGCAGCACCCCAGGGACTCCTATGCACTTATGATCCTGGACATTGGCAAGTTCAAATTGATCAATGACCATTTTGGGTATGGTTTTGGGGATTCCTTGTTGCTTCACTGTGCAAAGGTGCTTCCCAGGTATGTTACTCGTGATGGACTGTGTGCCCGATTAAGCGGTGATAAGTTCATTATGCTTGTAAGCTACCGTGAACGGACAGCTTTGCAAAGAAGGATTACCATCATTGAGGAAGAGCTTCGCCATTTCTCCTTTCCAAAAGCTTCCCTTTTCCAGCTGGAAATTCTCGTCGGTATCTCTCTGGTGGAAGAGCCAAATCTGGAGATCAGTTCATATATCAACCGAGCGCTGTTTGCTCTCTCAGCATTGAAGGAAGCGAAACAAGGCTGGTATCTCTTCTATGAGGAAGCAATCAAGGACCAGCTTCTTGAAGAGAGTGAATTGGAGCATGTGTTCAACAAGGCTCTCTCAGCCGGGGAATTTTTCATCCAGATACAACCGAAATACTCCTTTTCTACCGGATCTCTTATCGGGGGGGAAGCCTTGGTCAGATGGAAGCATCCAACCAGAGGATTGTTGATGCCCTCACAATTCATTCCACTTTTGGAGAAACATAATCTCCTTATCGCGTTGGACATGTATGTCCTGAAGCTAGTGTGTAAGCTGTTTGTCCAATGGAAGGCTGAGGGTAAACCACTTTTGCCTGTCTCGGTCAACCAGTCAAGGGCACATCTCTTTGTCACAAATTACGAGGAGAGCTTGGTAGCATTGGTTGACCACTATGGTATTGACCACAAACTTATGGAATTCGAATTGACTGAGACCTTGTTCCTTCATGACCTTACCCATCTATCTTCTGTATTGAAATCACTGAGGGCTCAGGGATTCTTGGTCTCCCTTGATGATTTTGGTTCTGGGTACTCATCCCTTACCATGCTCAAGGATGTTCAGATTGATGTGATCAAGATGGACCAAGGATTTTTCACCGACCTTACAAGCAACGCGCAGGGAAGGATGGTGATCCAACATGTCATAGCCATGGCGAAAGATCTTGGGATTACCACCATTGCTGAAGGTGTGGAGAGTGAGGAACAAGCCAGGATGCTCGCTTCCATGGGCTGCGACGGTGTGCAGGGGTACTTCTACAGCCAACCGTTGGAAGTCAGCGAGTATGGGCAGTTGCTGAGCGACGACACTCCACGCTGTTTTCTCTAGAAGATAAGGAGTCCAAGGATGATTGCCTTCCCCGTAATCGTTTTCTCAAAGGGGGGGGCAGGCCGAACTTTCGGGCAAGTTGGTGTTTGAGGAGAAGTGTATACTCCAAGGCTACCTGGATGAAGGTTGCCCGTAGAAGTAAGAGGAAGTGAAACTTCCACCCCAAGGTCTGCAGCTACCGTACTGAGCCTATACGACAAATACCAGGTACACAGAAGTCCTATAAGGAAAAAAAGCAGGGCAACATGTAAGGCCTTCTTCTCAATTTTCATGCAAAACTCCTGCATGTACTGTGTCCCAGTGTGCAGGAGTTGATAAGAAGTGCATGATAAATCTGTTCTACCTTAGAGGAATATAAAGGCCTCCAATGGACCGTCGAACGATTCGGAACTGACTCCATGTTTGGTGGACCCGTTGAATCGAGGAGCTTCCTCCATGAATCGGATGGTCACCTCTCCTCCCTCTTCAAAAGAGATTTTTCCTGCATGGACAGCGGCTGTTCCAATTGGGCTGTCACTGCTGTAAGGTCCGGAACCCCAGATGGTCTCCTCTGTTCCTCCTGGTGGGAGAGAGACAGTCACTTCTTCCCCTGCAAACAGATTGAGGAAATCAGCATTTGTATTCCAGCCGATGACATACTCTTCCAGTATGTCTTCCTCAAGCAGATTGCCTTTCTTGTCGGTAAACATGAAACTGAGTGGCCATGAACCATAGGTAAGTGATGTTACTCCTTTCTGGGTACTGCCTCTGTAGTATGAACGACCTTCAAGGATTTTGAAGTATACTCTGCCACCTTCCTCAAAGGATATCAGGCCACTGTGCACAGCTGCTGTTCCTACATTGCTGTCACCGGTATAGACCCCGGTCCCCCATATTGCGAGATCGGACCCTCCAGGCGGCAAGTCGAGTGTAAAGAGATCACCGACCCGTTCGCTGAACATGTCCCCACTCATCAACCATGGCTCGACATCGGGGACGTAATTGAGTGCTTCGATGAATGCACCATGGTCATACCCTAATTGGATCTCTGGAATACCGTGTGAAAATGAGAGCGAGGCAGATGTACAGCCTAGAAACAGCAGGGAAAGCATAATAACTCCAACACCGATTCTTAGTAACTTGTTCATTGATAACCCCCATGTGTGGTGGGTGTTGGTACAGATTGCAGGACAGGGAAGTACAAGTACCAAGCCCCCGAGATTTCTGTGATTCCAATCTGAGCATAATACCGAACCTGTCCACTTAGAAGAGGAAGACCCCTGAAAGTTGCACAAATCCTGCTTGCCATACTGCAGAGTTTGTTCCAAACTGCTTGAGAGGAGTCAGAACATGGAACTAATGCACAATACAGACAAGCGTACTTCACGGCTTATTGAGTACTTCCAGATTCTCTGTGAGGGAACAACAGACAAGGGAACCTATGAATCCTATCGTGATGTCTTGGAAACAGCCACAGCATATGAGACGAATGCGGCATTGGATGCACTCCTCAGCGAGACAGAGGATATTGAGGCATATACCATTCCAGTAGCGAGGTTCATCAGGTCAGTGGGAAAGGGACTGGAGAGTGCAACGCTTCCAGATTACCAAGACAATGCACTGCTTATATCCTTGGCTGAGGAGAATGTTGAAATCGCGAAGGTATCCTCTTCATTGCAGCAACTCAGCATACAGCTCAAGAAGGAGGGAGACAGCGATATTTCACGCATTCAGGAAATTCTTTCCTCGTTTGACCTGCTACAGAAGCACTATGAGCGATTGCAGAATGAGCTATTTCCCCTTTTTGAGCAAACCAGCAATGAACAAAGCTGCGTGAAGCTGATGTGGGCGATCCAGAATACAGCCCTTGACCTGAAGAAGCAGACGCAAGCCTATGAAGGCAGTGATATGGCATCATTCTGGAAATTGTTCAGCAACTTCTACTTCAATATGGAAATATTGCGATATCGGGAGACGTATATCCTCTACCCGGTTGCCTATCGTGCACTAGGCGAACATAGTGAAAAGCGTATGGAAAACGTTCTTGCTGATGCATTCTTTTCTGGTAAGACAGGTGCCCTCACCTTCGAACAGTTGGAGTTGATCTTTCGTCTCCTCCCACTCGATATTGCCTTCATAGGGGCCGATGACCGGGTTAAGTTCTACTCTGATCCCCCACACCGTATCTTTCCCCGCAGTCCACAGGTAATTGGAAGGTTGGTGCAGAACTGCCATCCTCCAAAGAGTGTAGCCACAGTCGAGGAAATCCTCAGTTCCTTCAAAGAAGGAAGGGAGGATTCTGCGGAGTTCTATCTGGTTGTAAGGGGAGCTTTTGTCCACATCCAGTACTACGCAGTGCGTAGCATGGATGGCAAGTATCTTGGGACCTTGGAAGTGACCCAAGACGCAACACACCTCAGATCCCTTAGCGGGGAGAAGCGGTTGCTTTAGATTCGAGATATCCCTTGATCAGGGTGGCGTTGAAATTCTCTTCAGCTTCCAATACACCCATCTCTCGTTGGGCATTCTCCGGTGAGTCGGATGCGTGTGCAGCATTGACGCGGATATTGGAGCCGAATTCTCTGCGGATGGTTCCAGCAAGTGCCTTGTTCGGGTCAGTGGCGCCGAGAATCGTTCTGATCTTACTCACGGCCTCAACGCCTTCATAGATCAGGACCATGCATTTAACCAGCCCAGGCTTGTCCAGGTCCTCAGCATTGCATTCACTTGGTTTGATACCGGCCATGAACTCTACAATACGTTCGAACTGTTCTTCACTGTACATGTCGCCGAAGCTGTTGGTAAGGATATTCTGGAGCTGGTCTCCCAATAGTACATTGAATTCACCTTCCAGAAGTTCCCTCGCTTGCATGCCATAGATGGGAGCAAGTTTTGCTTTCAGGCCTTCCTTGGTCGGGCCGTAGAACTGCAAAGCCTGGGCAACGGACATCTTCAGCACCTTGATTCCTACAATGCGAAGGCCACTGCGACTGAACATATCTATGATCATGCCAGGGCGGCTGGAAGCATACTTCCAATTATCTGGCTTGATGATGACAAGTGTACGTTGGGCCTTCTCATAATATTCATCTGGTCTGTTCTTGACGATGTTGTTCTCTCCTGGCAACCAGGAACCGAAAAGGGCGAGGGTTTGGTCAGCTTCATTCTGGCTTTGTGCAGTGATGACTGCTGGCTCAAAATAAAGGATTTCACTCTCTTCTTCATCGGTGTAGATAAGATCAGCATAGGTGTCACGGATTGACATTCCGGTAACATTTTCTACCAAACGAGCTTCCTTCTGGAAGGATCCCACCACTTTGGTAAGTTCCTCACAGGGATGTTCCCCTTTGAATAGGAGTAACAAGGATCGGTGTTTGACTCCACCGGTGGGTCCTAGGTTCTGTTCTATGTAGGAGGAAAGAAGGTTTGAGATGTTCGCTCCCTCATCCTTTTCCCTAGTCTTGATAATCGATGCATATTCCTCGGTAATGGTTTGATCCATTGCAATCATCTGAGCTCCTACAAGCTCGAGGGATATGCGGGAGAGAAGTCTGGATAGCACCCCGCCGGTGCGACTTTTTGCTACGGTATATGGGGTAACCAGAACATACGATAAGGACTGTTCCATGAGCAGCCTCCTTAGTAAAGTGTCTGTACACCGTATCCTACAAGTCCAGATGCTCTTTGTCTATGACCTGCTCAAGAAAAAACCTCGATTTGACACGAATGCATTGTCTTAAGTGCTGCCTCATGGTTGTCGGGGGTTGTTCCAGCGCAACAACTTGCATCAACGAGGACAGGAAGCTCCGGTCTCATCGCCTTGATCAAGAGGGCATTGGAGACCACACAGATATCAGTGCATACGCCCACCAACTCCACTTCCGTGATTGTTTGGTCATTTGCTATGTATGTTGCAAGCTCAACTGAGCCGAAGGTGGGTTTTTCAAAGACCATTGCATCTTTCAGCGGCTCCTTGAGCTGATCTACCAGCTGATGCCCTTCTTCGCCCTTGATGCAGTGAACGACAGGAAGATGTTTTCCTTCACTGGTTTTCAGATAGTCTGCCTCATGGGTGTCCAAGGTATAGGCGAGTGGCCCCTTGTGACCTGCCACTTTCGCGGCCACCTTATCAACCACCTCCTCTGCTTCAACAGTGCCGAGGCTTCCCGAGATGAAATCCTTTTGCATGTCGATTACGACAAGCAACCTTCTAGAATGAGACTTTGAATAATCCTTCTTTGTTGCAGTAGGCATATACATCTCCATGGTCAGTATCGGTGAATACCGCAGAGGCAGGAGTCCCCTTACGTATATCATGGCGCCGGGTATGGTGTTTTGTCACCAAGAATATGGTAGTTATCTGATGGTCATCACTCTGGGGATGCGGCTTACTACCCACTTTAACGTAGAGTAAGTCACCCCTATGAGTGAGTACTATTTCATGGTTTGCATCTCTCTCGTCTGCGGTCCTGGGTTTTAGCAGTTGCATTTCATTTTCACAGCAGTGCAAGGAGTGCCCCTCGTCATATACCAAATCAACCATTGAATGGCAGATGGGGCAACGATAGAAGTGAAGCTTCTTTGCCATAGACCCTCCTTTCTACTAAAGGTACCAAGGTTCGACCAAAGAGGAAAGGGGAGGAGAGAAAAACATAACAGACTATTCATGGTCTCCAAACACTTTTTTCACATATTAGCTGTAGGGTGTGCCCAACAATGTTTCTAAAATATGGAGGAAACAATGAAAAGATTGAGTATTATCGTCCTGATGGTTATCACCCTGGCTTCACTCAGTGCAGCAGGGAAGAGTGAATCAGAGAATGTTGCAACAAGCTCCTACAGCTGGATTGAAGGCCCTGAAGTTGAAGGTCTTCCTGGAGTAAACCCACTGAAGGTCAGCGGGAATATCATCACCGCGGGAAGTTCCACCGTCTATCCCCTTTCTGAGCGCATGGCTGAAAGGTTCAAGGAAGAAGGGTACAGTGGTGTTATCACCATTGACTCAATCGGAAGTGGTGCCGGCTTTGAACGCTTTACGGTCTCCGGTGAAACTGACATCTCAAATGCAAGCCGTGGTATCAAGGCAAGCGAAATTGAGGATGCAAAGAAGATTGGCAGAACTCCTATCGAGTTCAGGGTTGGTACCGATGCTCTTGCGGTGGTTGTAAGCAAGGAAAACACCTTCCTGAAAGATGCAACCATGGAAGAGCTTGGCAAGATTTTCAGCACCGCCAAGTTGTGGACTGACATCAATCCTGCCTATCCTGCCGAGCCGATCCAGCGCTTCATACCTGGAACCGACAGTGGTACTTTCGACTACTTCTCTGAAGAAGTCTTCGACAAGAATCCTGAACCAATGCTTTCTGCAAGTCACCTGCAGCTCAGTGAGGATGACAATATCTTGGTACAGGGTATCAAGGGCAGTCCCTATGCAATCGGGTTCTTCGGCTATGCATACTACAGTGAGAATGAAGACTCTCTCAACATTCTCAGTATCAACGGAATTGAAGCAAGCAAGGCGAATGTGGACAACAACTCCTATCCCTTGGCAAGACCTCTCTTCCTCTACAGTGATGCCGAGATCATGAAGAGCAAACCACAGGTTGCAGCTTTCCTGGACTTCTACCTCAGTTATGTCAATGAAGAGGTTGTAGGCGTAGGGTACTTCCCTGCCAATGAGGATGAGCTGAATAAGGCTCGCCAGGCTTGGTTGGACGCTACTCAGGGTGTCTACTAACGCACCACGGACAAAGGTTGGCCGCATCTGTTTGGTGCGGCCAATTCCCATCAAAAACTAGGATATACAAGTATGACACAAAGGCATATCACCCATCCTTTTGGAAAGAAACGAAGGCTTCATGAGCGGGTTATTGAAACCATTCTGTTCCTGTTTGCATTGTTCTCCATCATGATCACGGTTGGGATTGCGGTGATTCTCATTCGCGAGTCCTTTCTCTTTTTCTCTGACCCCGAAGTCACCTTGGTTGAATTTTTTACCGGGAAGACTTGGCAACCCATGATCGGGTTGTTTGGTTTTCTCCCCTTGCTGAATGCAACCATCATGACGAGTGTTATCGCCATGTTGTTCGCCATACCCCTTGGGCTATTTGTGGCAATCTATCTGGCGGAGTATGCATCTGACAAGGTCAGGGGTAGACTCAAGCCGATTCTTGAGGTGTTGGCCGGGATCCCCACCATAGTATATGGCTATTTTGCCCTTACCTTCATGACCCCGTTGCTTCGCTCCATATTTGGTCAGGAGACAGTGGAGATTTACAATACGGCCAGTGCAGGATTGGTTATTGGGATTCTTGTGCTTCCCATGATCGCCACCATGGCTGAGGATGCCATTTCAGCAGTACCCCAGGAGTTACGCCTTGCAGGGCTTGCTCTTGGTGGTACCCCGATAGAGACCACGTTCCGTGTTGTCCTTCCCGCCGCGTTAAGTGGGCTTAGTGCCACATTCCTGCTCGCTCTCTCCAGAGCTATCGGTGAGACCATGATCGTGGCCTTGGCAGCAGGGGCTGGGCCGAATATGACGTTCAATCCCTTCGAGGCTGCTGAAACCATCACTGGGTACATTGTGAGGATCAGTGGAGGGGATGTCAGTTACAACTCGGTTGATTACAACAGTATTTTTGCGCTTGGGTTGGTGTTGTTCATCATCACCTTCACGCTGAATCTTATCTCAAGAAAAGTCTCAAACCTTTTCTATCAGGAGTATGAATAATATGCAGACAGAATCGATGTTTGGCACCAAGGCAGAGAGCCTGCTCTTGATGCAGAAACGCGCTCGCTTATCGATATTCTGGAAAGTGATATTTATCTTCGCTACAACAGTCGCAGTCTTGTTTCTGCTGCTGTTGCTTGTATCGGTGATTGACTCCATTTTTGGGTATGCAGTCATCAGAAACGAGGTGAATATTTCAGAGTTGATCAGTGGGGCCTCGTCCTTGGATGAGTTCTCAAGGTCTCAATTGGAAGAGACTGCAAGGAACAACCTTTCCAGTGGTATACTGAGAAGGGTGGAGTATGAGAAGCCGATAACAGAACGTTCCGATCGTGAGTTGCGTGCCCTGATAGAGCAATATATCATCAAGCCATCGGTACTCAGGAGCTGGGGGCTTTGGGACTCGATCACCAAACAGGATGAGATTGGTACATTTATGGCAAATCAGGAAGATTCGTACCTGATCTTCAAGAGCTGGATAACCCCGGAATTTCTCACCAATGACCAAAGTGCCAATCCCCTCAATGCGGGTATTCGCACTGCACTTCTGGGATCTCTCTGGATTATTGCCATCACTTTCTTGCTGGCATTTCCCATCGGGGTGGGGTCAGCAATATACCTGGAGGAGTACGCAGAGGATACAAAACTGAACCGGCTCCTGCAGCTCAACATTTTCAATCTTAGTGCAGTACCTTCCATTATCTACGGGCTCCTGGGATTGGCCGTATTTGTACGGGCCATGGAAGGGGTGACCAGTGGGGCATTTCTCAGTACGGTTGCCGATACCACTGCTAATGGAAGGACAATTCTCAGTGGAGGTCTTACCTTGGGGTTGTTGGTACTCCCGATCATTATCATCAACACCCAGGAAGCCCTCAAGGGTGTCCCCGATTCACTGAGGATGAGCAGCTATGGGGTGGGAGCTACTAAGTGGCAGACCATCTGGAGTCAGGTACTCCCTGTCAGTTTTGACAGGATCCTAACCGGAACAATACTCGCGCTTTCCAGGGCGTTGGGAGAGACGGCACCTCTGGTGGTCATTGGTGCATCAACGTTCATCAGTGTGGACCCTTCCAGTGTCTTTTCAAAATTTACGACCTTGCCGATCCAAATCTACCAGTGGTCGGCTCGCCCCCAGGGTTCATATCGCAATATTGCAGCAGCAGCCATCATAGTCTTATTGATACTTCTGCTTGTATTGAACAGTGGGGCGATCTATCTCAGAGACAAACTAGCCAAGAAAAAGAGGATGGCAGCATGAAAGTAATGCAAGCAACAGAAGCAGAGCGTTTTGAATTCCTTGGGAAAGCAGAACCGGATACAAAACAGGAGATCATAACCCTGGAGAATGTGAATATCCATTACGGCAATTTCCATGCGGTAAAGGATGCTTCCCTTCCCATTTATGAGAAACAGGTTACAGCATTCATTGGACCTTCAGGATGTGGGAAGAGTACTGTGCTGAGAAGCATCAACAGGATGAATGATATGATCAGGGGGGCAACAATCGATGGCAAGGTACTGTTCCATGGTCACGATCTCTATGCCAAGGATGTTGATCCTGTTTTAATCAGGCGAAGCATCGGCATGGTGTTCCAGAAACCCAATCCTTTTCCTAAATCAATTTATGAGAATATCACCTGGGGTGCGAAGATCAATGGATTCAAAGGTGATTATGACGAGCTGGTAGAGACCAGCCTACAGAAGGCTGCGCTCTGGGATGAGGTCAAGGACAAGCTCAAGCAAAATGCCCTTCGACTCAGTGGAGGACAGCAACAGCGTCTTTGTATTGCGAGGACCTTGGCCGTACAGCCGGAGGTAATCCTGATGGATGAACCGGCCTCTGCGCTCGACCCCATCGCAACAGGCCGTATCGAGGAGCTGATTCTTGAACTGAAGAAATACTACACAATTGTCATTGTCACGCATAATATGGGTCAGGCATCACGTGTTTCAGACCATACCGCATTCTTCATGGTTGATGAGAAGCGGACGGGTTATCTGGAGGAGTATGCTCCTACCGAGCAGCTGTTCCTCAACCCGGCACATAAAAAGACGGAAGAGTACATCTCCGGTAAATTCGGTTGATCCTAGGAGGGAATCATGGACCAAACTATCAGTAAGCTTGATGAGAAGATGCAATTCTTCCAAGAGATGCTCATTCAAATGGTGAACAGGGTGGAGGAATCAATCTACCAGGCACAATATGCGTTTCGAAACCACGATGTGGAGTTGGCCAAAAAAGTCATAGCCAACGACTGGTTCATCGACCAGCTGCAGGAGATGGTGGAGAACGATGCTGTGCGACTTCTGGTAAGTGAGACTCCTTATGGGCATTATATGCGTCATATCATTGCAGGGATCAAGATTGTATCCAGCTTGGAGCGAATGGGAGACCATGCTGCGCATATGGCAAAGATGGCAAGTAATGAGGAGGAAGCAATCTTCATCCCGTTTGTAGAACGTATCAGCGAAATGGCACTGCTCGGTGCTACCATGACCCGCAAGGTTGTTGAAGCCTTCATTGATGTGAAGGCAGAGAAGGCAATCGAGGTTGCATCCCTTGACGACAAGATGGATGCAGAGCGGGATGCCTTGAACGCCGATCTATTTGCTCTCAGACCCGAGACAGAGGCTGAGATGGAACGTATTCTCAATCTCTTTTATCTGACGAAGGAGATGGAACGGTATGGGGATCATGTGACTACCATCTGCCGATGGATTGTCTATATGGACAAAGGGCAGAGGCCGAAGCTCAACGGACCAAAAAAGTCTGAGTAGCAAACTTTAAAGGAATCATTATGCAGCATCCTCCCCGAAAGGGGGGGATGTTCTTTAGTGTTTTTTGTAGAGCTCTTCGCTTCGTTTTTGCAGGTCTTTCAGGTTTCCACCCATCCTCGGCAGTATGATGGTAAAGGTGCTTCCTTTTGTCAGCTCACTTTCAAGCGAGAGTTTTCCCCCATGGACATTCACGATATGTTTGACAATGGACAGACCTAGACCGGTCCCTCCCTGGCTCCTGCTTCTTGCTGCATCAACCCGGTAGAAGCGCTCGAAAATCCTGTCCTGGACATCCTTGGGTATACCGATACCATGGTCCTTGACGCTGAAGATAATCTGCTGCTCACCAACTGTTGCCGAGAGATGAACCTTCGATCCTGCTTCAGAGTAGTTCAATGCATTGATCACCAAGTTTGTCAAAGCCTGGGCAATCAGATTTTCATTGACATAGAGCAGGAGATTATCTGGATTGTCCGAGGCGATGAGCAGGCTGCTGCCACGTTCCTCAAAGCGATAGGAACAAGCTTCTTCCGTTTCCCCTACGATTTGCTCCAGGGTGGTCCAGCTCATGGAAGCCTTATTCTGTTCTTGCTCCAGGCTACTGAGCAACAACAAATCCTCAACTAGCTGTCTCATTCGGTTTGCTTGTCTACTGATGATCTTCGTGAAGTGGGTGATTTCCTCTGGATTTTGCGTCTCTGTCAGTGCTTCGGCAAATCCAGCAATTGAGGTAATGGGGGTCTTGAGTTCATGGCTTACATTGGCCACAAAATCCTTGCGAATTTGCTCAAGGCGTTTCAACTCTGTCATGTCATTTATGGAGAGAACCACTGAGTTGATAAAACCTTCAGATGATCGGACAGCACAGGTAAGCATCCTCAGCTCCCGTACCTGTTGTTTTCCTGCAATTCTTGCAGTCTGCCCAAAAAGGTGTCCATACTGCTCGATGGTGAGTTCCCTCTCCTCTCCATCACGCAGTGTGGCATTACAGAGAGTACGAACTTCGTTGGAACTGATAAGCTGGGAAAGATTCTTGTCAAGGACCGATTCCCTCTGGTCAGTGAAGAGCAGGTGGGCCTCCCTGTTTGCTACCTTGATGTTCAGGTTTCGGTCAAGGAGAAGAATCCCTTCGCTGAGGCTGTTGAGAATTGCTTCCACTTGATTTTTCCCGAACTCGACCTGTGAGATCTTCTCCTGGATCTCTTGGGCCATCTCTTCCATGGTATGGGCGAGTTCAGCGAGTTCCTGTGGGGAGGAGAGGTGAAGTCTTGCTTGAAGGTCTCCTGTTGCATATTTGCGCGCCAAGCCTTTCAATCGGTCAAGTGGGCGGGTGATCATGGTGATGACAAAGAAGGTAAGGAGCAAGAAAAAGAGCACTAGAACGCCAATGCCTCTGAAGAAGAGGCTTTGGTATGTCGTCTGGTACCCCGCGAGTTGGCTGAGGGTCTTGGAGACTCTCAGTATGGCGATGGTGGGATGGTCTTCCAATGCTACTGCCCAATAGAGGACGGGGAGGTTCTGTGTGCTACTCCGCCTTTCACTGGAAGCACTCCCATTTTTCAATGCTGCTTGTACTTCCTCGCGATAGAGGTGATTGTTCAACGCCTCTGCAGCATAGTCGGAGTCAAAAAGAACCACTCCCTCTCTGTTGATGATGGTGATCCTGGTCGCAGTGGAAGCTGCATATGAGTCAAAATGTTCCAGCAACCAAGGTTCAGATGTGTCCTTGACCAGAGTCGCCAGGTAGTCTGCTTTTGCAGAGAGCTCTGCATAGGTGGTCTCCCTGATGGTAGTGGCGAACGAGCGGTTTGCAATCCACATGCTGCCAAGAAGCGAGCAGATGAGAACCAGAAAGGTGGTCAACGCCAAACGTGCACGAATGCTTTTGTATTGCATAATTTTCCTCACTTAATTCTACCAACGTTGGTTCAAGCAAGACAAGAGAAGCGTACGGTATTCATACTTTCCTCATATTTTACCTACCTTCCCCCTTTTTTCTTTCTGTGGTATGGTTTTCTTTGAATATTTAAGAAGGGAGTTTGCAATGAATCTCACGGTGCAGGAAAAAGATCCTGCTGGTCTCTATGATACCCCTCTGCTACATCAATCGTATTTCTGGTCTCAAGTGAAAGAGAGCCAAGGATACCACACCAAAGCATTTGACATAAAAACACCGCTTTCTGAACTTAATGGGAAACCAGGCTCCTCCTATATCCTGGATGACATCCTTGTCCAGTTGATACCGGTTAGTAGGTACCAGAGCATTGGTTATGTACCCTATGGACCGGTATTGAACCCTGATGAGGAGAGGATGGGTCCCTTCCTGGAAGAGCTTTCGATGAATTTACGAGAAAAACTTCCTACCCATTGTCTTCTGCTTCGCTATGACCTTCCCTGGCAATCGATCTGGGATGATGATGATGTATCCCTCTCCCTGCAGAATCTTCGGCTCAATTGGGGAACAAATGCCAAGCAATTAAGAAAGGCAGTCTCGAACCAGCTTCCCAGTGATACCATGTTTGTGAATCTGCTGGGGAGCGAGGAGCAAATTCTCTCTCGCATGCATCATAAAACCCGTTACAATATTCGTCTTGCACAACGAAAGGGAGTAGAAGTCCGCCAGGTTGGGAGAGACCATTTGGATATCTTCTACTCGTTGTATGAGGAGACATGTGAACGAAACCGGATAACCTTGCACGACCGCTCATATTTTGATGCACTGTACAGCGCTGAAGATGAGGGAGCAGAAATTGTACTTCTGATGGCTTTCTTTGATGGGCAGCCGCTCAGTGCCATGTTCCTCAGTCGTTCAGCGCGCCGGGCAACCTATCTCTACGGAGCCTCTTCTTCCAAGATGAGGAACTCCATGAGTACCTATGCCTTGCAGTGGCATGCAATTCAGCTGGCAAAGAGATGGGGATGCACAGAATACGACCTCTTCGGGGTCTCCCCAACGGGAGGAATGGACCACCCGATGAGAGGCCTCTATACCTTCAAGAAAGGGTTTGGTGGCACCACCTTCCATAGGATGGGGTGCTGGGACTTTGCCTATGATGAGGAACAAGCCTCGCAGTTATTTGCCTATGAGATGGTAGGTGAAGGGTATCACCTGCGCTGAAACAGCAGGGTTGCCACACCTCCGCAGATCATCCCAATACTGCCGGCACGTTCATTACTCAAATCGTAGCGTACCGTATGGTCTTGCATTTGCACATCCAGGAGCATCTTCTGTGCCTCTTTGATCGCCCTTGCCTCAATCTCCCCACCGCCAACCGTCCCCATCAGGGACCTGTCAGCAAACAGGGCTAGCTGGAAACCGACTTCACACGGAGCCGATCCATGCTTTTCCACTACGCGGACGAGAATATGGTGCTCCCCGGTGGCCTGGCGGGCAAGCAATTGTTCGTCCAGCCTGACCGCTTGTTCCTTCTTGCGGTATTCACTGATGACCTGCGCAAGAATGGAGAGGGCAATCTCCGAGGAAGTCACTGCACCGATATCCAGTCCGATGGGGGCTTTCACAGAAGCAAGTTCTGCTTCACTGTAATTTGCATCGCGTAGTGCATCAAAGGTGTTTGCAACCTTCTTCTTGCTGCCGATCATGCCGATGTAGGAGTGGGGAAGGTGAAGTGTTTTCTCCAGGCAGAGCCTGTCAAAGGCATGCCCTCTGGTGGTGATGATGAAGTACGGCCTGATCCACGATTGAGGCCTTTCCAGAACCTCTTCAAACGGGGCACAGAGACAGGTAGCCTGGGGAAATCGTTCTTGATTGCAGAATTCTGGGCGATCATCGACAATTGTGACCCGTAAGGCAAGATCGATCGCAAGATGGTAGAGATCGAGGGCAATATGACCACCGCCAAAGATGACCAGATGTACATCGCTGGAGAGACGCTCCCTGAGAAGACTGGAATCATCCCAGTCATGCTCTCCTCTCTCTAAGCTGGCGATGACCTGCTTGTTCTGCAGGATCACCTCATCCCCTGTGCAGGGACCCTGCAGGATAGTCCTTCGCTCTACGATATCATGTTTCAATGCGCTGAGTAGTTGTGAGTAGTAGTGTTTCCTATCCATGGTTCCTCCTGGCAAGGACAGTGTATTTACTCCATACTAACGGATTGAAGGCAAAATATCCATTGAAGATAGCAAAGAATAATGGAAAGATTACCACACCTTACGCTATTCAGAGCCGGGTGTGGTCCCTCTTGTACCGTCTTATGCTCTGCTGAGGAATCCGTCTACCGCCTCCAGAACAGCACCTCCGATTGCCATGGCTTTTTCGCTTACCGTGGTATGGTCAGCATACTCGCCACGTGGGTCGATATCAGCAATCTTGAAGTGCTCCGGAACCTTCAGTCCATTGTTCAGCAAGCCCCTGAGCTTCCCATCGATGGTTGCAATGACATCCACCTCACCAACCTTGGCAATTACCTCACCTTGCTTAACCAGATCGCCGATCTGATGGTCACTGGAGAAGACTCCCTCTGCAGGGCTGTGGAGCACCCGTTCTTTCCCATACCCTCCGATGACCCCTGGGATTCCAGTATTGGGCATTGCTGAACCTTCACTCAGGATTCTTGCAAGACTATGTCCCCTCATGGTCTCGATGACCAGATCACAATCCTGTTTTGCCACAAACCCGGGCCCAAGGGCGATAACCAGTGGAGCATCGGTGATGGTGGTACCGATATTCTTCTTGGCCATGATGGCATCCACCACACAGACGGGTTTTATTCTCTTGATCTGTTCACCCTCCGGGTCTGCCAGGACGGGTATGATGCCTGCATCCATCTTTGCATAGGCATCCTTCAGGTCATTGCAGCGGGATGCTATCACTCCCTCTATGGTGTCGGTATTGCTGTACATTGCCTGTGCGATGCTGACAGTTCTCCTGATAACCGTAGGCTGTTCAGTCTCCAGTACCACTACATAGTATCCTGCTCTGAAGAGCCGCAGAATGACTCCTGTAGCCAGGTCGCCTCCACCTCGGACCACGATCATCTTGTTTGCCTTGTGCTTGAGGCTCTGCCCACTCCGGTTGTTGAAAACCTTCATTACCTCACTCAGTACGGAGAGTGCAATCTCCTGAGGGGTTTCAGTGCCGATATCCAGTCCAATAGGACAGTGCAATCGCTTCAGATCATTCTGGTCAAGGGTGAGGGAAGCAAGCAGCTTCTTTGCCTTGTGTCTGGAGCCCAGTACCCCAAGATAGGCAATGTTTCTGCCGAGGAGTAGTTTAGTGGTTCCTGGTCCAAAGGCATGGCTTGCGATGATACAAGCCGTATACTCATTGGTCTCAATATTGTTCAGTGCTTCGGCAAGGGTAGGGGCAACCTCACGTTTTTTTGAGTAGGTAAAGAGCTCTTCCGTAGCAAAGTCTTCACGTGTTTCAACCACCTGGGTGGGTATCCCTACAAAGTGAGCGAGTTCCGCGATTGCCTGGTTTACATGTCCTCCACCGATCAAAAGGAGGTTGTGGTAATTCACCGGGAGGCTGAGGTGACAGGTCCAAGAGCCGGTATCTATCAGGGTAGTACTTTTCTTGTTGAGTGCCTCCTGTGCGTGACTGAGGAATGTTGGATGCACATCCCCAATGGTAGCTCCTCCTTCACAAAGTCCAAGCAAAGCCACTGTGGGTTGCAACTGAAGACCAAATACATGGTCAAGTTCATACGACTCCCAGCGCCTGAAATCGATGAAGGCTTTCCGTTCTACATCAGAGGTGCAGCGGAGGAGGAAGAGATAGACAACACCTACACTCACCTCATCATCCATCTGGACGGTGAAGTGTATATGGCGGTATGACTCATCATTACTGATCAGGTTGAGGGACTGGCTGAGTACGTACGCTTCGAGTTCTCCTCCCCCGACAGTCCCGGTAATCCTTCCTTTTGTATCAATGACCATGGACCCTTGGTTTCTGCTGGTGGACCCTTCAGTCCTGATGATGGTGGCATACACAAAGTCCTCTTTGTGTTCACTCAAGTATGCTGCTGCTTCGAATACTGTATGTTTCATGGTATTTTCCTTTCTATAAGTACGTTTTCTTCAAGTGAACCGAAAAACAAAGGCAGATCAGGGAACAATCTTCGTATGTTCTCGATCTTGCTTCGGTCGGCTCTCTCTGCCTGGTTGAAAAGTATAGCACGTGTACCTTTCATTCGTTTCTGAATACCTTCGGGATGAGTAAGCAAGAAGGAGTAGGTCTCTTCATCGATGAGACGATCAGTCAACGATTCACAGCCGAAACAGTGTTCACTGAGACGCTTGCCGAAGACGGAAAAAGAAGCAATTGCCAAGGTTGCGGTAGTGAATTCCGGTACCACTGGATCCCTCTCACTATGTAGTTTGAGGTCCATCCCGCGAGCTCCATCTGCTTCCAGCAAGAGCACATCATAGTGTTCTTTTAAACGTTCAAGGTCTTCGGTAGGCGGTGCTTCTGCCTTGATGAGACCGCGTTTTGCATAGAAAACCCGCTCACCCTTCTTGCATTGGTATGAGAATACATCCTTATCCCAGAAGTATCGGTCGCAATGATAGTCCCTGTCTACAGGGTAAAGTACCTTCGTAGTGGTAGAGGACAAGAACCCGCTTCATCTCAGCTGCGTACGCATTAGCGAGCTGTATCAAAGCAGTGGTTTTCCCTCCGCTTCCCGTAATACAGATACAAGCTCTCACTACCATGAAAGTGCTTCTGCAGGGATGTAATCAATGTCGCCATACTTCACTGTAGCACCACAGGTGGTTATCTTGCAACTATTGCCAGTGATTTCTTTCCGACACTGGTATTGGCATCGATCACTGCTAAACTGGAGGAATGAACAGAAGTGAGACAGGGTTTGCAGGACGCTGATAATCATTGGGAATCCGTTATATGCTTTTGTGTCATCGACCAAGAGGAGCAAAAACCCTCACGTATGCAAGAGGGAGAGCTGACACATTGAAGGGTAGGGAGAAGTTCTTTTCCACCATACCCCAAGACAACCCCCCGCTCATGATTGTGGAATCAGACCTTGAGCGGTGCTTTCACTGCATCTCCTTGGTGAATCATTCGTGTTTATCCAGAAAGAGAAAGAAACCTATGCAGTTTGGGAGAAGGCTGGGATCAAGAGAGGGGAGAGGATGGCGAATTTTGCGGCAAAGCTTCTCCAGTCGACTTCACAGCAGGTTCCCCTTTCAGAGCGGGAGCAACTGAAACTGTTGGAGATACAAGGAAGAGAGTTGGAGAGGATCCAGCGAATAACTGACGATAGCCTCTCCATCATAGAAAGGATCCAAGACGGGAG